>CAYHNG010000001.1:0-150781 GCA_964357975.1 uncultured Pseudomonadales bacterium
ACGACGCTTCTTCCGATCTGCCAGAGCCGATCCCAAGTCCGGCTGAATGGCGACCAAGAACACGGGGATAAAAGTGATACCCAAAAAAAGGAATAATTGCCGCCAATTAATCGATTTTAGCTTGGCCAAATAAGCGGAGTAATAAATGGCCAGAAGCGGTTTGATAATTTCGGAAGTCTGTAAATTAAAAAAACCAAGATCTATCCAGCGGACGGATCCCCGGATATTTCTCCCGACTATTAAAGTCAGGATCAGTAGAAAAAGGCTCAGAAAGTAAAAGGTATTCCCCAAGCTAAGAAGAAGTAAGATGTCCGATTTTCCCAGCAGATAGACGATGATAGCTCCGGCAACAACGAAAGCCAGCTGAGACATAAACAGTTCCGGAGCGGTACTCCAAATGGTGATCAAACTGAGGACCTCGATGAAGATCAAGGCAGAGAATAAGAGACCTTTATTTTGACGCATTAGTTTCTGGAGATCTTAATCATATCTCCCTTGATAATATTGTTGACCAATGTTTTTCTTTTGATTTCATCTTCAAACTCTACCGGCCAGTCCGGTAAAGTAACGGAGACTATTTCGTCCAAGCGACAATCTGCCAGTTTTCTGGCTTCTTGGATAGAACGGATGATTTCTCTCATTTGTCCTCTTTTGATAAGTTCCGGAGTTAAAGTCAGATCCAGTTTTACCGAAAGTTCTTTATCTTCTTTAAGATCTACCTCGACAACATTCAACTCTTCTTTAATTAATTGAATCAACTCACTTTCGTCAACAAGACCGGAAACAGGACCCATGACGGTAATTTTGGCCAATGGTTGTTTGACGGCAACGCATTCAGTTTTTCTGCTCGAGTGCCCCAGCTCGCAAATACTTCTCACGAGAGCCATCTTTTCAATTAATTTGGTATCTACAACTTCCGGATCGGTGACCAAGGGCCAGTCGGCCAGATGGACGGATTCTTCACCGGTGATGTTCGTATAAATCATGTCGGCCATAAACGGTGTAAGGGGCATTAGGATGCGCGACAGACAATCAAAGACGGTCCTCAGTGTTCGATAACAATTCTCCTTGTCCTCCGGACTTTCGGCACTTGGTCCAACTCTATCTCTGGATCGTCGGATGTACCACGTAGAAAGATCAGAGACAAAACTTTCGATGGAGGAGGTCGCAGAAAAAGCATCAAACTTTTCCAAACTACCGGTGACATCCAAAACCGTTTGATCTAATCGGTTCAAGACCCAAAGATCCAATTTTGACGGAATTTTTTCAAATTCTATCTGAGGCTGCCATTTTTCCAGATCGGCGTAATTAGCGAAGAAGCGGTAAGAGTTCCAAAGAAGCATGTGGAACTGTCTCTTGGTTTCGGAAGTTAGCTTGTAACCAAATAGCATATTTCTTTCGGGATTGTGCCGGGTAAATACCCAACGCATGACATCAACACCGATCTTGTCGGCCGCTTCATTAAATTCGATCGAGTTTCCCCAGGACTTGTGCATGGCCCTGCCGTCTTCTCCAAGCATACTGGCAAAACCCAGAACGGTATTAAACGGATTGGTGTCTTCCAAAACCGTACTCATGGCGATGAGAGAATAGAACCAGTTTTTAAATTGACCGGGGAAAGACTCGGTTATGAAGTCGGCGGGAAACCATTCCTGCCAGTATTTTTTATCCGAAGTGTAGCTAACTTTCTTGGTGACCGGATCAACTAAAGTAGAAAATGGAACGATACCGGCATCCAGCCAGGGATTACCAACATCAAGAATACGGGTCATGGTACCGCCACATTCATGTTTGATCTTTACTTCATCAATAAATGGTTTATGAGGTGAGTGACCGTCGAACTTATCCCAACCGGAGGTCGCTTTTTCTTTAAGCTCGTCTTTGCCGCCGATGACAATAAACTTGTTGCACTTATCGCAAACCCAGATAGGTAGAGCCAGACCCCAGTAACGGTTTTTCTTACTGATGAGCCAGTCATGCATATTGTTCAGCCAGTCCATTTCGCGCTCTTTGCCAAATTCAGGTTTCCAAGTGATCTTTTCGTTCGCATCGATCATTTTTTGACGCAAGGTTCTCCCCTTCTTGTCGTCGGGGTCGACTTTGTCCATAGCGATGTACCACTCATCCGTAACTTTCCAAACCAGTTCCGTCTTGCATCTCCAACAGGCGGGATAGCGGTGGGTGTAGTTTTCGATCTTAAAGATCCAGTTCTCCCCCGCTTTTTCTTTTTCTTCCAGATAATCGAGAATTATTTCAGGATGCTTCTTACCATTCTTACCAGAAAGAAAATCCAGACCCGGAAGATAATCGGCATTGTCTGCAATAATTGGGATCATGGGCAAACCAAGTTTCCGGCCCAACGCAAAGTCTTCGGTTCCGGCACTGACAGCGGTATGAACCAAGCCGGTACCATCGGTATTACTGATCGGCATAATGAACGAATCGGTTGGAACAACAATGTGGAATTTGTCCGGATTATTTTTGGCAACTTCTTTAACGGCAGAGATCTCATCAAAAGGTCCGGTGTAGTGAAGACCCACTAATTCATTACCTTTAACTGTTTTGACGATCTTTTGGTAGCCATCTTTGAAGACTTTTTCAACCAGATCCTTCAAGACCCAAAAATTATTTCCGGAAGTATCCTGAACCAGTGAATAGTCTTGTTTTTCGTCCACAGCAACGGCAATGTTCGCCGGTAAAGTCCAAGTGGTCGTGGTCCAAACTAACAGATATTCATTTTCCCGACCGGTAACGGGTAATTCAAAATAGATGGATTTGTGGGTCAACTCTTTGTAATCTTCGGTCAACATCTCATGCTGAGAGATAGCAGTTTCACAGCGGGGACACCAGGGTACCGAATCGTGGCCTTTGTAGATCCAGCCTTTTTCCCAGCAGACCTTAAGGAAATACCAGATCATGTAGTTATTATCGTCGGACATCGTAAAGTAGGAGTTGGACCAATCCATGAAATAGCCCAATCTCTTACTTTGATCGGTTTGAATATCGGAGTATTTAATGACGCGGTCTTTGCAACGCTGAATAAATTCGGCAACTCCGTAAGTTTCGATATCTTTTTTAAATCTGAAACCAAGCTCTTTTTCAACCTCAACCTCAACCCAGAGCCCTTGACAATCAAAACCGTTCTGGAATCTCTGCTTGAACCCGCGCATATTTTTGTAACGTTGCCAAAGGTCTTTATAGGTTCTACCCCATGCATGATGAACACCCATGGGATTATTAGCCGTTATCGGGCCATCCAGGTAGTAATATCTTTCGGACGATGCGTCGTTTTTGTGAAGATATTTCTCAACAATACCGGCCTGATACCAATGTTGGAGCAGGGCTTTTTCGAGTACAGGAAAATCAGGTGTGCCTTCGACCTCTTTGATTAGATGTTTTACTTTTGTCATATGACTGAATATATTAAACACAAAATCCCGACACAAAATCGGGATCAGACCCTGTTTAGGGGGGTACCATCTAATCTTTTTACTTAATTACGGCTGTAACGGGCTTACCCGAGAGGTTCTAATGATTTCTTCCTCCAGCTTCGTCCGGTGATTTCCGGGCTCCTGACTGCCGGTAGGCAGACAAACGCTTTTCTTTATTATAACAACAAAAATTACTCTTGTACTCAGAGGGTACCTTGACAATTGAAAAAATAACGTCTACATTGTAATTAATCCCACATATAGGGGTGTAGGGATTAGTTAAAAGAATTACGAACTTTCTAGCCCCTATTGGTACACCGCACTTTTAAGTGACAACACAGCCTAGGGATCACGACCTACTCTGGGGTGCGTGTGTTGTCTGCCAACAGATAACGGAATGTAAGAATCCGTCCGGACTACAAGCTAAGAAATCTAAAAGTTCGGTACATGGCAGCCGGTGTAAAACAGAGAAAAAAGCCACCTTATCCTTACAGATAGGTGGCTTTTGTAATTCAACAAGCAATAGGAGTTAGACAACTTTGGAGACTGAGACAGTCAACTGACCGTTTCGGTAGTCAAAGTTAAAGGTAACCGCTTGGCTCTGATTGTTCACAATGTAGAGGTTCTTTCTGGCACTGGCGGCTTGGTTATTTGGATCCAGGTAAATAGCGACGCCGAATTTCTTGGGTACTTCGGGGATAGCCGCAAAGTCGTGATTGGTGAATTGGGCGACTTCCAACTGAGCGTCTCTAGCGGCCCAGTTGATGAGTGAGGCAAGCTGACAAACTCCATCTCCATAGAGATATCCGTCTGTTTTAAAACCATCTTGCTTGTTAAAACGAGCTTTAGTGGTAACCACAACCCTGTCTTTATATTCAGGCAAGATGGTATTGTGGTAAGCAAAAGCTTCGTTGGGTTGAAGGGTAAATTCAGAATGAAAGGGTTTATTGATTTCTTCCCAATTTATTTGCGAAGAAGAGGTAACCCTCCCATCAAGATAGGCAAGGTTCAAAAGGATGTTATCTTTAAAAATATTACTAACCGAAGAGACCGGATAACGATAATTCATATTGATTTCCTTGCTGGCAATTACTTCCGAGCTATGGTTTTTGGACATGAGAGGTAAGACCGGAGTTTCCGGTTTGGCGACAATGATGGCAAAGAGAAGCGATAAGATGAATTTTTTCATAGTTTGTGGATTATACTCTGTTATAGGTCTTTTGTCAACTTGAGAGAGGCCCTATTGTGACCGATACATTCTAAATCGTCTAGGCACAAAGTGTGCCTCCTGGCGACCGACCAAAAAGAGATGTAAGATGAGTTATTATCAAGATTAACAAATATGACCGGATTCCATACTAATATTGAGGCCGAGACTGTAGCCAATACTAACTTTAGAAAAGTCCTGTTTACAGCCCCTCACTCACAACTGGTGCTTATGAGCTTGCTACCCGGAGAGGAGATAGGCATGGAAGTTCACCCCAACATTGACCAATTTTTTAGATTTGAGGCTGGGCAAGGCAAAGCAGTTCTTAATGGTGAAGAAATAACCTTTAAGGCAAATGATGTTGTAATTGTGCCGGCAGGTACAAACCATAATATTATCAATACCTCCCAGTCCGAATCGTTGAAGCTTTATACCGTTTATTCCCCAGCCAACCATCCTGTAGGAACAATCCATGCCACAAAGGCGGAGGCCATTGCCGGTGAGGCTTTATACGAAAAACACTAAATCACCTTCCAAAACTAATACGGTCTTGAATTACATCTCCCATGTTAACCATCATAGCCGGAGTAATGACAAAGCTTCCCCACCGGTCATTGATGTCGTCCAGGGCAGATACCAAAGAGTCTTTCTTGATCTTGTCTTCAAACAGACAGAGTTGAAGACTGTCTCTTCCGGAGAGGTCAAAACAAGAAACAGCTAAATTGCGTACCGGTAGGTGATATGGAGAATGGGAAAACAAACGATAGGCGACTCGATAGATGTCCTGACTTAAAAAGATCGGTTGGTCCAGTCTGATTCCCTGATGCCAAAATTCATGATCACGGAAGAGAAGACCCAAATGAACCCCTTTGGCTTGAAAGCCTGACCGACGCATACGAAAACCAACTTTTTCCACTAGTTTGGTAAGAAGCGGGGCAAGTTCTTCCGGCTTGGTTAAAAATTTGGGCAGAGCATAGGAGTGACCAAAGCTTTTCACCCCCCAATCCACATCATCCACTTCCCAACCCCTAAGACGAACAAACCAGTAATAATCGGCAATAGAATGAAAGGCGGATCGCAGAACTCTCAGATCGGCGTGATAAAAATCCAAAACCGTGTAAATACCGACCGAGTTCAAACGAATGGCATTTTGTCTGGCGATACCGGTAAGGTCAGTAAGGGTAAGATCTGCGTATATCTTTAAAAAGTTGTTCCGGTTAATTTCATCAAGACCGTCCGGCTTGTGGAGATTACTCGCTGTTTTGGCAAGAAAACGATTGGGGCCGAGACCAATAGAAACCGTCAGATAGTCGCCCACCTCACTCTTGATACGATTTTTGATTTCTTGACCAATAGTGAACAAACCCCTCTTGAGGGCGGGAGTGCCGGCAAAGTCCAAAACGAACTCGTCGATAGATTTGGGAACTACTTCCGGAGTGTAAGTGGATAAAATTCTCTTTAGACTAACATGGACAGCCCTGTATTTGTCCGGGTCGGAGGAAAGAACAATAAGATCGGGACAGAGAAGACGCCCATCATTAACGCGCATGCCGACTTTGATGCCCAATTTTTTGGCTTGAACGGAGGGAGCCAGAATACAACCATTGGGGCTATCGTAAGCGGCCACAGCAATAGGTTTTCCACGAAGGAGGTGGTTAGCTTGCTGCTCGATGGTGGCGAAACAAGAGTTCAAGTCGATGTGCATGACGGTGGAGGGAGCATGATTAAAGTCCAACCTAATTGGCAAACCCATCGGAGATTTCTTCTAGAGTCCAAAATAAGGACTCGGTATCTAATCGTAATCTGAAGGATAAGTTTTGAGCGGTGACCGAAAAAATATGAAAAAGAGTTCTGCCTTCACGAAAAGTATGGTGCAGTCCAACTTGGGCAATACGAAAAATCTGACCATCCCAGAAAATGCGACGGGGCATAACGGTACGCTTGCGATGATCGTAAACTGTTTCAACCGAGACCGGAGCGGATATTTTTTGAATCATAGATATTTTTTGTTTGTGTCATCTCGAGCGTAGTCGAGAGATCTCACATATTTTTAATGGAGTGAGATTCCTCCACTCGTTCCATACTCGGTCGGAATGACGAATCATGTTATGTTTCCGAAGAAATACCGACCTGCCCGAAATCGCTGAAGCGATAGCTTCTGCAGGCGGGATATCTTCATTAAACCAAATAATACCCGAATGGTCAAGCTCTCGAAGGGCTACAAAAAGAGCCTTGAGGTTGTCTCAAGGCTCGAATCGGTTTTAATCAATCCAAAGGAAAATTTGAGTGGAGATGCCTCCGGGAGCACAGATATTGATGACACTGCCTCCGGGAATGGGCATTTGAATATTGATTAGGCCAGCAATTTCCGACGGCACAGGAGTGGCGGCGTAGAGATGCTTGGCTGTTTTGGGAAGCCGGACTTCGATACAACCTTCCAGGTTCCACGAGCGAGGGTGATCCATTAGGCCAGACGAGGTCGAACCGGGAACGTCCACGAATAAAACAGGGTTAGGGTGCATCACCGACTCGGTTTCCACAGATTGAACATTGCCAACAATTAGAGATGGCTGCTCGTCGACTTTGGCATCAAAAACGTGTCTGGTCTGCACATCACCAACCAAGAACATGACAAGAAAGACTACTATGGCTACCAAAACGAGAATCAAAACGTATTCGGTTAACGATTGTCCACTTTCTCGCATTATGATACCTCCAATATCAGGGTGCTGTCTGAGATATTTTACTACAAGATAGAAGGGCTATTCCCGGATACGCGTGACAGAAATGGTGCACTCCCCGATCAGGGCGGCAACCGCACCGACGGCGGCCAAGACAGGGAGGAAGACGGCACCGACAACACCAATAGTTAAAGGGAACTCGTATACAAAATGCCCGCCGAAACGGCGGGCATGAGGTTACCAGCGAAGAAAGAATACTTTGTCCGGCTGACAGACAAAGGCTATTTGGGCGATAACCGGGCTTTCGCCACGGACTATCTCCACGGTAACGTTCTCCGTCCGACCTTCGGTAATGAGGAAGACGGTTTGAGCTGTGACGGTGATGTCCTGAATGATAATTCCTTTGGAAGGACCATCGGTGGGACAATCCAGCTGAAGAGACAGGGGCAACTCCGCCAAGTTGGGAGCATTGAGAAAGTTGTCCGCCTGCCACATAAAGAAGGTCTGGACAGAGCCACCGAGGACCAGCGGAACGTAGCTCCAACCCTGCGTGTCCTGAATCTGGGCGGGAGCCTGTTCAACCTCACTCGGCTGCTGCTCGGTAGGTTGGAGGGCGACCGGAGTAGGGACTGACCATGTGATAGTGGGAAGCTTTTCCAACTGCGGTCCGAGAATACCTATCATGACTACAACCACAGGGAAAATAATCCAGAAGAGCAGTTTCCAGGTATCACCCTTTGAGTCGTGCCGATGGTGACGGGAATGACGCATTTCGCGAATCAGTTCCTCCATGGCCTCCTCCTCTTCCAACTCAGCCTCTTCTTGATCTCGAAGACGTTGTTTAAGGTTCCAGGTCATCGAACCTCCTCTCTTTGAATTTTAGTTTGCGAAGATAATAGTAACCTATATATTGTAGGTTATTTCTCACTGGATGTCAATATAGGGTATTGAAACAGACTAAAACTTATTTCTCAGGAAGGTAGGAATGTCGAGATCGTCTTCGATATTAACCTCATCGTGCTGGAGCTTGTATTTGCTAGCTGAGGCTGTTTTTGGCGGGATGGGGTGAGATTCCTCGGCTACGCTCGGAATGACAGAAGGAGAAGGCTGAGTTTCAGTGATAGTGGGTTTGAAGAAAGAATTCGTGGTGGAAATAGGATTATAGTGTCGAAGACTGTCAAAACCGGCGGCAATAACCGAGATTTGGATATCGTCCCCCAAATCTTCCCTAATGGTTGTACCAAAAATAATATTGGCGTCCGGGTCGGCGGATTGGGTGATAATCGAAGAAGCCTCGTTGATTTCGGAAAGAGTCAGATTTTCGCCACCGGCGATGTTGAAGAGAATCCCTTTGGCACCATCAATACTGACTTCGAGTAAGGGTGAGCTGATTGCGGCGTTGGCGGCAATAATGGCCCGTTTCTCTCCCGACGATCGACCAACACCCATGAGAGCCGAGCCGGCATTGGTCATGACCGATTTCACATCGGCAAAATCAACGTTAACCAAGCCGGGAATGGTAATGAGATCGGAAATACTTTGGACACCTTGCCCCAAAACGGAGTCGGCTGTTTTGAAAGCCTCCAGGAGAGTCTGATCTTTCTTAACGACATCCATAAGCCTCTGGTTGGGAATAATGATGAGCGTGTCAACATTTTCTTTTAATTTCTCAATCCCTTCTTCGGCCTGAACCCTCCGACGGGCGCCTTCGAACAAGAAAGGTTTGGTAACAACGGCGACGGTTAGGGCACCAACATCTTTCTTGGCTATCTCGGCAATGACCGGTGCCGCACCGGTTCCGGTACCACCGCCTTCACCGGCCGTAATAAAAATCATGTCGGCTCCGGAAAGTACTTCTTTTATTTTTTCCCGAGATTCTTCTGCAGCCATTTGACCCACTTCGGGATTAGATCCTGACCCAAGTCCTTTGGTACTTTTTTCTCCAATTTGAAGTTTGATATCGGCATTACTCGCCAGCAAGGCTTGCATATCCGTATTGACAGCAATGAACTCCACTCCTTTTATTTTTCCGGAAGAAATCATAGAATTGATGGCGTTGTTACCACCACCTCCGACGCCAAGAACTTTGATCTTGGCAAAAGTATTTGTATCCGGTTTGACTAGACCCACTTTATGGTAAGAAAGATTTTATAAACTCAAGCGCCTTCCCAACAACTTGTTTGCCGGGAATTCCCTTTATCATACCAGAAAGTTTTATTCCTCCCGAAGGGACTTCTTCTTTTCGTTTATAGCCAAAAAGAACCAGGCCGACAACCACAGCCGATATCGGTGTGCTGATCTCTTCGATCATGCCCGACAAACCCGAAGGGACTCCAATCTTTGCCGGTAACTGCATCACTCTTCGACAGCTCTCGGTACAGTTTACCGAGAGGGAACCACCACCGGTGAGAACTACACCGGCCGGAGTTTGTCCTTCGTAACCAGATTGTTTGACGATACTGTTGACCATCGAAAAAATTTCGTTGAGTCGAGGGCGGACGATGCCCTCCACGATAGTTTTACGAGAGACCTTTTTGACGTCCTCGCTAATTCCCAACTTCAACAAATCGATTTCGTCGGTTGTTTTCTGTTCATCTTCATCTCTTTCGTGCTTTGGCCGACTAACAAAGTGTTTGATTTTCTCGGCACTATCAACACTAATCTGCAAACCAATAGCAATATCGTCGGTAATTTTTTTGGCGCCAATAGGTAGAACAGCAGAATAAACACACGAACCCTCAAGATAGATACAAATACTGGTGGTTCCACCACCTATATCGATAAGAATAACTCCCAACTCCTTATCGGTTTCGGATAAAACTGCCTCAGCCGAAGCCAGACCGGTAAAAACAAGCCCGGAAACGTTGGCTCCCAGCTCGCTGATACAACGGGTGACATTTTTGATTGATGGAGAAAGACCGGTGATTAAATGAGCTTCGGTTTCCAGACGAACTCCGGACATACCGGTGGGATCCTTAATCCCCTTTTGACTATCAACAATAAACTCAATGGGTAACACATGGATGATCTCCCGAGAACTGGGGAGAGAAATGGCTCTGGCCGCTTCGATAACTCTAAACACATCATCCGATGAGATTTCCTCTTCGGCTTCTCTAATGGCCACTAGCCCGTGAGAATTTTGGGAGGCAATCTGTTCACCGGAGATCGAAACATAGGCCGAATCGACACCAACACCGGCCATTCTCTCGGCCGATTCAACACAGTCGGTGATGGCCCCGACACATTCTTCAATATTTACTATCTGACCTTTGCGAACGCCTTTACTGGGAACTGTGGCCACACCAATGACGTTTATTTTGGAACTATCCTGAGAAGGAACTGAAATCAAACAAGTTATTTTGCTCGATCCTATATCAATTGCATTTATTCCCTGAGTTTTGGCCATATTATCTTATGATAGGGTTTTTAAATCGTAAATCAATCACTTTGGCATCTTTCTTGAGTGCCGCCAGGTAAGTATAAGACTTAATTGCCTCACTTACCCGACCTTCGTCGAAAGGTACACTAACAATGATATCAGGTTGACCCGACTGACTCAAGAAAACTCTTTGACCCAGTATCTGAATGGACTTAATATCGAGGTATTTGTTAACCATCTTGATCAGGCGATAGAGCGATTTGACTGTCTCCTCATCCGGTTTTTCGGAGAGAAGATATTTTATTTGAGACTCGGAGGTAGCTATAGGGATCATCCGCCCGTTGTCCCATAGGCCAAAACCACTAGGGCTAGCCGCCTCGATAAACAGATCAAATTCCGAAGAGGGACTGGGCCAATCCGCTGAAGTTGAGGATCCCGGAGCAGTATCCATAGAAACGGTCGGTAAGTCTTTTACCACATAAACGAGGACCGGCAAGGGAGGACGACTGCCCTCCAAAACCACCTTTAAAGTATTAAACATTTTAAATCCAAGACTAACTTTTTCGACCGAAAAAGATTCAACGATCGACTTGGTAATTTGTTTTTGATTCAAAAGCAAAATGTTAGATCCGATATACTTGTTTAATTTTTGAACGATCTCGGGAGAACAAGTCTCGCTATCCAATAGACAGTCCGTTTTAGTGATGGTAAAAAGATTGTTAACGAGAAAAAGGAAGAGAAGAAACAAGAAGACTGGAAATACATGCTGGCCGACTCCGGTCTTTACGGGCGAGATTACGGAGAAACGGTTGAAGAAATTTCTAAATCGCCGTCCATTACGCTTAGATCGATTGTTCGATGATGTGGGCAATCTTGTCGGCAGCATTAGTAACTAGTTTAATAACCGGTTTTTGGGGAGGCTTTTTAATTAACTCCATAATCGCTTGATATAAACTTTCCGGACTGAGATTCTTCTCCTCGAGCACGGAGCTCCCAATCTGATCCACGGCTAACCGGGCATTAAGATACTGCTCGTTGTGAGAAACCCAGGAGATAGGTATTAAGACTGCCTTCTTACCGAGAACCATTAGCTCGTAGACCGTGTGGGCTCCGGATCGACTGACGATCAGTGAAGCCGAACGAATATAGGTGGCCGCCTCGTCGGCAAAGAAGTAAGGAGCATAATGATAGCGGTCCTTATTTTTTCCCAACTTCTCTCTGACTCTCCTAGCCCGCTCCAGATCTTTGGTTAGGGTACTTGATCCGGTTTGGTGGACCACCGTAAAATTCTCCACTAATTTGGGAATGATGGGGAAAACGGCTTGATTAATGAGATGAGATCCCTGTTTACCACAAGTGATGTAAATTAATTTGGGGGTGAATTTTTTGGTGTATTTGGTATTTAATAATTCTTTTCGAATAGGTAAACCAACAACCTCGGATTTATCGTGAGGAAAATTGGACAGGGAAGAGGCGTGGGTCAAGAGAATCTTTGTGACAAAAGGCGAAATGGCTTTATTGGCCCAACCCGAGACAACGGTTTGTTCGTGAGTTATCGAAGGGATTCTGAGAATCCAGCCCACAATGACCACCGGAACCGACAAATATCCTCCGGAGGAAAAAATCAAAGCCGGCCGATAACTGAAAAGGTAATAAAAAGATTGAAAAAAACCAAAAATTATTTTTAACCACTCCCGAAGGTCGACTTTCTTAAAAAATTTACCTGTTTTCAACTCCAGAAATTTAATTCCTTCGCCGGTAACCTCCTGATACTCGGCGGATAAACTTTTTTCACCCCGTGAAGTAAACTTGTGCCCGATCCAGATAATCCGGTAACCTTCTTTTTTGAGTATCTTGGCCACTTCAAGGGCACTGTTGTGATGGCCTCCGGTAAAAATAATGCGAGGCTTCATACTCGTTTGGAGATATTAATTAATAGACCAAGACTAATAAAGTTGGTTACCAAAGACGACCCACCGTAAGAAATAAACGGAAGAGGGATGCCGGTAAGAGGTGTTAGTGCCACCATAGAACTTAAATTAACAAATATTTGTAGTAAAAAGAGAAGCGAGATACCACTGGCAAGTAGTTTATCAAACTTATCGTTGACAGACAAAGCTATCCTGAAGGAAGCAAGAGTCAGGCCTACCAGAACTAAAATCAAAAGACTGCTGCCAATAAAACCAAACTCTTCGGCGATAATAACGAAAATCGAGTCGGTAGTAGCTTCCGGAAGATATGCATATTTCTGTCTGGACCGACCCAATCCAACACCGCCCATACCTCCCGAGCCAAGACCGTAAAGAACCTGATTAATATGATACGAAGTACCAAGTGGATCCGTGGTGGGATCCATAAAGGTTTTAACCCGATTAAGCCGATAGGGAGAAGTAAGAATAAGTAGGGAGATGGCGGTTAGTAAAATGGCGCTAAAAGAGAAAATTTCTTTTAACTTTGCCCCGGAAAGATAATAGACGAGAAAAGAAACCCCAATTATGATAATAGCCGTACCCAGATCCGGCTGTAGCATTATCAGTAGTGAATTTATACCGACCAGCAACAAGAACTGCTTGATGTTTCTATCCATCTCCAACCATTTGGCGAGATAAATAGCAAAAGCAATTTTGAGCAATTCAGATGGTTGCAAGATGGCCGGACCGAGAACCAACCATCTCCGAGCACCTAGAAACTTGGAACCGATACCCGGTATGACAACCAAAACCATCAAAAAGAGCGTGGCGGCATAAAAAATATGGGCATTTTTTTTGATCCAGTCCAGCGGAATGCTGGAGGCAACCAGAGCGGCAATAATACCAACACAAAGCCAGAGAGCTTGCTGCTTGACGTAATGAAATTTATCTCCAAAGGTGCGGTAGGCATCAATAACCGACGCATCAAAAATGGCCAGTAAACCAAAACAAGCCACGGCAATGCCGATAAAAAGAATGGCCAGAGGTAGACGACTTTTTGAATCGGCTTGTCTCATGAACTAAATGATGGATAACCAGATTCCAAAAACAACCAACATAATGCCAACCAGCCAGGATCTCTGGACTATTTTGGGTTCAGACCAGCCAATTTTCAAAAGTAGATAATGTAACGGAGCAATCGGGAGTATGCGGCGATGGAAAAGCTTCACCCAAGTAATTTGAATTAAACTGCTAAATCCGTCAACCAAAAAGGGTAGTCCGACGATCATGAGGGCGACCACCTTGCCTGTGAGTAGACCAACCATGGCAAAGGTGGCCCCGAAGGCCAGAGCCCCCACATCTCCCAAAAAAAGACGGGCAGGAAAGACATTAAAATAAAGAAAGGCGATCAATCCTCCCAGCCAAAGTGCAATAAAAATCGAGAGTGGTGTATCTAAAATTGAAGTAGAGAGAATGAGAAAACCAAAGAGACTAATCATCAGTAAACCGGAGGCCAACCCATCCATACCGTCGGTAATGTTGACTGCATTGGCAAAGGCCACAATCAGAAAAGCGGCTGTCGGGATAAACCAGAAACCAAAATGAATCACGCCGAAAAAGGGAATGTGAATAATATCTATGCCCAAATTGATAAACATCATAGCGCCGATAATAATACCCAGAGCCCCCTGAATCATAAATTTGTAGCCGGTTTTTAGACCTGTATAACCCTCTTGCCTATCCAGTTCAAAGAATTTGATGATATCGTCGTAGAGACCTAACAAACCAAAAGAAATAAAGGTAAAAAAGATGATGTTTATCTCGTCATTTATGGGATAGACATGGGTGATTTCGAAACCGAGTCTTCTAAGTAAAGGTAGAGCGAAGGCGAAAATAAAACTGGTGACGACCAAAATCAGAAGCCCTCCACCCTCCGGAGTCCTAGCCTTCGATCGAATGTGGACAGAAGCTTCGTCGACCTTCTCTTTGGAAATGGCGGTTTTGTTCTTGAAGAATTTTAGGCCGTAGAGAAAATTGACAAAAGGAACAATTAACAAGGCGTGGACAATAAAAGAAACGATAAGAACTCCAAGTAATATATCCATGTTTACAAAGCGCTAATAATCTTTGGAACAAAAATAAGCGATCCGACGATGACCGCCATAAGTGCGGATATCAGCACCATGCCGGCCGAGACATCTTTGGCAATACGGGCGTCTTCACGCCTTTCCAAAGTAATGAGATCGACCATAGACTCAATAGAAGTGTTGACCATTTCCGCCACCATAACCATGTTGACGGTGAAGACCAAGGTCAGCCATTCGAAGTAAGAAATCGAGAAGTAAATTCCAAGTAGTACAACACAGAGTGTGGCCAAGAGGTGAAACCTGAAGTTTGGCTGAGTTTTGATGTTGTGGACAAAACCGTCTAAGGCGTGCTTGAAAGAAACCTTGTGTGCTCGTAGTCTGCTTAGCATTTAGTTTATTCTAATCTCTTTGAGGTTTTATAGCAAAAGTTGTTTGGCAATACCAAACCAGAGTGGAGCTGCCGTCTCGGAGCCCCACTGAGAAGTCTGTGGTTCCCGAAGCGACACCAACATGGTAAAGCGTGGGTTTTCGGCAGGGAAAAAACCTATAAAACTGGCAATGGTTTTTTGAGGGTCGTAATGGCCTTCGATAGGAATCTGCGCAGTGCCTGTTTTTCCGGCGACCGAAAGTCCTACCGGCTTGGCCCATTTGGCCTCTCCCGAGTTAACTGCCGTGACCATAATCTGGGTGATGTCGGAGACGGCTTGAGGGACGAGGACCTCGCGAGTGATTGGAGAACTACCCTCAACTAAAGTAGGGGCAATATAACGACCGTTATTGGCGAGGGTATTCAAGGCAGCAATCATTTGTATTGGGGTAATGGCGATTCCCTGCCCAAAAGAGTTGGTAGCCAGATCAATGTCTCCATACTCCTTTCCTTCTCTGACAATACCGGTGACTTCCTCCTGAATCTCAATTTTTGTTTTTCTTCCAAATCCATATTTTTTTAGATATTCGGAAAACTTGTCCGGACCCAATTTCCGAGCTGTGAAGACCATACCCGTATTATCGGAGTGGACAATGACGTCGGTCATGGTTGAAGATGCACGATATTTGCCATCCCAAGTCTTAATGGAGTATATGCCGATATTAATTGGGCCGGAACAAAGATCACATACGGTTTCCGGGGTGACAAGTTTTTCGTTGAGTGCGGCGGCCATAACCAGGGGTTTGAAAATTGACCCGGGCTCAAATAAGTCGGCCGCCATAGGGTTTTTGTACACATTTTTATCGAACTCGGAAAACTTGCCGGGATCATAGTTTGGATAAGCCGACATGGCTCTGATCTTGCCGGTTTTAACTTCCATTACTATGACATTTCCGGCCGAAGCACCGTACCGAGCAAGGCCTTCTTTTAATAAGTTTTCGGTAATGTATTGAATTTTTTTATCGATAGTCGTACTGATGGATTTACCCTCTACCGCATGAAGAAACTGGTAATTACCAATGAGAATGGGATTCCCCTCACCATCTTTTTCGGTCCGTACTTTGCCTTCACGTCCCTTGAGAAGGCGATCGAAGAACCCTTCCAGTCCAAAATAACCCTGCTCTTGACCCGCAGCATCTTGACCAACAAAACCCAGTATCTGAGCGGCCATACTGGATTCCGGATAAAAACGGACGTATTCGTCTTCAAATCCCAAACCGGAAATTTTTTGGTTTTCGATTTTATCTCTCTCTTCCGAACTAAGATAATGTTTGAGAGATACCCAGTTTGAGGTGAGTGATAAGCGGTCTTGTAGATACCGCCGCAGGTCACTCTCCGTACTGGCTTCTTGATCGGGTGTGAGAGAGGTTAGCAACTGCTCAATGAGATCGTTTTTGGAGATGACTAGCTGTGGTTTATAGACAAATAGATGATAGAGATTTTTAGTTCCGGCGAGAATTCCTCCCTCCGAATCCAGAATGTCTCCTCTCTTTGCTTTGAGAATGGTCACTATTTGATGCTGGCGATCAGACTTGGCTTGAAGTTCCGGTCCACGCAAAATCATCCAATAAAACAACCGGGCAATCAAGATTAGAAAAATAATGGGGATTAAAAAGGTTATAACCCTAAGTCGGCTCTGCGTGATCCCCAATTTATTGAGCATGAATTATCTGGAGGCAAAAGTAGAGGTGGTGGGAACGAAAACAATACTTTTTGACCTAATAAATCCACCTTCCTCAGCCAGCTTGTTGAGGCTAGCCAGAGTTGTGGCTTCCTCTATCTTAACAGATAGTTTTTGGTTTTCTTTTTCTAAGCGAAGAGTTTTGGTCTCCGACTCGCTGACGGCAAAGCCTTGTGTGGATAAGATGTTGGTGCCGATAAGGTTGATAGCTGCAACTACAAATAAAACGATACCCGTGAAGATGAGAGCGGTTCGGTAACTAAATATTTTTTTTGGCGAGTCGTAGTTTGGCACTTCTGGTACGTTGACTGATTGATAATTCTTTAATCGAAGGTTCGATAGGTTTTTGGTTAATAGCGCTGAGGATCCCTTTGGTTTCGGAATCATCAATAAAGTCTTTGACAAGTTTGTCCTCCCCGGAATGAAAACTAATAATCCCCATGAGTCCATCTTTACTGAGCAATCCCGGTAATTGAGGTAAGAGAAGCCGGATGTTTTCTCTTTCAAGATTGACGGCCATGCGTAAGGCCATAAATACTTTGGTGGCAGGGTGAATACGGCCTTCGGTTCGGAACTTCTTGATCTTCGTAATAAGGTCACTGAGCTGTTTGGTGGTGACGATGGGGGAAATTTGCCTTTGCTTAGCGATGATACGAGCAATGGGTTTAGCAAAAGGTTCGTCGGCCATAGAGAATAATTCTCTTAGTTCACCTTCGTTGAGAACGGCCAAAAGATCTGCCGCCGTAACCCCCAGTGATTGATCCAGTCTCATATCTAACGGCTCGTTCCCTGAAAAACTAAAACCTCTGCCTTCGGCAAGAATCTGAAACTGCGAAGGTCCCAGATCGGCCATGATTCCGTCAAAGCTCGAAAGAGAAAGTCTGTCACAGATCTCGGCTGCCTTAATAAAATTACTTTTGATAATGATCCAGTCAAAGTTTTGGGGAACAGTGGCGGTTTCATCTTGGCCATCGATAATAATGGGGCTGAAAGCTTTAATAAAACCGGTGGCTCTTTGGATGGCATCCTCGTCGATATCAAAAGAGACAACTCGACAACCGGCTTCGAGAGCTTCTTGAGTGTGCCCTCCGTCACCGAGAGTAAGATCGAGAAATCGGAAACCCGGACGGAAACCATAGAGTTTTTTGAGCTCGCCTTTGTAGGCCGGAAAGTGTCTGTCGATTTGGTTCATCATAGATTTAGGGAGTTAAGAGAGTCCCCGTCATTGATTGTTTGCGCTATTAAATCAAGGTGCTGATGGTATATCTCTTGGTCCCAGATTTCAATTCTGGTCAGGGACCCGGCGACGACCACCTGTTTTTTTAGATTGGCTTGAAGCCTTAGATATTCGGGGAGAAGCGTTCTTCCTTGTCCGTCTAAATTGAGATCGACGGCCGACTGAACCAAGAGACGAGTCAAATTTCGCGCTGCCTGATTGGTGAGCGGTAGGGAGGCCAGCTTTTCGGAGAACTTCTGCCAGTATGAGCTGGGGAAAAGAAATAGACAGCCATCCAGCCCCGAGGTGATGACTCCACCGGATGCTAGTCCTTCCCTGAAGGCCTGTGGAATAGCTAGGCGTCCTTTGGCTTCCAGCCGATGGTAGTAGAGTCCAGTAAACATAATTCATAAGGCAGGCGTGTGGTGTTTATAGGTTACTTCACCACTTGTCACCACTTTTTAGTATGATACACGTTATTGATGATGTCAAGGGGTGTGTAAAGTAGCTGTGAAAAAGGAATGTGTGGGCGGTATAGGCTTGACTTTTGGATCAAACAGTAGTAGTATTCACCCCATAGTCTTTTGCCCCTTACCGGTCGGAAGTGAACTTTAAATACTTCAAGCTTAAGGAGAAGAAATGCAGACCATTCATGTCTCGATCAGCAAGGATCAGCCTCGTGCCTCGTGGGCGGATTACATAACCAAAACCCAAGTTCTCAAAACCATGCCGATTGAAATGTTCAGCTTCCCGATGGAACGGATCGACATTGTCGATCTGGTCCGGAAGCATGGCATGGCGATCGCCCTGATGGTGATTGATCTCAACCAGACGAAACGTGTGACACATGTCTTCGTCAAGACCTACGAGGTCAGCGTGTCGATGTTCGGAGGTTTCGCGGTCGATGAGCGCATTGATGCCATCGTCGAAAAAATGATTCTGAACTCGGCCATTATCGAAACTCGCAACGCGCGAACGGCGGTGGAAGTCGAGTCCTTCCCCAACCCGAGCTATCACGGCTTCAACACCAAAGTCAATTTGACCGAAGACGGAAGTGGTCACTTCTCTCGGCCTTTGCGCGCCTCCGACCCGGATTTGCGCAAACTGGGCAGTCATGGTCGCTCGATCGTCGAGAAAGTCATGCAAATTTCCGGTGTGGTGGGAGTTTCGGTCTATCAGTACAAACTGACCGTTGAAAAAGCCGACCCGTTCGAATGGTCGGAGATCGAGCCGTCAGTTTTTGAGGCCATCGCCCAAGAATTCGGTGATCTGAAGATCACCCGCAGGTAAACTCCTGTTCGTCGCGCCCCGCATTTTGCGGGGCGTTTTTTTTGGTTATTTATATAGAACAATGGGGCCGAGAAGATAGAGGGACAGGGATTCTTTCGAGCCTTTTTCATCGTCCCTAGTGATCTCGGCTTTCATCGACCAAGGTTTTTGATTGAGAGCGACAGTCACAACGTTATCTTTCTGGGAAATCTTGAGAGGGAGGTAGTTTTGGCCGTCGTAGATGGCGGCAGAGACCACTCCTATTTGATTAAGGGTAAGTGTACCGGAAATGACTTTGTCGTTAGTTGACGAAAACACGACCGGGTAGAGCAAAATCTCTTGATTGACCGGCTTGGGGAGTCCAAAAGAGTTGAGCATGATCAAATTTTCTTTGGCAGTGAGCTTTGAGGGTTCGAAAATTACCTTGCCATCGGGCAGGTTTTTCTGACCGGTCAAAAAGACAAAGTCCCCTTTGAGAACATGGGTCACGTCCTGGCCGGGGAAAGTTAATTTAAGTTTTTCCGTGCCGGACTTAAGATCGGTATCAAAAGTACACTTGCCACCGGTGGAACAGCTGCCCAAGATGATCGCTTTGATAAAGGTGTTGGGGATAGGTGTATCAATTGAAGCCCGCGCCCCCTTAAGAAGATCCCCCGACTGGTATTCCAAATCCACCGAGGCCGATTGAGCCTTTTCCGCTCCAATGGTGACATAGGTAAACAAACGATTGGTGGCATGAGGGACCAAGACGGTAAACGGACGGTCTTGGAGAGGCAGTTCGTTGACCAGCAGTTTGGTGACGAGCGGCTGATTCTTGTTGATAGTCGGGGCGGGGGCTTTCTGAGGCCCACAGCCGGCGAGCAACAAGGCAAATATAAATATTGGAAGTATGTGTATTATTTTCATGAGTTTATTATATAGATTTCCCCCTTCGGGGACCAGCGGGCCGCGTCGGATTACCTCCTTCCGCCAGAGGCGGACAAGCGCAATGACGTGTGGAGTGAGATCCTTCGACTTCGCTCAGGATGACAGTTAATCTCATTCCGACCGAATGAAATGAGTGGAGGAATCTCAAACCATTTTTACGAAGTGCTCTTTATTTTATATCTTTACTGATAATTTTGCGGTTCATGATAACTTCGAAATATGATGATAGATTATCTTTTTCGGGAGACTTGGGAGGCGGATACCCTAGATGACGCAGAAGGAAGAGCCCGAAACGGCGACTGAGTTCATTAATATCTTTCCGATCTTCGGCTTTGTCCAGCCCTTCCAGAAATGATTTTAGTGAGAGAAAGATTTCCCGGTCCTCCACATCAATCGGTAAAGTATTGGTAAGAATTTCCATAATTGTCAAAGATATCCCAACCTTGTGGTAGTTTAATTTGATGCCGGGGAAATAAGAAACCGATTCCACTTGGTGCAAAAATCTAGGGCTGTCTCCCCTACCAACACTAAACTTGATCAGGTTAAACAAGTCGAGATGAGAAGATTTTTTGGAAGTGGGACGTCTGACTCCTCTGGCCAGAAAAATGCTTAGACCGTGATTTTCGGAGATGACGCTAATAAACTTATCCGCTTCACCGGAGTCGACGACCCGCACAATAATACCCGTATCGGAGTACGAAGCATTCACTTAGTTTAGAGTCACTTCCTTATCCTGATCTACATCCACCACCAGCTGACTGCCATTGAAAACTATGGTGTGTTTGATAGAGGGTGTTCCGGGCTGTTTTTGAATCATCATTCTATAAGTAGACAGTTCCAAAGGCGGCAACTCATACTTGAAAACAATTTTGCTGCTGGACTGTGGCCTCATGGTAAAGAAGGCCTCGAAAACTGTTTTGTCCAGATCTTCGGAAACCTGTTCTTTCACCTCAGATCCGACGACAGAGATAAGCTTGGAGCCTTTGGGAACAAGTAGTCTGACGTAATCTCGATATACACCATTAAGACACAGCTGGCCGGCTTCCAGATTGCAGTTACTCCCCTTTCGAGGATTGTTATAGCTAACGGAAACGGTTTTGGTGACCACGTCCCCGGATTTCACAATTTCTTGCTCCACTTCGCGGGTAATATACATGTCCGACTTGGCTCCGCCAAAATTGGCATCGTTGATATGAAGATAGTCATAAGAGTAAGGTCGAATTCTACCCGCGGCATTAAAATCTTCGGCAATCTTTTGAGTTTTGTCCTCCAAGAAGTAAAAGAGCAAATGTTTTTGTTTGATTGCGTCGAGAACCACATTGACGAGCTTGGGCCAAGTGTGTTTGGGGCTGCCCATGGCGTTCGCTAACATTGAATGCATCAGAGGTCCCAACACGGCTTTACGCCCAGCCTTGAAACCGGCAACGGGTTTGTCGGCGATGAGCTCTAGCTGGTAAACCACCTGAGGACAGTCACAGGCAGGATCATTTTGAGGTCCAAAGTTCCCCCAACCACCGACTCCAATGGAACCAATAATTTTTAGGATCTCAACCGGAAAATGAGTGTCGATGGCCACAATAGCATCGGGGTGAGGAAAGCCGGGAATATCTTTGTAGTACTTATAAAAAAGGTCCATAGAAACTTTGTAATCCGGTGACATGTTGGAATTTCTGAGATTGAGATAAGTTTCGTTGAGATATTTTTTGACCGCATCAGGAGAGGGAACTTTCTTGTTAAAACGGGCATCCAGATCGTAGATATCAAACGAAGATAGAGGTTCGATGCGACCTTTGGAGACCCTCAGGAAAGCATAGGCGGTCATAAAGCCACCGGTTGGTCTGAGCTCGGCGTCGTTTTGAAAAAGTACCATGTAAGTCTTTGAGTTTGGATTTCCGAGCAAGTCAGGTAAAAGTTTTATCAGCGGCTTAGCTTGAGACAATAATTGAGAAGATTCTGCAACGGTGGACTTTATTTCAACAATTTTACTTCGGATATTTTTTCCGGAAATGGTTTCCGGATAACGAGCCTGATCTACCTGGTCCAGTTCTTTTTGAGCAGCAGCCATGTCTGCCTCTACTTTTTCCAAGTCAGGACTGATTTTATCCAAGGTCTGTGCCATAAAAACAATTCTGTCTTCAATAGACTGAGCTTTGGGCTGGCCTGAGGGTGTGGCGGCGCTGGTTTTGAAACCAAGCAGATCGGCGTACGGCTCTACGGAAGCAATTAATGTTTCAACCGATTTGATCAGATATTTTCCGGCATTAATCCCATGCTGGCCATCTTGTTGATAAACCCCCAAAAAGGGTACCGATCCAAGCCAACTAACTTGTTGATACTTGGCATCAAGGTCGGCCACCTGCTTGGTTAAGCTTTGGGCTTCGGACTTGGCTACAACCAAATCTTGACCTTGAAAAGCGGCAGAGAGCTTGGAGCCGGTCTGTTGCAGGGCTTGAATATTGGGGGCAAACGATTTGGAGGTGAAATAGCCATAAAGTCCCAAGCCGCCAAGCAATAAAATGATGGCACCAAGAGGGATTAGGAAATACAGAATTTTTTTGTTGAACTCAAGTTTGATTTTCATATAATATTTAATTTACCACTTACTAATCATAGCAAACGGCGTTTTGAGGATAATGTAGATATCGTAAAGGATCGAACGCCTCTTGGCATAATCGGCATCGATGGCTACCCTCTGATTCCAAGGAATCTCATTTCTTCCGGAAACCTGCCATGGTCCGGTGATGCCCGGTTTGGCCGAAAGGCTTTCTTTGATGACTTTGGCAATCGTCCGGCCATAACGCTTCTTGGCATCCATCAACTCAGGTTCCACGTAAGCTCTTGGCCCCACAACACTCATCTCTCCCCGAAGAACGTTGATCACTTGAGGCATTTCATCGATACTGGTTTGGCGAAGAATTTTTCCCAGCTTGGTGATACGTGGGTCCTCGTCGAGCTCCAGTTTCCACCCATTCTTTTTATATTTTTCAAATAGTTTGGGGTTGTGTTTCCAAAACTCCACGGCGTGAACTACCCTGCCCTCAACTTCGAACATTTTCATGGAACGAAACTTATACATCCGAAAAATCTTACCGTCCTTCCCTACCCGTTCAGGCTTATAAAAAATCGGCCCCTTGGAATCCAGCTTGAGCAGGATGGGGATAATAATCCAAATTGGAAGGAAAAGGATGCCCATAATAATCGCCCCGACAATATCCATGATCCGTTTTAAAATATCGTAAACCATAAGTAGTGAGTATATTTTAACCTAAATATTGGTTGCATTGGGTGCGTTATAATGCTTGAATATGATACCCGTAATAATCTGTGGAGGAGTAGGCACAAAAATGTGGCCCCTGAGCACGCCTACTCTCCCAAAACAATTTTTACCCCTAATCGCTGACCGATCCCTGTTTGAGCTTAACTGGGAAATGCTCAGAAACAGATATCAACCTGAGGAAATATTCATCCAAACCAACCAGGAACAGGCGAAGATAATCAAAAAACTAGTTCCGGAAGTCGTAGAGGACAATATATTCCTTGAACCTGAGTCGAGAAACCAGGGGCCCGCTACGGGACTGGCAGCAGCTCTGTTGAAGAAACTGGGTAGAGGTGATGAGCCATTTTTCTTGATACAGGTAGATGTGCTGAGAAATCCTTCCGAGAAGTTTTTTCTAAGCATGGACCTGGCTGAGAAACTGGCCACAAGTTCCGATCAGTATATTTCCGGAGGTTTTGTCCCCACCAGAATGCTGAAGGGCGTCGATTTCTTGTTGAAAGGTAAACAGGTAGGCGAATTGGGTGAGGCCAAGATCTTTGAAGTTGACGAGTTCGTATACCGAAATGATCTGGAAAAGATCCGAGATAATTTTAAAACCGGAAGACTTTTGGTTCATACCAACCACACCTCGATGACTCCAAACAACTTACTCAAAATGTTTCACAAGTATCGTCCGGACTGGTATGGACCTTTAGCCAAAATTGCCACCGGATCGGATATAAGAACCGAGTTTCAAAAAATGCCCAAGGGGGCTTTGGAAGAAGTTACAAAGAAAGCAATCCCCGATCGAAAGTTTTTGGTGATTGAGCACCCGTTTGAGTGGACAGATTTCGGAACATGGGAGTCACTGGACAAATACTATGCCGATAACGACATGTCTCCCAAAAACGGCGGTACCGTAGAAATTGAGAGTACCAATGCCTTCTGCTACAGTGAAAGCAAAATGAAAATTGCCATTATAGGTTTAAATGATGTGGTAATCGTTGAAGGAAATGGTGGAATCTTGGTGTGCAAAAAGGATAAATGCGGAAGCGTTGGGCAAATCGTCTAAAAGGGCTGCCGGTAACTATCGTAGTAATAATTAATCATGGCCTCAAACCGGGAAGAAAAGTTGTGGAAATTATATCTTTCTGCGTTTTGAACACAATCTTCGGGGAGGAATTTCTTTTTTTCAAATTGGCGAACAGCATTGGCGAGTGATTCCTCACTTTGGTCATTGAAAAAATAGCCGGTTTTGTTGGGAATCACGGTTTCCAAGGCTCCTCCTTTGGCAAAAGCAATTACCGGAGTACCTGAAGCTTGAGCCTCTAAAGGCACCAGACCAAAATCCTCATCTTGTGGAAAAACAAGAGCTTGGGCGTGTCGATAGTACTCAATTAGTCTCCGGTCTTCGACCGCACCAACAAATGATATATTGTACGCCGCCATTTTCTTTAGGCGTGCCTCTTCACTTCCGGTACCAATAACGACCAAGGGAAGACCCAACCGGTTGAAGGCAGAGATCGCCAGATCTACTTTTTTGTAAGGAACCAACCTGGAAACGACTAAATAATAGTCTCTTTTATCAAGAGAAATTGGTGTTTTAGTGAAAAACTTTTCCTCAATTGAAGGATAGACTACCTGAGAATTTCTTTTGTAGTATTTTTTTACTCTATTACGTACTTCACTTGAGATAGAAATATACTCATCCGGTCTTTGGGAAGTAACCAAATCGACTGATCTAAAATATTCCTTAATGAATTTAGGAAGGAGCTTAAACTTTTTATCCGTTGAGTACTCAGATTCCCCGCTCCAAAAATATCTGGTTGGAGTTAAACAGTAACAGATATGCAGCTGATTTGGTTTGGTGACGACCGACTTGGCATCACTGCTTGTGACGCTAATGACAATATCAAAGTCCGATAAATCGTGGGTTTCAAAAGCTAAAGGAGCGATGGGGGCTAACCACTCATGCCGAGCCCGAAGAAAAACCATTTTGTTGAGAAAGGTCGGAAGTACCCTTATTCCTTCAGCCCATCGAGAGGATTTTGGTTCGTGAACCAGAGTATAGATGGGCGCCTCCGGATAAAGCCGATGCAAACTGAGCAAGAGTCTTTCAGCACCGCCAAATTTATTGATTCTGTCATAAACGAGGGCAAGTTTCATTTTGTTTTTCATTGAGAGGGCTAGAAAGTCAATTCGTTTTTATTGAGCTATAAACCAAGATAGTCTCTTTGGCCATTTTTTTCCAGGAGTATTTTCGAACCTGCCGGTAGCCGGATTCAGCAAGTTGTTCACGCAGAGCTGGATCTCGGATGAGGGCGTCAAGGCTTTTTACCAGATTATCAACGCTTCCCGGATCGAAAAATAGAGCCGCTTGGCCATAGACCTCGGGAAGACAGCTGGCGTTTGAGGAAATCACCGGGAGCCCCACACTCATGGCTTCAAGACCGGTTAACCCAAATCCTTCGATTTTGCTGGGATGAACAAGGGCTAAGGCCAAACTGTATATCTTAGAGAGATTGGTGTCATCCAGGAAGCCAAGCATTTTAACCGTATCTTCCAGTCCCCTATTTTTGATCTTTTCATGAGTTCTTTCCCAAAACACCGAACGAGAACAGATAAGAGCCAGTTGCAGGTCAACCTCTTTGCGGAGATTGTGTTTGACCACCGCCTCAATCAAGAGATCAACGTTTTTATGCGGGTAGAGACTGCCGGTATAAACGATAAACGGCTGAGACAGTCCGTATTGGCTGAGAATGTTTTTAATTTGTTCCGGTGGTAGTGCGACCTCGTGCAAACTTGACGAGGTAGCCTCATAAGTAACGGTGATCTTTTCGGCCGGAATCTTGAGCCGTTTTACCAAATCATCTCGAACAAAGCCGGATGGAACAAGTATGGCTGCCGCCCTAAAAGCTATCGTCTTGGTAAGAAAAAGATAGCCCAGCCTTTTGAGAGCATAAAGCATCGGAGACCTGGTAGTTGTCTCGGGACCTTTGGAATCGTGTTTGATTAGGTCGTGAACAGTAAGGATAAACTTATGGGGGTAAAGTAAGGGGGCATTGAAGTGAGGAACATGAAGGAGGTCCAATTTTTCTTTGGCAAAGACGAAGGGTAAGACAATTTGCTCCGCAAGGCCATAAATGGGAATATTGCATTCGACCACCTTGACTCTCTTATGGCCCGAGAAGACATCTTTGTGAGCGGATCTGACAAAAAGAACGTAGTCATTCTTTTTGTCTAACTTAAGGACATTCTCCACGAGCTGCATCACATATCTACCCAGTCCGGCATGTTCCAGACCATACAGTCGAGCGTCGATACCTATTCTCATTTGGTGAGTCTGTGTTTTAATACCCGGATATTACCCAATAGAGTAATGCCGGTAATCACGGTAGCCGTAACGACAAAAGGATACTTATCGGAGTAAAACTTCTTGTAGAAAATTTTCCAAGCATCGGTGGAGGCTCTGGCCACTCTCAGTCGATTAGCTTTGCTGGAAACTGCCGTCTTGGCATTCTCCTTCCTCAGACCGGAAGAAGCTCCTCGCAAATGCAGAGTACTAACTTTGGGGTAATATATTATTTTGTATCCGGCTTGGTTGATACGGAAACAGAGGTCAATGTCCTCTCCGTAAAAGAAATAGGTTTCGTCCCACATGCCAATTTGACGGAAAAGTCTGGTCGGCATCATCATATACGATCCGGCAGCGACAGGAATCTGATGGATTCTGTCCAGGCCGCGATAACCCAAGTGATAACTATTGAAAAAGGTTGACTTGGGGAACAAACCGGACAGTCCGGAAAACTTAGTCAATGCGGCCCATGGAGTGGGAAACCCCCGGTGATTGTCGTAGTCGATGGTACCGTCTTTAAGGAATAGTTTTATGGTGACCGCACCGACTTTAGGGTGGTCCTGAAGAAACTTGAGCGGCTTAACCAAACTATAACGCTTGACGACGGTATCGGAGTTTAGGAAAAGAATGTGTTTGGCATCGCTACTGTCGACACCGATATTATTAGCCTTGGCAAAGCCCAAATTTTCCGAATTGGCGATGGTCAAGAGGTTGGGGTGCTTCTTTTCCATTTGATCAAGAAGCTCCAGACTGCCATCTTTAGAGCCGTTATCGACTACAATAACCTGAAGACCGTCTTTGGGCTGATCGGCCTTAAAAACCGAGTTGAGACAGTCATCCAACAGTTGTTTCGTGTTGTAGTTGACGATAATGACCGCCAAATCGTATTGATATTTTTTTTTCATTTTTTACCAAGTTTGTTGTAGAGGGAGTCCAGGCCGCCGGCGATTATCCGCCAGTCGAAGTTCTTTTCGACGTGGTGCCTGGTGGACAGAGCCAATTGCTCTGCCAAACGGGGTGATTTTATCACTTTTACCAGTAAATCGGCAATTTTAAGAGGCGTATTGCCAATTAGAACGTGCTTTTTGTCCGTGACCATCAAACCCTCGACACCAACTTTGGTGGAGACGATCGGTAATTGACTAGCCATGGCGGCCAGGTTTTTGAGCCTAGTACCACCCGGCCCTTTGATCGTAGAGGCGAAAACGGTAGCGTCATGCCAGGCGTCGACCAAGGTTTGAACATCTTCCTCAGGCACCGATTTGACCAAGATATCCTTTGCTTTGATATCCAGAATCTCTTTCGGTACGTGCTGACCGATAATCCAGAGCTTAACTCCTTTAACTTTCGCTTGGACCAAGGGGAAAACCTTGTTGATAAGTAAGTGAGCCGCTTCTACATTCTGCAGCCACTTAAAGTTGCTAATGAGTAAAATAGCCTTTTCTTGGGTATTCCAGTTGGTTTTCTTTCTAAAAAGGTCAAGATTAACGCCATTGGGAACGATTTCAACGGCCAGATCGGGCTCAAGCTTGAGCATCTCTCTTTTATCAGCTTCGGAAACGGCCACTACCTGTGAAGCTTTGCGCCAATAGAATCTCTCGGAGTATTTCATTTTTTCGACGTCAATCTGAAGCAAGGGCTTGAGATACCAAGGAGCCGTTTCGTTGACATAATGCTGATAAACCAAGTACTCGATAGTTTGATCAACCAAAATGATGGGTAAATGGGTTTTGGGGATGCTGGGCATGACATAAAAAGTCTCGGCATGAACCAGATCGTACTCACCGGTTTCCAGCTCCTTAGTGACTGCTTCCTTGACACCGGGAGCAAAGTTTCTGACGATAAGAAAAGGATCGAAGGAAAAACCTGTTTTGAGAATATTTTTCAGCGTCCAGGGGGTGGCACTCCGCTGAAAAGTCATGACTTTCTTGCAGTACTTCAGGAGATGTTTGATGTTGTCATTTTCTTTGGCATCCTTTATCAGAGACACCAGAGTGATTTCGTGATTTTTACAGAGATGTTTGAGAAGGTTTTGGGTTCTGATCTGACCGCCGGAGCTGTCCGGGTATGGCAGATATGGGGTAAGCATTAATATTTTCATTTATTGGGTGAGTTTAATGATAATAAAACGATCTGTTTTCTCAATCAAAGTATATTTTTTCTCCAGAGCACGAGCCTCGTCGTCATAGACAACGGAAACGTAGTAAGCGGCACCTTTGGCCATTTTATCTTCAATATCATAACCGAGAGGCCAACCCGCGCGGTGGGTTTGATAGAGAAAAGCAGTATCGCCATTGTACGGGGCAATCACTTTGGCGTCTTTGGGCGTCAGCCTTTCAACCTCTTTTCCGGCTTCAACTATCGGCCAGTTGTTAATCTGATAGTAGCCCTTGATGTCGTACCAAGACAATGAAATCATGGCGACAAAGATAATGACGGTCATGAGGATGGTGAGAAAACGGGAATAAGTAGTTCGGGATAAACTGAGGACCAACGCCACTCCCTTAGCCAAGAGAAAACAGATGAAAGGAATAATGATGGCCTGGTAATAATCGTGCTGAACATTGCCTCCGGCTACCACCGAGAAATAGAGCAGCATGCCAATGGCCCAGAGCCAGTAGGCGACCCCTTCTCTCTTGGGTTTGGCGATGAGCCCAAGCATCAAAAAGGTAGTGCCGTAGACGCCCAGAATGAGTTTCCCTATTCTTTCGCTAAAGAGCCAGCGGAACCAGGCCGGTCGGAAGCGAATACCGCCGGAATTTAACAACCAATCACTGGCCGGGATTCCGGCCGGATAGTTGAGGATGTGATAACGCCACCAGACGAATGGAGATCCTCCCAGAAAACCAAAAAGAATAATGTCCAGGGTATTGAGCTCTCCTTTGGCCCAAGAGCGAAAAACAATGGCCGCGTGAGGCAGAGCAAAAAAGACGGCAAAGGGTTTGACCAAGACGGCAATAGCCAGGAGAATTGAACAAAGAAGGAGAAAGAGTCTTTTTTTAACACCGATACTTTCGGACATTTTGATGAGATACCAATACGAGGCTAGAAGTGAGGCAATCATGAGAGGTTCCGGGAGGATAACGCGCGAATAGTAGATATTGAAAGGGAGGATGGCCATAAACAAAGCCGCGATGAAACCCACAAAGAATCCGGAGAGTTTCCGGCCAATCAAATAGACAAAGTACAGAGAAATTAACGACAAAAAAACAGAAGTCAGCCGGCCAGACATATCGACTCCCCAAGCGGGATGGATTTGGTAGACGGTGTAGTGAAGAAGGTTGTACAAAGGGAACTCAACCATGCGGTAACCATTCGGGTTGTCTTTACCGGACTGAATGTTGGAGTTGTCGTGATAGGTAGGAACCAGAAGGTTGACTCCTTTTTCAATAAAGTTACGGCTAACCGAGGCGGTATCCGCTTGACGGAAAGAATGCCAGTCGGCAACCGGGTTATCGATCTTATAAAGCCTTAAGGTAAGGGCGAGAACTAAAACCGAGAGGATAAGAAATTTTTTGATCATTTTGAAGGCGTACTAAATGCTAATCCCATAAAGGCCCAGAAGAGTATGGCAATTTTACTCGATTCAAAAACGTCAATAAAGCTGGCTGTGGTTAAGAAAGAGATAAAAATACCGATGGCGGAGACAACTATAACCTTATCGATGCCCGTAGCGTTTTTGATGCGGCCAAATAAGGTCTTGCCCAGCCCCAGTAAAAGAGCCAGAAAAGAAAATAAACCCAACAGACCGGTTTCGCCCAAAGCCCGGAGATAATCGTTGTCGGTGGCCAAACTAATGGATGAGTAACCGGTCCCCAACAAGGGATTTTTATAGAAAGCGCGAATGGCTCGGGGCCACTCAACATTTAAACGAATGTTGGTAGAGATGTCTGGCGGAGTTGTTGGTGCGGGATTATTAGTTATTGGGGCGGCGTAAACGGAACGAATCATCAGCTGTGAAGTATGAGTAGTGATTAACCGGAAGATACTTTTGAAACGACTAATGTATTGGGAAGACGTGGCAATGAAAGCAAAGATGAGACAAACAAAAATAAATCCCAGCAGATACCGGCGATAGAGGAAGCAGACCAAGCAAACCGAAAGTACCAGACTGACGAGTGAAATTCTGGAACCGGCTTGCATAAAAAGCCAAAGGAAAACAACAAACAAAGACAGAAAGGGTAAGCGCTTGATCCAAGTATTGAAAGAGGCACTGATGGCTACCAGAAAGGTCAGGATCATGGTGAGATAGACTGCTAGATCGTAGTGACCGGCAAAAGTACTATTTAAGGTGACACCCGGTCGGAGAAACATGGCAATGCCCTTACTTGACTCGGCATTCATAGTGGAGATAACGGGTGCTCCAAAATAAATCTGGGCAATCCCGTAGATAAAAACCCCCACTGCCGGAAGCACCGACAATTCCAAGAAGTAGCGTCGCGTACCCGACTCTTTCCCCGCCCAGTAGATAAGGAAAAAGACAGACATATATTCAAGTCGTCTAGCCAAATGGAGTAAGACCAGAAGAGGTTCAATGTTCTTAGTTATTAGTATGGCAGAGAGGCTGGAGATAAAAGCGACAAAGAAGAAGACGCCGAACTGAAAACTGATATGTGGGAACTTGATTTGCTTTTGAACTACGAGACGAATGAGGAAAACTAACCAGACAAGAGCAATCAGAAAATCTTCGGCGCGAATAGCCACGTAGGTAAAGGGGACGGTGAATAAGGGAAATTTTGGGTACAACGGAATAAAGATTAAGACCGCCGCAAACAAATATTTATATAATGAGTCTAAGAGTCTGGAGGTAGGCTCGACGAGCTTTTTCATCACCTTTGATTATCCCAAATATTAACAACCTAAGCAATGAACCCATGAGGAACGCAAACTTTACCAGAGGGAGCTGCCATGCGGGCATGTGTTTCTGCCAGAAATAAATCATATATTTCACCTCACTCGTGATAGCAAAAACCGAGCCGTTGGAGGCACCCCCCAGATGAACAATGGCCGGCTTACTCCGATAAGCAGTGACGTAGCCAAGCTTAGAGAAACGGTAACAGAGCTCCATTTCTTCCGTATACATAAAGATTTTTTCGTCGAAACCACCAACTTGATCAAAGAGTTTTCTGGGGACGATCATGAAAGCTCCAGTGACCCAATCCAGTTCTTGATTATTGTCATAGGAACTTCTTTGAGGATGAAAGGAAGAAATCAACCGACCGACTAGCGGCAGGTCGTCAATAAAAAATTGCCAAGCCAGTAAATTTCCCAAAGTGGGGAAATGACCTCCCGACGGCTGAAATGAATGATCTGCATTGAGAAGTTGACAGGAGTATGCCCCTATCTTGGGGTGTTTGCGGACATAATCGACCGCCGACTTCAGGGCATTGTCGAACAAAAGAGTGTCGGAGTTTAAAAAGAGAATATACTCGCCTTTCGCCTGTTTGACTCCCAAATTATTACCTCTGCCAAAACCGACGTTGGCATGGGCATCGACTAAGATAAGCTCGGAGTGTTTCCGGGAAAAATCACGAAGCATCTCTAATGAGCCGTCGGTGGAACCATTGTCTACGGCGATGATTTCATAATTTAGTCCTTTGGTGTATTTGAGGATTGACTCCAAGCAGTCTTGCATGATCTGCCGAGTATTGTAGGAAACAGAAATAATGGACAAGTCGACCTTAGTCATTTACTTTGTTCAATGATTTTTTGACAGAAAGGAAAACCAAGTAGGTAGCAGGGAATATCAGTGTCCAAATTAAGAGTCTGGCCCAGACAGCCGAATAGACAGGTTTGAGAGTAATTTTGGCCGCATAGACAACTCCATGAAGGGAAATGTCGGGGATATCTCTTGGAGCCAGATGAGCATATCGTGGGGCATTCTTGGGTTCCCAGCCATTGATAAATAACGATTCACGAAGCGGGTAAACCACTTCTTCTAGATAGTTGCTATTCAGCTGGTCACGAACAAGCTCGTAAGCTTCTTCCACCCGATAATTAAGCCGATAACTGGGGATAACAAGATTACCGAACGTGACGATGAATTTTGATTGGAGATCGGAAAGGACCTGACTCCGGGTAAGATCTGAATAAAAGCCCTTTTGATCCGGGTTCTGCCAAGTATCCCCCGCTTCGTCCGATCTGGCGGACTCTGAAAGATCCGGAAGAGAAGGTGACGGTAAAACAAGATAAAGGACACCGATAAGAAAAATAATGGAAACCAGTAAGACCAAGTAAGGATTTTTCTTCATTGGAACAATCTAGGCCGACCTAATGTGTATTGATATTTTTTGAGCTGTCTTTCGCCTATCAACTTGGCCGGAACCCCACCAACAATGGTGCCTGGTGCAACATCTTTCGTGACAACTGCACCGCCGGCGATAACGGCGCCGTCCCCAATATGAACACCGGGCATAATAATGACTCTAGGGCCGATAAAACAGTAGTCACCAATGGTAACCGGCTCTTCTGTGGCCCGAAAACCAGGGTCAGATAGGTCGTGCTCTGAGTTATAGATCATGAGTTGCGAAGCAATGTCGGTATGGCTCCCGATAGAGACTTTAGCCCGACCGTCAATAAAGGCATGGTCACCAATAATAGTATCTTCCCCGACGGAAATATTTTTTGGAAGATAGAACCTGGCTCCCATATGAAAAGTGGAACCCCGTCCGAGCCGAATACCGGCCAAACGATAAAAAATCCTTCTGAGTAGATGACTAGGAAGAGCGCCAACAAGCCAAAGAAAGAAAAGTTCCAAATCAAGAAAATAGTTAGCAAAACGGTGGAGGATCTTGCCGAAAGCGGTGGATACACTCAGGCTGTTCCCGTCCTTATCGACAAATGCGACACCTTTGGCTGTTAGCTTTAGATTGGCAATTTTCATAGTTTTTTTAAGATGGAGATAATTTTCTGAGCGGAGGAATCCCAATCAAAGCGCTTGGCGTTTTCCTTACCGGCTTTGATAATTTTACCTTTGGCGCCGGCCGAGAGAGTCATGACTTGTTCTAAAGCCTCTCGAATACTTTCGACAGAGTTCGGGTCGGCGATAAAAATCCCAGACTCACCGGTGACTTCCGGAAGAGAGCTAACGGCCGAAACAACTACCGGGACTCCCACCGCCTGAGCTTCCACTACCGGTATGCCAAAGCCTTCATAGAGACTGGGTAAAACAAAGGCTCGACTGGCTTTGATCAACGCGGGAAGATCCTCTGTGGGAGCAAAACCGGTAAATATAACCCGGTTGGCAATCCCCAGCTTCCGGGCTTGATCCAGTATTTGGTCGTACAGCCAACCCTTTTTCCCGACAATGACCAGTTTGAGACGAGTCTCTTTGAGTTTGGAAAATGCCTCGATCAATCTGGAGATATTTTTTCTGGGTTGTAAAGTACCCCAGTAAAGTAAGAAACTACCGACAATCCCGTATTTGTTTCTAATGGCGGTTTGTTTGGTTTTGGGAACCTTACCGTGAAAAACTTCTTTGTCGTAGGCGGGGTAAACAACTTCGATTTTTTCCGAAGGGGTACCATATAGGTTCATAATTTCATTTTTGCTGAATTCGGAAATGGTAAAGACTTTTTTGGCCCGTTTGACTGAAATGGGTGTCCATTTTTTGAGCTGGTTGATATCGTAACTAGTAAAATACTCAGTACCAAAACGTTCATAGGAAAGATCCATGAGATAAATAGCGCTTTTAACCGGTGAGAGTAAGGGAGCGTAATGGCTAGGAGAAAAAAGGATGTCGATCTTGGGGCTACCCAACCAAAGACGCTTGGTAAGACTAGTCAGTACCCATGCCTTTTTGGAACCAAAAATCTCATAAGTTAATTTATCCGATGCCGGTGGCATATCTGGAAGTGGTCTCTCTTTACCTAAAGCGATAATTCTATCGCCTTCGGGCAAATTTTTGACCATAGCCACAAAGATATTGTAAGCAACCTGATTCACCCCGACACGTTGAGGAATATTAGCTTCGTTGATGTCGAATCCGATGTTCATAGATTATTTGGCCGATAAAACTTCTTGGTATACCTTATAAGTAGCTTCGGCGGTTTTTTTCCAAGAAAATTTTGAGGCTTGTTTGAGGCTTCTGGACCTGAGCTTGGCCCGATTCTCAATAGCCTCTATTATACCAGCGGCAACATCTTCGAGACTAGCCGGATCGAACAAGACGCCTGCCTCACCTACCACTTCAGGTAGGCTACTGACATTGGACACAGCCACGGCGGCGCCACAGGACATAGCCTGAAGAGGAGGGAGCCCGAAGCCTTCGTAGATGCTAGGAAGTACAAAAGCCAGGCAACCCGAGTACAAGGCCGGCATGTCCGCATCGGGAATGTAGCCAGGCAAAATCACACCCTCAGTCTCAGGAAGCCCACCATCTTGGCGTACCCGTCCGGCGATGAGCAGTTTTAGATCCGGGTAAGACTCGCGAACAAGCTCGTAGGCCTTGATAAGCATAGCTTGGTTCTTGCGTGGCTCCTGAGTGGATAAGGTAAAGATAAAGTCGTCTCCCGTCTTGTAGTGGCTCTTGGCCAGTTCGATTATTTCTTGGGGTTGAGGTACATACCGGTCCTCAACACCCTCGGGAATAACGACAATTTTGCTCTCAGGGACTCTCAAAATCGAAATCAGATCTCGCTTGGTGGACTGACTGACCGCGATGATTTTCCGGGATTCTCGGATAACCCAGGCAAGTTTCTTTTTGTGAGCATTTCGAATAGAGTCGGTAGTGGTTTGAGGATAAAGAAACGGCACCAGATCGTGAACGGTGGTTACCTTGGGGTATTTGGAAGGTGGTTCAGTCCAGTCTGAGGTGTGGACAAGGTCCACCGGGCCGGTAAAAGTTTCGATGGGCACCAAATGGAGCGAGTTCCAAATAAAGTCCATCAAAGTTGGGGCGAACGGAAAAATCTTTGGAGTGCCTTTGAGTTTTCTGGCCAAATTAAGAAGTTCTTGACGACGGCGAAGGGAACCACCAAAGAGAATAAATTCATCGTCAGGATACTGCTTGATTAGACTGGCGACCAAGTTCTTGGTATAGACAGAAACACCGGTGCCATAGATGGCTTGCGAGATATCAATAGCAATTTTCATAGGCGCCGGAACTCGTAAAGTTGTCCCAGATTGTTAAAATTATATACTCCGACCTCTTTGAGGCCAAATTGACTGAGCGACCGGAGACCCAGCCGACCCGGATCGGTGATGTCAGCCAGGTAATCCAGATAGAAAAAAGTCTCGAAGTTCTTGGCTTTTTCCGACAGTTCTTGCTTGATTAATGGCTTCTGATCGTAGGAAGGGGTTTCCAGAGGAAGATAACCGGTGTCACCGGAATAAAAATACAGGGGCGCAAATTTGTAGGGGAAGGCAAGCATCACCAAACTTTTCTTACCGGATAAGAAAGCGTTAAGACTGCGCCAATCCTCCCGATGAAAGCGAGAGTTGGTCCAGAAATACACATTGGCAAAAAGAAAAACACCACAGATCCAAGCAGTGGTCCCCCAATAAATAATTTTTGGGAGAGATTCGACTCCAGTCGCCAATACAGCCAGGAAAAATGGTAAAACAAAAAGAAAACGCCAGTAGCCCAGTACCGGAGTTTTCAGGCTAACCAATGCTCCGACAACAAGAGGGATCAATGACGCTAACCAAAATGGTATAGACTTTTTGTTGGTGGCTCGCGAGGAAATGATAAAAAATATAAAGGTGATAATTCCGGCAGTGAGGTAATAAAGTTTTTGCGGTTCCAGAGAGATCCGGCCCAAAATAAATTTTAAGGGGATGAGAGCCAGTGACTTGAAAGTGAGCGAGCCGGAGAGAATTTGCCAACCAGGTAAGGCACTCGTTAAATAATGTCCATTGGCTAACTGAAAAGAAAAAATAGGCCACCAGCATAAGAAAACCAGAAAAGTAGGAGCCGTCAAGAGGAGAATTTTTCCAAAGATATTTTTGGTTTTGTTGTATAAGAGATAAATGAGTTGGGAAAAAATATTAAAGATAACCCCATAAAAGGAAAAGAAACCAAAGAGATTAAGAAGTGAAACAAAGAGGTATTTCTTCTTAACTAAGAAATGCCAGGAAAGTACCACAAGCAAAGTGGCCAAAGAATACATGCGAAGTTCTTGAGAGTAGTAAATATGAAGCGGGTTGAGAGAGAGGAAGAGAGCCGAAAGAAGAGGAACTCGTGACTTTTCGCCAAAAAGTTCTCGACAAAGAAAGTAGAGGGCGGGAATGGTGAGAGTGGCCAGAAGGATAAACGGTAAGCGGATCAACCATTCCGATTTACCGGCGAAAGGTAACCAAAAATGGAGAAGTGTGTAAAAAAATGGTGGATGAAAGTCGGTTTTGATTGACTCCATTAGCTGAGGTAGCGGCAAATTCCCAAACATAAGAGAGGCTCCCTCATCGAGCCAAAAACTTTGGTTGACCAGTATCAGTCGTAAAAAAAGGGCAATCAGGGTAATGATTGTTAAATACATATCATTTGTTAAGATCGGACCCAATAATCGAAGATAGAGTACCTGTTAGGTAACCAAAGTCATAAACAACCTTGAAGAAGAAGAATTCTGGACAGTGGTGGCGGACAGACCGGTAGAGACCCACAACCAGAGAAATGGGTAAAGAATATCTCAGCAAATTACATATTTTCCCGAATAGACCGAATTTGGTGTTTCGCTTACCGATCCATCGAGCCTGAAGAAAAATCTCCTGATATGTTTCCGGATTAGCGTGATAGGAAATTCCCTTTCTTTCCGGCTGGGGTCGATAACCCAATTTTTTGACCAGTGTTCTCGAGTCTGTGTATCCAGTATTGTCAAACCCACCGACTTTGGTAAATTCACTTCGGAGAATCGCTCGAAAATCTTCCGTGTCCTCTTTTGATCGAATATTCATTCTCCTTTTACCGGTAAGTCCGTTATTGAAATTCCAACAACGGGCAAGAGGCTTTTCAAAGTTGGAAACGAATTCTCTGGCATTAAAAACCCCTTTGACCTTTCCACTCATTATTGGACGCGTTAAATATTTTAAAAAGTGTTTGTCGAAGGTCATGTCCGCATCGACAAATACCAGGATATCCCCCCTTGCCTTTGTGGCACCAAGATTTCTGGAAACACCGGGCCCCTGATGACGAGATTTGAGTAAGGTAACAGGATAACCAGAGACAATTTTGATGGTTGCATCCGTAGAACCATCATCCACGACGATGATTTCTTCGGCCTTTTTGGACTGCCCAAGAAGGCTTTCGAGGCAACCGGCAATGTTTTGAGCCTCGTTGTAGGTAGGGATAATGACCGAGAGACTTGGAGCCATGAGCTAATTATACGGCGAATCTCGATGCTAAGATTAGTGCATGAAGAAATTTTTAGTAGTAGGGGGCGCAGGCTATATTGGTGGAGTCTGTGTGGAAAAATTAATTGAGCGGGGAGACGCGGTGGTAGTACTGGATCATCTTGGTACCGGACACAGAGAAAATGTTCACCCGAACGCCGTATTTTTTCAAGGAGAAAAAGGTGACTCCAAATTACTGGACAAGATATTTGATGAACATAAGATAGACACGGTACTTGATTTTGCCGGGTTGATTCAGGTGGGAGAGTCGGTAAAAGAGCCGGCAAAATATTTTCAGAATAACTTTTGTCAAGGAATATCTCTGCTGGATTCGATGAGAAGAAACGGAGTTGAAAAAATTATTTTTTCATCAACAGCGGCTGTCTTTGGAAATCCCAAAGAAGTTCCAATCACAGAAGCAGCGGAAAGGGCTCCAATTAATCCATATGGAGAGTCCAAATACTTTTTTGAACAAGCGATCAAACGATACTCTGAGGCCTATGGTCTGAAATATACGATCTTCCGCTATTTCAACGCCTGTGGAGCCTCCGAAAGAAGTAAAGAAGAACACATCAATGAAAGTCATTTGATCCCCTTGATTTTTCAGGCAGTGAAGGGTGAAAGGCCAAACATCGCGGTTTTTGGAACCGACTACGAGACTCCGGACGGAACATGTCTCAGAGATTATATCCATGTAGAAGACTTAATTTCGGCACACTTATCGGCAATAAAATATATGGATAAATCTTTTAGGAATGAATTTAATCTGGGTAATGGCAGTGGCTACTCAGTGAGAGAAGTAATCGCCGCAGTGGAAAAAATCACCGGGAAAAAGGTGCCCGTAGTTTATGCCAACCGAAGAGAAGGAGACCCGGCCAGGCTAATCGCCTCGTCCAAAAAAGCCATTAAAGAATTAGGTTGGGTGCCGAAATATCCGAAGATAGAACAAATTATTGAGTCTGCTTGGAAGGCTGAGGTGTAAACTATGGCTATGTTGAAGAAGATTTCTATCATCATGCCGGTGTACAACGAAGAGAAGTGGGTTGCTAAGGCGATAATGATAGTTTTGGCTACCAATATCGACGGACTGGCCAAAGAAATAATTATTGTAAATGATGGTTCTACTGATGGGACGGCAAAAGAACTCAGGAATCCAAGAATTCAAGAACTCAAGAAAAAAGGAGATTCGATTAAAGTGATTACTTTGAAGAAGAATCAAGGGAAGGGGGCGGCTATCAGAAACGGGTTAAAGGAAATAACCGGAGATGTTGTGGTGATCCAAGACGCCGATCTGGAGTATGATCCAAAAGAACTTCCAATTCTGCTAAGGCCAATTGCTGAAGGAGATGCTGACGTGGTTTACGGATCAAGATTTTTAGGAGATAGACCACATAGAGTGCTTTTTTTCTGGCATATGCTAGCCAACAATTTGCTAACTCTGGCATCAAATATGTGTACCAATCTAAATCTTACCGATATGGAAACCGGCTACAAGATGTTCACCAGAAAAATTGCCGACTCGGTGGACCTAAAAGAAAACCGTTTTGGCATGGAGCCGGAGTTCACGGCCAAAATTGCTAAATTGAATGCGCGGGTCTACGAAGTGGGAATTAGTTATCACGGTAGGAATTATCAGCAGGGCAAGAAAATTGGCTGGAAGGATGGTTTCCAAGCCCTCTGGTGCATCATTAAATATAATTGGCTCGTCTAAGATTTTTCGGCTATCAGCACCAGACTTTGGCCAAAGGGTGGATGGACAAACTTCTCCAGGTAAAGAAACGGAACAATTAATCGGTCAAAAATCTTGGCAAAGAGACCGTCCGATTTTGACTGCCCCAAAAATCCCCTACCCCACCAGAGAAAATATCCGGGTAGATTGGCGTAATAGATTTGCTTAATCTTAAATCCGGCTTTATGAGCTTTTGCTGAAAGCTCAGACCTGGTATAGCGGCGGTAGTGCCCCATCTCATCGTCCATTCGACCATAGATCTCCGGGCGGGCAGGAACGAAGAGAAGCAAGTGCCCACCTGATTCCAATAGTTTAAAACAATTAGCAAAAGCCAGACCATCGTTTTTGATGTGTTCAAAAACATTAGATGAAAAGATAGTATCCATCTTCCCCACCAGTTTGGCGGGAGCTTCTTTTTCGATATCCAGACTCAAGACCGGGTCGGTGAATGTTCTTTTGAGACCATCCAGGTATTCAGGGATGATGTCGGTGAGAATGACGATGGCTTTGGCGGGTAGAAGTTTAGAAAGAGCCCCTTGCCCACTACCGATCTCCAGGATGGCTTGGCCAAAATAGCGCGAGAAGTGGCCGACAAGCCAACGATTGTAATTATCTAGACCAGTAGCCTGTTCAAGAATTTTATGACTGTCTCCGGACCAGGACTTTTCCATGTTAGAGTTTTTCCAGTTTGGATAGTTTTATTAATTTGTTTATTTTCCACTCTTGGGAGATTTTGGCTGGTTTAATGGAGTCCAGTTCCCAGACGTGTTTGGTAAGAGGGTCTTGGTCTAAATACGATACCACATAGAGGAGCTTGGCATCGGGATATTTATCGGAAGGCATCGAAGGTTTGCCATCAACGTAGCTTAGAAAATACCTCAAGTTTTCTGCCCGAGTCTCGCCATCCAAAATGGAGGCAACCTCGTAATCTGAGTGAGCATCTTGGGTGATAAGAGACGAAATCTGTCTTATGGTTTGGAGATTGGTCCCGGCCGGCATACCTTTGGGATATTTACTTCCTAGTCGCCAACCGGGTACGGAGATCAAAACATAGATGGCTAAAAAGAAAACAGTTAGAGATTTTGGTAGATATCTGGAGAGAATGATCGAAGTTAGGATAAAAATGGGGACCAATAAATAGATGAAGTGATAGGGCTCAAAACTAAAACCCGTTTTTGGGCCGGAAAACATTTCCAGTAGAAAGGTTAGAAAGGTGATAGTGTTATAAAAGTGATGCCGCAAATCAAAGATTAAAGTGGGTAGATTCCCCAGAACAACACCTGCGAACACATAATAAAGATAACCCGGTTTATGCTTTTGAAAAAGAAGGTATCCACAAATAATAAGAGCGATGGCGAGCGCCAGGACAAAACTCACATTAAAGCCAAAACCCAATCCAAGAGTGAAGCCGAGCCAAACTAACCAGAGGGGTTTTGGGGGGTGTAGCGACTTAAATAGCAACCAAATTACCATCGCCATCACCGGTACCAACAAGTGGACATGCCAAACTGATCTGGAAAAATCAATCATTGTTGGAGAAAACGTAAAGAGAGTAAGGGCTGTATTCGCGGCTGATTGAGAAAAATATTTTTTGACCAGAAAGTAGAGTCCGACCACTGCCAAGAGATTCAGGGTGGTGAAAAAAATGGTGGTAACTAATGGATCGAAACCAAATATCCACTGAATCACCGACAAGGGATAGAGGTAGAAGGCACTGTTGAAGAAACTGTGACCGGCAGAAGTCCGGCGGATAAAATATTCCACTCCGATAAGAGAAATTTTCCCGGTACGGACCATCTGACCGGAGCTCTCCAAAGCCAGCGCCTGTTCGTAGGAAAAAGATAGAAGTTCCGGTAGACGGTAAAAACGGATGAATATTCCCAAGATGATAATGGAGATTAATAGAATATTATTTCTCATGGAGTAAAGTCCGAATCTTTAAGGTTGAGGCCGCGAACACAAATAGATTAGAAACCAATAAAGATAGGGCCGGAGCTTGATAGCCGATTCGAGGGATCAAAAGAATGTCGAGGGTGATGATAATGATAGTTTGGATGGCCATCATCTTGGTGTAATAAGAAAGCTGATTGAAACCATAAACCAGAATTGAATTGAAGACGATGGTAAACAAGAACGGTATCATGGCGAAGATCAGATACCGAAAGACCAAAATCGAGGCTAGATATTTTTGCCCATAAACCAGGATAATAATAGGAGTAGCAAACAATGAAATTATGACCATAGAGACAGCGATTCCCGATACCAACAGTAGTAATTTTTTGCCATAGGTAATAATTTTTGAATTTGAGTCGAAGGAAGAAAAGCGCGGGTTGATGACCGAACCGAGTCCGGCGGCCAACATAGCAAACAAAAGAGTGACCCGGCTGGCGGCGGAAAAAATACCGGCCGCATAACTTCCGGAGAGAAGATTTAAGAGAACGATATCAATGCGGGAGATCATGACCGTAAAAATACGCGAGACCGCTATCCACTTAGCAAAATGAAAGATATTCCAGAAGGGTTTATGGAAAAAGTCGAACTCGATTGAGTAAAGCTCCTTACCGAAGGTAAGTAGTAAGGCAATGAAAGTGGAAATAATATTGGCTATTAAAGTAGTGCTTATCGAGAGGTTTCCCATTTTGAAAACAAAAAACACGATCATGATCTTGACACCGGAGTCTAATATCTGGCTCGCCGTGTATGACCAAAACTTCCGATCTGCCGTAAATACCCCTTGTGTATAGATAATCAGTAGGTAGTTAAACGAAATAACTCCGACCAGCAAAAGATCTTGACTAAGTGACCCGGGGACAATAGTTTGGTGGAAAAAAGAAAAAACGCCAAACAATAGAAGGATGAATACGCCTATAACAAACTCCATCCAGAAACTAGTAGAAAGATATTGATATCTCTCGGAAACCTTTTTGGGTAAAAAGTTTATCAGAGAATTGGATATCCCCATGTCTCCCAAACTGTAGACAATGGCCGCGAGAGCGGTGAGTGCGGAGTAGATGCCGAAATTCACCGGACCAAGACTGCGGGCCAAGAGAATAGTAAAAACGAAACCGATAACGGCAGAAGCTCCCAACCCGAGAGAGACTACAAAGGAATCTTTAATCGTCTCAGATCTGAGAATGGCAATTATTTTCTTCACTTAGACAATCATAGCAATTGACGGCGGTTTTTGGTTTGAATACAAGATGAAAGTTACTGAATATTTTGACGATACCAATCCAAAAGGTCTTTGAGAGTTTGTTTAATAGAAATTTCCGGTTCCCAACCGGTTTCTTGGGTGATTTTTTTGCGTGAACCATAAAATACCGGCGAATCTTGAACGTTGTTTTTGGAAGGGTCGATTTGATGATCGATCTTGACCTTCGACAGCTGAGTGAGAATCCGAAAAATATCCTTGGTTGAAACGGGATGTCCGGAACAGACGTTATATCTTTCTCCATTCTTACCCCTCTCGGCCAATAGACGATAAGCCCGTGCGACATCCCGCACATCAAGATAGTCCCGCAAGTTTTCCAGTTGTCCGGTGACCAGCTTAGCCTCTTGCCGTCCATATTCAATTTCGACGATTTGCCGGGCGATGTCAGCCGCCAAAAATCCGGTGGACTGACCCGGTCCGGTATGGCTAAATGAAGCTGCATAGACAATTTCACAAGCCCCAGACTTGGCATAATGAAGAGACAGGTAGTAAGTAGCCAACTTGCTTATGGAATAAGGATTCTGTGGAGCAAATGGCGTGTTTTCGGTAATAGGTAGTTGGTCGGCGGAAACTTCCCCACATTCGGTAGCCGAACCGATCACCACAATTCTTGGGTTGTAGTCCAGAATACTTTTGACTGCCTCAAAAAGATTGATGGTACCAATATTATTGATTTCAAAAGTCTTTTTGGGAAAGAGAATAGAGTGGCGTGGACTGGACTGGGCTGCAAGGTGGAAAATATAATCGGGCTGTAGATCCTTGATCAGATTTCCAACTTTTTCCGTATCGGTGATATCGCAGACAAAGACGTTTGGAGTTTTCTCTTTGGGCTCACTAAGAGAGGTGCCGATGACTTTGTATCCACTTCTTTCAAGCTCCTTCCACAGATGCCCTCCGACAAAACCTTCGCTTCCGGTGATGAGTGCTGTGGCTAATTCATTGCTACTCATATTGAGACTATTTTACGTTATGTGACTTGAGCCATTCGATATCCGCGTCGACCATAATCTCCATCAGCTCTTTCATAAAAACTTTTGGCTCCCAACCAAGTTCTTTTTTGGCTAGCGAGTAGTCCCCTCTCATGTCGGTGATTTCGGTGGGGCGAAGTAGTTTTGGGTTGGAAAGTACGTACTCGGCCCAGTTCAAACCCACATGGTCAAAGGCGGCCTTACAGGCGTCTTTGATCGAGTACCTGGTGTCTGTGCCGATGACGTAGTCTTTAGGCTTTTCCTGTTGGAGCATCATCCACATAGCCTCGACGTAGTCTTTCGCATAACCCCAGTCCCTAGTAGTACCCAGATCACCCAGATGAAGTTTGCCGTCGGCATCTACTAGTGGCTCACCGAGCTCATTGACCGGTGGCTTCTTGATCCCGAGCTTAATACAAGCCACACCCATACTAATTTTACGAGTCACAAAATGAAGCGATCGCCTCGGTGACTCATGATTGAAAAGTATGCCTGCACAAACAAACATACCGTAAGATTTGCGATAGCAGTCGACCATCATGTGGGCATAAGCTTTGGCGATACCATAAGGATTGTTGGCAAACATGGGGGTAGATTCGTTGGCACGATCTATTCCTTGGACACCACCGTGAATCTCACGAGAAGTAGCTTGGTAGACACGAGCGGTGGGGCAGAAATGGCGTACGGCTTCGAAAACGCGAACCGGGCCCATGGCAGTAACTTCGCCGGTGTAAAACGGATGTGTCCAGGCATCGCCGGGAACAGACTGAGAGGCAATGTTGTAAACCTCATCCGGCTGGTACTTGATCATGATTCGATTGAGAGATTCCTGATCGATTAAATCGGCTACTTCCAGAACAATTTTTCCCTTGAGATGCTCGATGTTTTCGTGGACCATGGAAGTTGAGCGACGAATGGTACCGACTACCTGATATCCCTTTTCCAGTAGCAGTTCAGCCAGATATGAGCCGTCCTGAGAGGAAACACCAATAATTACTGCCGTTTTTGGTTTAGTCATATTTCCCCATTCTACACGATGATCCCCTCTTAACAAAACTCACTTGATATCGCGTTGTTTCGAAATCCTGATTTTTCTCTTACCGGGAAGATGATTCTGTCTGGTGCTAATTTTTGCGCCGCTGGCCTTTTCGATTTGCTTTCTCGTATTACCGGCAATCTGACCACCCTCTTTGGCATCATTTCTGACAGGATTAAGGCCTTGTGAATCTCTTTCTTGATGAAGTTTAGTGGTAGTTGCTTCGGCAAGCATGGTGAGAATTAGTTCCAGATCGTTCATGTGATCACGAAGGTTTTCTTTTTCCAAACCTTTGAAGCTTTTGTATTCTCCAACTTTCATTTCAAAGGTGCCTTGCATGATTTCATTGGTCAGGATGGCAAACTCCCGGCTGTTTTTGATTCCCCTTTCTTTCCATTCGGTAGTTAGCTCTTGGCGAACAGCAATTCCCCGCGATCTTTTTTCGATCCAGTCTTTAGTGTATCCCTTCTTTTCATAGAGGGCCTTCATTCTTTCCATGGCCAGCTCCGGGTTATTTATTTCGTCGATTCTATCTTTCCCGATTCGTGCTAACCATTGTTTGAACGGTTCCGCTTTGGGTGAAGGAATGGATTGAATAATTCTGAGTGCTCCAGAAGTATTTGAACAGTTCATTAGTTGTTCTCCGCCTTCTGTTTTAACCTTAAGGGTATGTACAAACTGTACCCACCCTTCGGCTAGCTGCGGATCCCTCTTCCTCATTTTGCTTATATATTGTTTTGGATCATGCGAGTCGATCAAAGCGAGAACAATATCTTCTACCACGAACCACCATTCTTGCTTATGCCATACCCGCCTAACCCGCTTCTTCTCGAACAAAGCTATCTCTCGTTCTTTTACCATAGCTCAAAATAATTAGTAACTCAGTTAATTAAATACCAAATAATACCCGAATGCAAGAAGTGGTTTTTAGTATTTGATCAGTTCGTAGTTGTTGTAGGTGCGGCGGTATAGTCTGAGGGGATCAACTGTGCCGACCTCAAACAGTTTGAATTGTTGACGATTTTCCGGACGATAGTCAAAGAGAACAAATCTGCCGGTAGAAAAGAGTCTGGCCTTAGTGGGACAACGATCCGGTACCTGGCCGTACTTATCCCCGTTATCACAAAGTGCCAATGGATAACCACTTTCGGAAATTAAATGGGAACGTGAGAGGAAATAGTAAAGAGAAAAAGCATTTTCATATGACCCGGAAAGGATATTCAAGGAGACAGGCTGTCCGATTTGTTCTTTGACAAAATTAAATAACGCAAGGGTTTCGGCAGATTGAGATTTCTGTGTAAGAACAGCTCGGTCAAAGAATAAACCGCAAAAAAGAAGTAGCAGATAAACAATGACGGTAAGAATCTTTTTACCTTCGACCACCAGAGTGGCGGCAAGCGCAAAAAGATAGATCACAAAGAAATGAGTGAAGATAAGATACTCGGGAGATCTGGGGCCACGATAATTTCTTATCGAAAGAATTTCCAAAGAGAAAACCACGATGGTGAGCAGAGAAATTTTGTCCAGTTTTTTCCGGAAAGCGAAGAAGGCAACTGAGATAAAAACAAAGAAGGATATGTAGACGCCGAGACCAGAACTCCCCCACAGAACCTCCCCAAAGCGACTTGGCCAAAAAACCGTGATATCCGTGAGCCATCTGACTGGAGTGTAGAACCGGTACTGACCAAAGGTGGCATAATCAATCAGGCTTTTGGTCCAGGCCAGGTTGTGTTGAAATTCAAAGATAAGAAGTGGCAACATGCCCACCCCAAAACCAACAAAGGATATTAATACACTTTGTATCTTTTGGACAATTTTTTTAGTGTTCGTGAGAACGAGAGGTGACAAAAGAAGGATGACTAGTGGTATGGCTTGCAAGTGGGCGTGAATGGCCAAAGCCACGCCAAAACCTAGTAGCAGTAAATATTTTTTATGTTGGGTTTTGAAATAGGCGGAAGCGGCATAAAAACTGAGGAAAACCGCAAAGGAAACCAGAGAAGTATTTAATAAGTTGGTGCTGTTTACAATCTCAGCAAAGGAGAACGCGGTGACTAGTGAAAGCACCACACCAAAAGTTTTGCCTCTGGCATTAAGGCCGGTGAGATAAGCCAGAAAGACGGAAAGCACCGACAGCAAAGTAAAGCCAATCCATGGAGCCAAGATGCCGGGAATAAAAGCCGTAAAGAAGATGATGAAGTAATAGTAAAGAGGTCCAAAATTGAAACCCCAGCTAGATGAGGGCGGTCCTAATAGAGGGGCACGGAGGAGGTGAATGGACTCCAGACCAATGAGGGCGTCTCGGCCCTGATCGACACTGACGTTGAGACGGCTGGTATAACCGCCAAACCTCAGGATAACTGCCAGAAGTAGGATAAGAAGCGGCCATGATTGCTTTTTAATAGACACAAGGTTTTATAAATCTTCGAAATCGTATTTATTCCCGATAGATTCAATTTCTTTGAGGTGTTTGTGTCTATAAGTAAAGCGAAAGTATTTGGCATTGATGAGGAAGTAGTAAAAACCATAGATAACTGAAGCAATGAAGCCATGTAAACCCTCTTTGTATAACTGCCAAATAAAATATTTATAAAGGGATTCTTTCAAGGGAGATAGGATCATCCTCAGAAAGAAATACCAATCAGACTTGTTCTTATCCCTTTCAAAAAGCAACAAAGCCTCCCTGGTCGAGTAATGATCTATTTTTCGGATGAAGTCCACAATGGTAGGGTGTGAAAGATGCACCAGGTGTCCCCGCAGAGTAACAACACCTTTTATTTTGTTGACATACCAAGTCCTAATTAGAGGAATCTTTAAAAGATATTTACCGTACCACCGGCCGGAAGATAAACTGGCGGTTTGAATACCAAACCCCTCTGCCGTCGAGTCTGTTTGATATTCAAAGATACCCTTTCGGAATAAACGGATAAAGGGTTTTTTCTTTTGGTCACTCTTATCAAAAAGCTTCCCAAACTCGTAATTGATAAAGCTGGTCTGGTAGAGATCAGCTTTTGGTTGATATTTTCCCAGTACCACCGAGCGAACCTCTCTCTGCAAAATGTAGTCCATGCGTTCGTCCACATCGAGTATCAACACCCAATCGTTTTTGGCTTTTTTGGCACCCCAGTTCTTATTTTTAAAAACAATGCCCCCAGAACGACCGGTATCCAGTAACACCCGGCAACCGAACTTTTTGGCTATTGTGGCACTTTTGTCTTCTGTCCGATAATCGACAACGACAATAATCTCCTCCGCAAAGTCACGAACGTGCCCCAGAAAGGCCGGCAGCAGTTTTTCTTCATTCATCACGGCAGTTACTATGGTAAGAGGAAGTTTGGATGTGTTGGACATGTGTCTATTGTCCAAATAAATATTTAAATAAAACAGTGTTCGATGGTCCCCTGTCTAAGGGTGCCACTTTAACCTGGCCGGAACGTGTAAGATCGGGGCTGGTTCTGAAAACTATTTTTTCGTCGGACCAGTAAATCATATATTCACCCTGCTCAATGTCCCCAATATATAGTTTACCTACAAAAGGGATGTTCCGGAAATTTTTTCCATAGATCACCACATCGGTCCAGGCCTCGTTCGTCACATCGGGGGAAACGGAAAGGATCTTGGGTCGCGTTTCGAATTCGATGGATTTAGAGACAATTTTCCCCGAGAGAAGATTAAAAGCAAGAACGGTCAACAAGAGTGCGTAAATTGTTTTCTGGGTAATCTTGTGGAACACCAGAAAAGTGAAAAGGAGGAAAACTAACTCAGGAATCAACAAGGTTAGAAAATACCTCTGTGAGTAAGTATCCGGATAGAAGGCCACGAATTTGGGAATTACTCGGTAGATGGCCAGAGCCGGTGACAGTACAAAGAGATAGAAGACTAGGGTGGAGAAGAATATTACCAATAATGAGACAATACAAAACAATAGTATTTTGGTGGCCAAGCGAGGAGTGGTTCTTAGCCAAAAAATAAGACCTTTTTCTTGGCTGGGATGACTGCGAATAATGGAGTCTAAAGAAAGTTGGTCTATGGTAGTGAGGTAAAAATCACGAAGATTTTGTGCATATATAGGAAGATCTCTGACCCAGTAATCCTGTGAAACTTTGAACCGATGGAAGTTGTGGAAAAAGGACTTCAGGCTGAAGGTGGCAGACGGCTTGTATTTAGTCTCATAAACCTGCTGAGCTACGGTAATGCAGAGAAACAGATAAGCCCAGACAGCCGTTTTTTCGGCATAGGCTTGGTAGCCAAAAACGAGCATCACTGGGGTTAGAACAAGGAATCCAAGTGCAAAAACGGCGGCAACTCTAGATTCAAAACGGAATCGGTGAACAATTAAACCCCAGAAGAAAAGGAGCGCAATAAAGAGGAAGTCGTAGCTTCTGGTCAGCCAAAACAAATCATAAAAAGAAAAGAACAGGGCAAATAGAGTCAGATATTGGTAGCTTAGTCCTTCCGTAAGCAGGTAGACAAGGTAAAGAATAAGAGGGAGGAAAAAGAAGAATGTGTTTAGTCGTATCTCCGGGTCACCAAAAATGTTGGAAAGCTTATTAATGAAAAAGTATGTGAACAATCTTCGATCTGAGAGTAGTTCAGCTTTGGGATACGAAGATTTGGCGGTAAAAACCGGTGTCTGGTAATCTATCAAGATGCCACTACCGGTAGCGCCTCTGAGCGACTCCAATTGAAATTCGTAGTTCTTGCCATCGGAGTTGCTAATAACGGGGAAGCCGAAGGGGAAGTGTTTACTAGGGAGAAACTGATCGGTCTCGTACTTGGCTTCGTAGTACCACCGATCTTGACCTTGTTCTTTAAGGCGGAATACCAAGGTGTCCTTGCTATCGCGATTCTGATTGTGGAAGCGAAGAGAGATAATTCCCAGATTGGTATATTTTGAACGGAAAGTACCCCAGACCTTATCCCCTTTCAAGAGTTCTCCGGACCGGCTGGCGACCATTTGGTCCAATGTACGGACATCCAGATTGGTGGCACCGAACTCTCCGGCTTTGAGATAGTTTAGTAAGCTATATGCGCCAATTACAAAAAGAATTAAGGGGAAGACATACCTAAAGAAGAATTGACTAATCTTTTGTTTCACAAAGCCTATTATATAGATTCTATCGGCATGCGGACCAGAGACCGAGTTTGGACTCTCTTGCGTATTTTTCACTGCTCTGAAACAGAGCAACATTTTTAACGTCCGGAGGAAAAGTGGAGATTTTGGCATATCCCTCTTTGACCAATCGGTCGTTGATCATTTGTTCTCCAATATACACATAACGAAGGAGCCGGCCATAGCGGTCCGTTTCAGAGATGTCTTTGACCAATACCACTTCCTGGCCTGTCAGCAGTTCTTCTGCTTTCTTTTTGGCCTCAGTGGCAAAACAATCGATAGTTTTGTTTTTGTTCTTCATCTCCGGAGTGTCGACACCAATGAGACGAACTTTGATACCGCCGTTAATCTCGAAAGTATCGCCATCAATCACGCGGGTCACTTTTTCGGTAGATTTGGTTGGAGTTACTTCTTGACCGGATGGGACTAAGGTAGACCTAACTGGCTGATGTAGAAGATAGAAAGATAATAAGAAAAGATACGTACCAACCAAAAAGAATTGGAGAAAAACTTTGGAAAACTTGAAAGTCTTTATTTTCATCCGATGATTAAACCAACAAAGAAGGAAAGGATCGACGACGGCGATTCTTTGATAATTCTGGCGACGATCACAGTCACAGAGACCAAACTAAAAGGAAAAGCCACATGTTTGGAGATCAGCCTACCATAAGACCGGTAATACTGAGTATCTCTGCCTTTCCTATCTAACCTGGTGCCCCCGGATATGGCACGGTGATGATAAACCAAAGCGTAAGGAGAGAAGGAGATGAGACCAAACTTCCCCGCCCGAAAACTGAGGTCAATTTCCTCAAAAGCAGATAGAGGAGTTGGCCACTTTTCATCGAAGCCCGTGACCGCTAATAAGACTTTTTTTCTAAAAGACATGTTGCAGCCATAGACGAACTCCACTGTCTGCTTCTTAGTACTCCAAAAACTCTTATTGAATTTGGTTAAATAATTATTGGTTTCTCCGGTCACAACATCGTTCGACGAGGGAACTGATTCACCATCGTTGATCACTCTTCCGGAAACGCCAATGACATTAGGATCTTCATATTCTTTGATATGGGCAGGAATAGTATCTTTGGTAATTTCGACATCATCGTCGAAAAAGATAATAATCTCCCCTGTAGATTTTCTTAACCCTTCATTTTTGGCTCGTGAAGTATTTGGCTCGCCAGAGCCGCTTTGATCGATAATGAACACTTCACAATTTGGGGAGTATTGCAAAATTTGTCGCTTAAGATTCTCTGCGAGGCCGGGACGGTTGTAGGTAGGTATGACGACAGTAACTTTCATCGATTCCTAATTATCCCACAAGCGCCATTGATTTGGATTCAAAAATTCAAACTATGCTCCCTTGACACCTGAAAATATTCCTCCGTAACGCAACACATATTTGAAGCCCACTAAAGGCTTTAACATCTGATTGATTTCCTTGTCAGAATAGAAGCCAATGATTGGTGGGGTTAGGTGATCGAACCAATTGTGGGTGAGTAGCATAAAGTCTGGCTCTCTCTTTTGTGTCCTGTGGGTTGGATAACATTCCTCCATGTCTCGAATGTAACTTGAGTTTTTTAAAATACTATTTGGAATTTTGAAAAACAGATACGAGGGAAGAGCCAAGAGCTTGCTAATAAGCAGTACTACCGGTAAGGGGAGGCGTAGAGTAAAAAATCTCAGAAACAAGATAAAATTTACCAATATTGACATTAATGGCGAGTTTGGCTTAGTGTAGACCGTGCCCGTATAAAACCCTCCTATTTTTATTTTTCTGTAGACGAGTTCAATCGCCTTTTTGGGATATGGCAAATGCTGAATTACACCAATTAAATAGGCAAAATCCAGCGATCGTTCTTTAAGAAATTCGGTATAGAGATCGGCCTGGATAATGATTACATTCTTTTGTTTTTTGCACCTTTTGGCGGCTATATCAACAGCATTGGAAAGATCGCTGCCAATCATTAGTCCTTCTTTGCCGACTGACTTGGCGGCATTTAACAGATCCCTTCCGTTTCCGACAGCGGGGTCCCAACCCTTTTTCCCGGAAAAAAATTCAGCCCTTTTATCAACAATTTCTAAAAAATGGTTCTCGGCAAAATCAGGAAGTTTCTTCCAGATATGCCATTCGTAGCCAAACTGTTGCTGAGTTTTTGATTTTTGTCTCTCTATCTTGTTCTTTTCCTTTATGTCGGTGATGTTTAGAAAATACTTATTTAAAATGTCGATGCGTGAAATATAGTTATAATAATAGGAATAACAGTTTTTCAGTAAATCTCCCCTTAGTAGCCTAGGAATATCTTTGATAATCGGAAAAGTGGTTTTACACCCAACACACTCTATTAATCCGTAGTCGTCCTTGTAGTCATTAACTTTTAGGCTTCCACCGCAATTAATACAAAAAATATATTTTTCGACAGCCTTGACGTTCATTGATTATAATAATATATCACTGAACTTGTTTGTTTTACTGTTTACTTGATATCGAAACCCCACGAGTAAAGCTCCAATGGCCACTTGTCATTTGTGGATATTTCCATAGCTTCCACCCTCAGCTCAAGCTTCATGTTCTTTTTGACAAACTCTTTAATGTCTTCCGGCATAAGTGACTGCCAATCGTTAACAATTACCAATCCTTTATGGTATTTTGCCTTTTCTATCTTAAAATCTTTGAGTGTTCTGTATTGCCACGATTTGACAAAATCTAAAAACCGCGGTTCCTTTGCGTCGATGGTAAAAATGGCCGCCGGGTTTTTGTCGGTATACCAGCTAAGTGTATCGAACGGACCGACAAAAACAGGCAATTTATCAAAATTGGGAAAGAGTTGGTATGTTTTCTGGAAAAAGGTTTTGTAATCTGCGTTTTGGACATCAGAGCTAAAGTCGGCATTTGGCGTGTAATATGCCGCAGGCTTCCGGACGACCTTATATCCCCCTGCGTAAACCAACATGAAAACAGCCATACAAACAAAAAGTGAATTCTTGAAAAGAGACTCCCCGACTTTTGCCCAGAAGACACCAAAAAACACAATAATCAATCCAAACAAGGGCATTAGATATCTAATATTGTGGCTATATTGAATGAAATTCCAGCTATATAGTAGTGCCAGTAACGTAGCTCCCACACCCAACTTTAGCCTTCTATCTTCGATGGTAAAAAACCCGACAAAGGCCGGCAAAGTGAATAAACCGTACTGTCTCCAAAAAAGATCTCGAAGAAAAGTTGTCCAATTGTGGTTAGGGTTAATAATAATTGGTAAAAATAGGTAAATTCTCTGCCACCAAAATAATACAAGAAAGATGGGGACCAAAGCTATCAGGTATTTCCCAAGCTGTTTTGGATTCTTGAAAAGCAAAGGAATTGTGATACACAAATAAGGTATAAAACAGATAGATCCTATCAGGTTATAAAGAGCGGCGATACAACTCAGTAGAATTATGCCTATGTGGAGCGAGATTTTTCTAATATCATTCTGCAAAAATGTTGAGAGATATAAGGTTATTAAGAAAATGGTCTCAATTGCGGCATAGGGCTTGGCTTGGGTTGAATAGGCTAGATTAAGCTGAAAAAGTGTGAAGATTGTAGCGGAGAGAACACCTCCCCATTTATTGGAAAGTTTCCGGGTTAGTAAATAGACAAAAATTATCCCAAAAGTGCCCCACAAAACGCTAGGAAGACGAGCAGACCACTCTGAGAAACCAAGTATACGAAAGGCAATCGCTGTAGTGACGACCTGCAACCTTTGGTAACCGACGATCTCAATTTTAGACAGAAATGGAGTTTTCCCCAAGACCACGTCTCTTGAAAAGGAGCTAACGGCTGACTCGTCTGCCCAAAACGAGTGGTTGGTGCTTATGCCTTGGAGCCTAATACACAATCCAACGATAAATAACCCCGTAACAAATACAATTTCCCAGATATTTCTTTTGAACCAGGTCACAACATATTCTAACTCACTCGACGGGAATGTATATCCTCTATGAAGAACAAGGTTACCAAACTAACCACTGCCAATCCCGATATTGCTAATCCAAAATAAAACAACCGTTGAGGCCAAAATTCCACAATCAGATAGATATCAAATGAACCGTCCGGGTTTTTGTAACAAGAACTTGTTTCTTTGACACACACGCTGTAGGGATCCAGATTCCATCCGTTGGCATAATCGTTTGCCTTGAAGTAGTTCGATTCTGTAATTATAGGATCGGATAACCAGGTATTCCAAAAACTCACTCCAGGTAAGTTGTCATTTTGGATGGTGCCATGAATTTTTTTAGAGAAAAAGTCAACCGTGTACGGCTGACTATCAGTTACCGAGTATTGATATCCAATCCATGCACCATATTTTTTGACTTTCTTTGCACCGTCACCGAGAGTGGAAACAGCATTTTGATCAATATACTGGACAATTTCTTCTTTATTGGCCTGATCCGGATTGTTTCTAAAGGATGTATAAATAAAATCGGAATTTATGTTCTTTTTTTGCTCTCCTGCCGGGTATATTTTCCACCCCACATCCATTGACTCATTGAATACGAGTTTACTGGAGTCTGAGATATTTTTGAGATTTACCCTATAGGTTACGTTAGATATTTTCTTATACTCGACAGAGGCGGAATTACCTGCGGTGACCAACTTGGGATTCTCAAGATAAAAATGCGGCAGAAAATATCTATCCGGAACTCGAAATAAGTCGAGAAGCTTTGATTGATATGCAGGCTCCAAAATGTTCCCCAAAACGTAGTTGTTCTTCCAGTATCCACCTGGGTCATCGTAACTGAATAGGTCGTTATGCCTTAATATATACCTACTGTTTACGGAAGCGAATTTATCAAGTTTCGATTCAATATCTGTCTGAAATAAATTAAGAATGTTACAGTTAGTAGAAAATCCGGAACAGATAGAGATAAAACTCTTACTTGATAATAAATTTAGCAGATCAACTCCTTCATGCTTTTTGTATCCAAAATCGAAAAAGCCGAATAACGCAAAGGGGTATTCATAGATGTTAGAATCATAAAGATTTTGATTAATTATTTTTGAAACATTCAAGTAGTCTTCCGGAATATATGGCAGGTTCCTATGATCCCAAAATCCGACTTTATCTCGATAAAATACGCCGCCAGTAACGAGAGGATAACTAATTGCCAAAATTGAAATCAGACAGATGATAAATATTGATTTGAAGATGTTCTTACGAAACACCAACTCTTGTAAACTCATGCCGGCAAGTATCCCGATAGATAAAAAGATGGGGCCACCAAATTTGGTTGGGGGTGCTCTAAAGAGGTTAAACAAAGGAATCTTTGAATAGAATAATTTCCATATTTCCCCGGTGGGTCCTTGAATTCCATTGGCCAGAAGTAGGTGTAATACCAGTAGGACTAAGGAGAATAAGTAGATATGCCTAACGGTAGAGGATTTGTGTTTAACAATCAGAGAATAAAACGCGAGTATAGGGAAAACTAACAAAGAAACTTTGAAAAACACATTTTCTCTATACAATGAAGAAAAATAGTACCAAGAATCGCCTGCCCACCCTGTTTCCCATAACCAATGGCTCGTTCCTGATAATAACCCCAGAATACCTCCTCTTTGCCCCGCCACATCGGGCCAATTAAACCCAAACGATCCGCTTTCGCTAATTAGTGACCCAGTAAACCCTGAAAGATAAAAATATCCTGTGGGAATAATCCAATAGAGATTGGTAAGAATTGAGACTATGGTTAAGATGGTAATCTTCTTTAATGAAGTCGCTTTATTTTCTGAAAGCCAATATTTTATCAATAGAAATAAGACTGAAGGGATCAATAGAGTTCCCAATGACATAGGGATGTTGCTGAGCCCCCCCCCAAAGACTAATGAGAGGGTGGCGACACCGATTAAAGACGAATTCCAGTATTTGTGAGAATCCCAGTATCTTGAAAGCAAATACAGACATAATGGTAATGAAAGATAGATCGAAATAAGGAAAATGTGACCGTCATAAATCCTGCAGACTACGAAAAGATTAAATACGTAATAGGCAGAAACCAGAAGGGAAACTGCATATTTTTTGAATAAATATTGAAAAAATAGCAAAGCAGAACCCAGACCAAAACAAAATATCAACACGTAAGTGATAATTTCACCTAGAAAAACATTATTAAAAACAAATGATGCCTTTAATAAAAGTGCCATCGGTATGGCAGAGACAATCAAGGGGTTGAACTCACCAAGGTTTGAGTTTTTGGCCCATACATAAATGGTTTGATCTACACTTCCGGTCTGGAATATGGGAGCATAATCGTGGAAAATAAAGAGTCCATGTTTGAAAAAATTATAAAATATTATGCCTAACGACAAAAAAAGGGCTATTATGATAAATCTTTGAAGGGGTGTTGTTTTCACTTGTATTCTGGAATAATGGGTTCGCGGTGGATTCTATATTTATTCAGCTACAAATGAGGAGTCGAGCTTTGAGGTTGTGACAAATTGTTCCATGTCGTGAATAAATTTCCGGGTGACGATTTCCCTATTAAATGAGTTTACAACAAGTTCTCTACCCTTATTGGCGATCTTTTTTAGTAAGGTTTGGTGAGTCTGATAATATCTAATTTTTTGTTGGAGTCCGGCTAAAGTACCGTCGTAGGCAATATAGCTTACCCCATCCACAAGACCCAAATCCGTATACATATGGCTGTCAAGGCCAATATAGGCACAGCCACAAGCCATGCCTTCAATAAAGTTGACCGATGGCAAACCAATATTTTCTTCAGGGCAAACAAACATTTTATATTTGTTGTACTTCTCCACGATGTCGAAGCTGTGATATTTCTTATGATCGGAATTGGTGAGCATTGTCCATATTTTATATCCCACCCAATCTGAGTAAAATCGCTTATTCGTAGAATGCCTTTCGTTTGTTTGAGGAGAGATATAACTATCAATGTATTTTTTAAGTGAGCCACTCTGATCGTAGATTGCTTTTCTCATTGGATGTAAAGCATTGGTTTTGAAAAAGTTTACATAATCGGAGTGAGCCTCGCTCACAAACTCTTTAGAATCCGAAAGAAGCAGAAGGGTACCTATGGCAAAGCACCTTGCAGTCCTCTTCTCAAAAGGTACTATGGACCGATACCTTTCTCGAAGAATAAAAGGCAAAACATACACTTTGTCGATAAAATTAAAATACTTCATAAAGTAGGGATTCTTCTTGAGATTGGCCTCGCTCAACAGATATTTAATTCCCATACTTCTTACGTTTTTGGAAACCTGTGCCGTTCTGCCAAAATAATGTGTGGCGTTGAAAAGCTTCTTCCCCTTGAAAGTCTTTATTATTGATCTCTTTGCAACCTTATCGTTAAGAAATGTATCTGTGAAAGAACAAAAACCAAATAAGAGGTCGGTCTTCTCATCCAAGCCACCTCTATTAAAAATGATCTTTGCCTTAAGTGGGTTTATTCCATTTAAGAAACACCAGATATATATCTCAAAAAAAGATATTATTCTTAACAAGAAGTAGTTGTCCGAAACAAACTTGATCAGGGAGGATCCTGAGGTTAGTGAAGTTGCTGTACCATCGACAACAAACGCCATATCAGCCCGTTTTTCTTTAATTAGTTCCAGAAGAAAATCATTCTTTTGAGCATGAGGTTTGCGGAATAAAGACGAAAATAACGTTTTTCCAACTGTAGTATGGGGGTTATAAAAACACAATCTCATTTTGATTTTATTTAGTATACTGCCGTTACTGAACAAAAGGCCATTCCAAAATCCCCATATTCGGATATAATTCGATTATATTTTATCCGACATATGAAAAAAAAAGAAGTATTTATCCCCAAAAGTTTAGTATTAGACGTAGACGGAGTCATGACGGACGGGCAGTTTCATTATACCGTCGAGGGAAAGGTGTCAAAAATATTTGGCCCTGAAGACAACGATGCGCTTTGTCTCTTGCAGGATAAGCTTAAGATATTTTTTGTGACTGGGGATAAGAGAGGATTCGAAATTACCAAAAGAAGGATTGTGGATGACATGCACTTCCCACTTGAGCTAGTAAGTACTTTTGAAAGAATCGAGTGGATAAAAAGCAAGCTGGACCCGGAAAACACTATTTATATGGGTGACGGAATTTTTGATGCGATAGTTTTTAACCAAATTGGATATGGTATTGCTCCGGCAAATGCTTTTTTTAAAACAAAGGAGTATGCCGATTTTATTACAAATGCCAGAGGAGGAGAAGGAGCCGTGGCAGAAGCGTGTCTTCATATCATGGATAAATTTTTTGAACCGTTTGACCCGCTAAATATACAGGTTAATAAAATTGGTGTTTGGAGTAAAAAAAATGATAAGTAAGGACACAATATTGTGCATTTCAATTGCTGAACGACCCGGTAGTTTGGGTGCAACAATTTTCAATAACGCTTTCGAAAAGTTATCTTTGGATTATATCTATAAGCCTTTGCTGGTAAAAGCAAAGGACCTGGAAATTGCTGTTTTGGCAATTAGAGCCTTGTGCATCCGAGGTTGCGGCGTATCGATGCCTCACAAAATTGAGGTTATCCAATATCTAGATAAAGTCGATATGACAGCCAAAAAAATTGGGGCGGTTAATACGATCGTTAATAATGACGGAACCTTGACCGGTTACAATACGGACTTTGAGGGTGCCAAAATAATAACGAAGAAAGATATTAACGTAAGAGGTTCAGATGTGTTTATTGCGGGCGCTGGGGGTGCCGCCAGAGCCATCATACAGGCTCTAATAGAAAACAAGGCCTCTAGGATATATATAACAAATAGAGACGAGCAAAAGGCGACAACGGTGGCTAAGGAATTCAAGATCGAGTTCATTCCATGGAAGGAGAAGGATATTATGTCAGGTAAGCTGCTGGTTAATGCCACGCCATTAGGGATGAAGCTTGATGACCCGTGTATTTTTGCCGATGAAACGATTAATAACTTCGATGCCGTGATGGACGTGGTCGTAAGTTTAAATGATACCTATCTAATTAAAAGGGCCAAAGAATTTAACAAAATTACCTTACCGGGAATACGAATGTCATCTCTACAGGGAATGGTTCAATTTAAGTTGTATACTGGGGCAAATATTCCGATAAAAATTATCGAAGAAGGAATACAAAAATTTTTAAATAAACACTAAATTATGGATTACAAAGTATGTATTTTGGCTGCTGGTTCCGGTACGCGAATGGGCAAATTATCCGATAGCATCAATAAGGCTATTCTACCAGTAAATTCTAAAGCCGTAATCTCTCATATTATCGAAAAATTCCCACCAAATATTGAAATAGTAATTGCAGTAGGACACAAAAAGGAAACGGTAATTGATTACGTTAAGCTTGCGTATCCCGAACGAAATTTTTCATTTGTCGAAATAGACAAATACATCGGTCCGGGCACCGGACCGGGCTATTCCCTTTTACAGTGCCGGAGCCAGTTAAAATGCCCTTTTGTTTTTTTTGCCGCCGATACAATTGTTCTTGAAGATGTGCCCGCTCCGGATCATAACTGGTTCGGGATTGCCCCAGTCAAAGAGACAGAGCCCTATTGTACGGTTCAAATAAAGAACAATTTGGTTTTTCAGCTTGATGATAAAACAAAGAATGACAATAAATTTGCTTTTATTGGACTTGCCGGAGTTAGAGACTCTGAAATATTCTTTAAATCGCTGGAGAATAACAATACGAGTAACAGTGGAGAAATTCAAGTCTCGAATGGATTTAATAGTTTGATTGAGCAAGAACTTGTGCCCATAGGATTTACATGGTTCGATACAGGGACTGAGGAAAATTATGCTGAAACAAATAAGAATTTTTCCGGGGCTAGTAAATTTGATTTTGGAAAAGAAAGCGAGTTTATCTACTTTGTTAACGGGACGGTAGTCAAGTTTTTCGCAGATGAGAAAATTGCCAAAAACAGGTATGAACGAGCAACAAATAGCCTGTTGGGTTTGTGTCCCAAAATTGATGGTTACCGGGGGAATTTTTACTCTTACAAAAAACTGACCGGTCAAACACTTTACGATGTTTTAAATAATCACACAGTAAAGACTTTTTTAAATTGGGCCAAAGTTAATTTGTGGAAGAGAATCGAAATAACTCCCAGTGAAAAAAAGCAATTTAAAAAAGCATGTAAGGATTTTTACTATAAAAAAACAATGAAGCGTCTTAAGAAGTTTTTTGAAAAAACCGGGATTGAAGACGGTGAGACCGTCATAAATGGTATATCTGTTCCACCCCTAAAAGACCTTCTAGACAAGATAGACTGGAAGTATATTACAAATGGTGTTCCCTCTAATTTCCACGGAGATCTTCAATTTGATAATATCTTGGTTACCCGTGACCCGGTTAGTAATCTGGAAAAATTTATTTTATTGGACTGGAGACAAGACTTTGGTGGGTTGACCGGTATGGGTGATCTGTATTACGATCTTGCCAAACTTTATGGCGGGACAACACTCTCATATCAACTAATTAAACAGGGGATGTTTTCCTTTGACACCAGTGGATCAAGTGTATATTATAATTTTTATCTTAAAAACGATTTACTCGAGGCAAAGGAAGAGTTCGAGGACTTTATTATCAAAAACAATTTCGATCTTAATAAAATAAAGATCATTACCGCACTAATCTTTCTAAACATGTCCCCCTTACATAACGACCCGTTCGATTTGATGTTATACCATTTAGGCAAGAGTCAGCTTTATCGATTGCTAAACAATAAATAAAAACATTATGGCTAATAGAATTAGTGCAAAACTAGGTATCGGACCAATGAGCAGTGAAGTAATAGAGGCCGTTTTCCGGTATTCCCACTTCTACCGGAAGCAAATCATGTTAATTGCTTCAAAAAATCAAATAGATTATGCCGGCGGATACGTTAATGGCTGGACGACCGAACAATATGCTTTGTATGTCAAAGAAATGAGGAAAATATACGGAAATAGCGATGTAAAAATTTGTCGCGACCATTGTGGGCCAGGTTTTAATGGAATTGATAATCTTAAAGATACTTATGAAACTATAAAACATGACATCGAAAACGACTTCGATTTAATCCACTTTGATTTTTGTCATCTTTCCGGTAACCGAGAGGAAAAGTTGACTGAAACCAAGAAGGCAATCCAATACGCTGTCAAACTAAACCCCAATATCTTGATAGAAGTGGGTACCGATGAAAACCTAGGCGTAAACTATAGCCTGCCAAACAAATCGGAGATCGAAAAAGAAATTGATTATATACAAAGTTTCTGCAGCCCGGAGTTTTATGTTGTACAAACGGGTAGTTTGGTAAAAGAAATTAATCAGGTGGGAAATTTTAATCGAGATTTTGTTTCTCAGGTTGCTGAAATTGCAAAATCAAAAGGAATCAAAATTAAGGAACACAATGCCGACTACCTCGACAAAGAGTCGATACAGTCGAGAAAAGACGTAGTTGGCGCCATGAATATTGCCCCACAGTTTGGCGTGGTACAAACCCAGCTGGTAGTTACCAAATGTCTGCAGTTTGGAGTCAATTTCGAGAAGTTTTTTGGAGATATTTATGACAGTGGAAAGTGGAAGAAATGGTTGATGAATAACACAGCAGAGAACAAGATGCTATGTGCCATTATCGGTGGTCATTATGGATTCAACTTTGAAAGTTACAAAGAGATCACCAAGAAATTAAGTGATAGTGTTGATATCAAGGAGTATATAATCACTTCATTAATAGATATAATAGTTCACTATGATATATAACGCATCTCCGAAAGTGGTAACCAAGCCTTGGGGTAAAGAGCTGTGGCTCGAGCTTAATGACCGCTACTGTTACAAAAGGATCTATCTCAAAGCAGGGACAAGAACCAGTTTCCAGTATCATGAAAATAAAGTTGAGACTAATTACATTATTGAAGGAGAGGCGGAAGTATGGCTGGAAAATGAGAATGGAGGAATTGAGAAAATAATGATGAAAGCCAACGATATTTTTAATGTTCGCCCTCCACAAAAACACAGAGTAATTGCAAAAACGGACTTGATACTACAAGAAGTATCGACCCCGGAAGTTGATGATGTAATTAGAATAGAAGATGATACCTCTAGAGCCAGCGGAAAAATTGAATCTGAACATAACAAAGCATCAGTTGACGGGAAAAAGCCAAAAAAAATAAGCTCTAATTAACCAGCAGATACAAGGATATCAGGATGGTTATTTTGTAATTAAAATATAGAGACTGCTTATACCTAAGATGGAAAGCAGTGGATCCGGAATATGGAAAGCGGACTTTTTCAGATAATCATAAAGTGGGTCAGCTCTGTATTCATAGAAAAAATTTATTATATTGGGATTAATTAATGGTCTAGAGCTTTTTGAGAAGCCAATTTCTTTGCTAAGGTTTAGAATAGAGGCGTAGGAGTATCTTCCAATGTGGTGATAGACTGATACTTTCGAAAAAAAATTGCTCGCTTTTTCATCCTTTTTGATTCTAATTGATGAGGGACACACAAACAGGTAGGCTCCTCCTTGTTTGAGTAGTGAATAGACCTGTTCAAGATGCCTTTTAATGTCGTCTGGATGGATGTGCTCGACTACATGGTGCGAGAAGGCAAAGTCTACCTTAAGGCCTTTTATTTTGTCTCCGGGTAGTTCAAAGTCTTTGTTGTAGTGAATCTGTTCTGAATTGGTCGGAAAAACACCTTGAAGTTTGGGGACGGCCGAGAAGTAGACCTTTTTAAATTTTGATGAAAATAGTTTTATTTCAGAAATCGAAGGACTAAACAGGTATACAGACTTGTTCTGTGTCTTACCCGGAAAAAATGTGGGCAGTAGAGGATTGGAGACACCAGATTCTTTACCCAGATCCAGTTGAGCTACATCCCTATACCATCCCTTGTAATATTTTTCGGCGAGACGCATTCTAGACGGATAGTCTTTCAAAAGGTTCATTTCCTTATAAAATCCCTTTGCCTCGTTCAACACTTTCTGTTTATCCATGATCAGCTGATTATGCCGGGGCTTTCTTGTTACTAACAGGCGTATAGAGAATGGATTTGGTAGTATTCTTGAGAAAGCTTCTCATGAACAATTTAATCCCTGTATAAACTAACCTTACGGTATATCTAAGATCTTCGAAGCTATTAATTTTATTCAAAATTCTAGTTGGATTTAGATACGACATGGCTCTATAAGCAATGAAGCTCCGGTAAGCATATAGATGAAGTCTTTTGATCCTCTCTTTGTCGAAATTCATGGTCGGGGCTGCCTCTTCGTTGAGCATTTTAAACATCTCTTGATATTTCTTTTGATCAAATTTCATGGTTTTGAAAATATCATCAAAATTAAGCAGCCCTTCTTTCTTAAAGTCTTCATACACGGGTGATGTTGGCTGAGGGCTGAGAGTGAAAAAGGCAGCAAAGTCGGTTCCGGAATGTTTGGCGAATTTTATGGTGTCGAGCATCTGCTCTTTTGTTTCATAAGGGAAACCTAATATATGGGTACAGATGGTCCACATGCCAATTTTATTGGCATATTGAATCAACTCCTTCGCCTGAGATAGACTGTGTGTTTTATGAATATATTCTCGAATATCTTTATTCCCGGACTCGATGCCGAAGGTAATTCGGTAACAGCCGGCCTTTTTCATCTTTTTGATCAGCCGCTTATCAAGTGTCCAATGAGCAATACCGTTAGGAGTCGTCCACCTAATATCTAGTTTTCTTTTAATTATCTCGTCGCATATTTCACCCCATCTTTTTTTATTAACAGCGGCCGAGTCGTCCAAAAAGCCGATTTCATTTATTCCATAGGTATTGTGAAGCAGCTCAAGTTCGTCAACTGTTTTTACTGCGCTTTTGCCTCTCCAGGTCTTACCCCAGACAGCCCTCACGGTACAATAAACACAATCTCCGGGACAACCGCGACTGGACATAATACCCAAAACGGGAGTCCTCATGGTATAAACACTACCCTTGGAAAGAGCGGCATATTTTTTGACATCGACCAACGAATAATCCAATGGAGGAAGTTTGTTCAGGTCCCAAATAAGCCGTCGCCTTTCATTTTCGATGATTTTCCTCCCCTTTTTGTACACAAGTCCTTTAACGTCAGAAACATCTAGATTTTTCTCCAAAAGGTGATGACTCAATTCTAATAAAGTTTCTTCTCCTTCGCCAACTACAACATAATCAAACATTCCCATCCCCACAATCCATCTGGCAAATGAAGAGGCGTGATTTCCTCCAGTGACGATTTTTATCTTCGGATTTATCTTTTTGATGTAGGTCGCCAAGTTTACGATATCTTGAAAATGTCTGGAATACATACAAGACAATCCAATCAAGATAGGTTTCTTTTCAAGAATAATTTTTTTTATTTCGGCGTTTGATTTTCCGCATCTTTTCCGATTTCCGTCTTTGATCCAATCGTTAAAATCAAACATCCCCAGTTCTTCGATGCTACACGACACACCGTTGGCTTGGAGATAGGTACCAAGATTGAGTAAATTTAAGGGTAGACTAGCCAGAATCAACTCCTGAGAGTCTTTATCAACTGTGTAGTATTGATTAAAAAGTAGAACGTCGGACATGAGATTGTTATTAATTGGTGTCTATTGATAATAAGAGATTGTAACCCTTGAAGATGAATTTTTCATCCATGTTTAGAGAGCCAATAATTGACAGCGAAGATTCTTAACAATTTGAACTGATTGTTACAAGTGTTATCCATGTGCTCCCGATATAGTTTATTAACGTATTTTTGGTTGAACATATCGTTTTTCTGGTGGAGATAATGAGAAAAAGTTTCTTTTAATTCTTTCTTTATCCATTTATCCAAAGGCACACCGAACCCTTTTTTCGGTCGGTAAATAAAATCTCTCGAATAGAAACGCTCCGCTAACTTTTTGGTCAGATATTTAGTTATTCCGCCTTTTATTTTCCAATTTCCTCCAAGACCAAAGACAAACTCTGCCAGTTTGGTATCCAAAAAAGGGTTTCTCATTTCCACGGAGGCGGCCATGCAAGTCCTGTCACCTTTTACCAGGTACCAATCCGGCAATTGAAGTCGGCAATCCAAATAGAGGGCTTTATTTAATAAATCGTCTTGTTTAAATTGACTCTCTGCTAGGTGCGCATCAGAAAATATTTCCATCATCGACAATTCTTTACTTAACAACTGCTCGGCTTCCTCCCTCAAGAAACTTCCGCTTCCAAAAAGAAATTGTCTTTCGGAAAATTCATATTGATATCCTGCCAATAATTTTTTTATATTTGGACTGACCGATGTCTTGCTCAACAATGAGGCGAGAGGCTTAAGAAACTTGGTTTTTTCGATCAAGTACTGTGCTTTGTATTTTTCGTAACCTCCGAAAATTTCATCCCCCCCATCACCGCTCAAAACCACAGTCATGTCTTTCTTAGCCTGCTTAGCTACAAAGAATAATGGTACAACGGCGGCATCAGCCAGAGGTTCATCAAGATAATCCATGATTTCCAAGAAAGTTGACTGAACATCTTTTCCGCTGAATTCACACAAATGATAATCCAAGTCGTATTTGTTGACCACTTGCTTTACGTACTTTGATTCATCAGCGCTTGGGGTGTCTTTGTAACTTACAGTGTAGGTACAGATGTTTGAGGTGTGTTTGGCCATATAGTGGGCGATCAGACTACTGTCGATACCACCACTCAAGAACAAACCCAAAGGGACATCGGACATTAACCTTTTCCTAACCGAGCTATCCAGTAGTCTATCAACCTTATCGATTATCTCAACTTCATTCAGATCATCTACGATCGCTATTTGACCTAGATCCCAATATCTTTTTTTATTAATAAGCTTCCAGTTATCGATATCGAATTGAAGTGTGGTGGCGGCTTCTAGCTTGTAGACATTCTTATAAATAGTTTCCGGAGAAGGAATGTAGCCATAGAACACGAATTTTTCAATCGCAGAATAATTTAAAATTAATTTTCTTTTTATATTTGGGTTTGAAACTATTGCTTTTAGCTCTGATGCAAAACAAAAAGAATTCTCATCTAAATAATAGTAAATAGGTTTTTTTCCAAATCTGTCTCTCCCGAGTGTAATTATATTTTTGTATTGGTCATATATTCCAAAAGCAAACATCCCGTCCAAATGTTTGACAATGTTCTGTCCGTATTCTTCATAGCCATGAACTATTGATTCAGTATCCGAGACGCTATTCCAAACGTGTTTTCTTTTTAACCCTTTTTTTACTTTTTGGAAGTTGTAGATTTCGCCATTAAAAACGATTGCTATCGAGCCATCTTCATTAAACATGGGTTGCTTGCCGTTCTCAGAGAGGTCAACTATCGATAATCTTGTTTGGCCGAGAGCGACGTTACCTGCCAGATACTTGCCTTGCTGGTCCGGTCCACGTCGAGATAATGTCGAAACCATTGTCTCGAAGAGACCTTTTTCAACTTTTTTTTGTTTTTGGATGAGGCCTACTATTCCACACATGGTACTTTCATCTTTTAATATACGACCAGTTCAGCTTTCCTGTTAACAGATATTCGATGCCGTCCGCAAACCCTAGCCAATATAACTTTATTAAGTCGAATCTAAATTCCCTCAAGACCAATAGGGAATAAGTGAGCGGCCAGAACCAGGAGAAAATGAGAGCATAAATTATTTTTTGGATGAAACTCCCATAACGAGCCACTATCACGGTTCTATTTCTCATGAGACAGTAGGCTTTTTGCTCGAACATTCCACCCATGCCTCTCGGCTTGAGATCATCATTTTTGTTCGTTTGGTGATAGGTGACCGCGCCGGACACTATTCCGCACCCATACCCCGATCTCTTGGCATGGAGGGCAAAGTCAGGTTCCGTAAAGGTCTGGACCAAACCTTCATCAAAGTATCCACACTTGGCAAATACCTCTGCTCTAATCATAAATACATTTGGGACTCCATCCGAATTTGACACCTTATGATTAGTTTCATTGATATGACCGGTTGTTTTTCCGGTAAACATATTGATTGTTTGAAAATCTAAATATTTTTTTCCGTTAGCGTAACTCATGGATGGTCCAATAATGCCATAGTCGGGATATTTTTCTGCAAAATAAATTAGTTTGGAGACCATCTTCGGATCAACAAGATTGTCATCGTCCACAAATAAAATATATTTGCCCCTTGCTTTCTTTGCACCAATATTTCGACTCTTAACCATCATCATTTGCTTTCTTTGATGTAGGACTGTAACGTGTGCTATATATGCCTTCAGGTCACCCGTGGTGATATCTTTGGTCTCATCAGTGGAACTGTCATCAACCACAATAAGCTCAGTATGTTTGGGAAGACTTGACATTTGCAAAGATTTTAGGCAGCCAATTAAATCCTGATAACGATTTCTGGTAGTGATAACAATACTCAAGATCATTTGATAGCCGTTACCTTGATCATGGGCCAAAATAATCTACTATTAACCGCTAACCAATTAAATATTGGTCTGATCGGCTTTGGTAAGAACGCGAACTGTAAAGAGATCTTAAAACGATCTACCCCGACTTCTTTGAAACCCGATTTCTTATGAATCCGGGTCAGTGTTGTGCCAAGAAATGACATCTCGTAACCAAATATCATGTGTCGGCCACGCAACAGTTTAATGTGAATAAATTCAGCCAACTGTCTTAATATCGGCATGTTCGGAATGTTTCCCCACAGTTGACGGTATGACAGAGAAGCAAGATTCAGATAAGGAACGGTGTTAATAGCGTATCCGCCGACCTTGAGGACTCTATACATTTCATCAACTGCCATTTTCGTATTCTTAAAATGTTCAATCACTCCACCTCCATAGATTGCATCGATAGTATTGTCCTTTAGGGGAAGGTGAAGAATATTCCCTTGAATCAAGATAAAATTTTTGATTTTATTTTCTAATAATAGCTGTTGGGCCACTAATAAGGCTGACATGCTTAAGTCTATGCCAATTATTAATCCAAATGACGAGGCAACTTCTTGTCCTAAAAAGAAATTTCCACACCCGATCTCTAAATAAGTATTGGTTTTTTGTTTCTTTAAATCGAACGGGAACACACCCAGCACATCTTTCAGATAATTTTTTTTGTAGTAACTTAACTCTGCCTTATATTTCTTTTCATCCTTTTGTTCCTCATAGAAATCGTCCCACTTTTGGGAGGACAAGGTTAAATCATCACTGAGTGTTTCGGCAAAGGAAAGTATGTTGCCAATCCTTTTCCCCAGTACAGATCTGCATGAACGGCACCGGATGATATTCTTGACTGTGATTTCAATATCTCCTTCACATCGCGGACAAAATAGGATACTTAATTTTTTATCTTGCATCTCTGAAAATTGAGTTGAGACCATTGTTGACAACAAGTTCATATTGATTGTTAATAAGCAGTCTCAAAATTTGTGATTCACCACCGGTATTGTTCTGGGTGACATTTTCAATACAGATTACTTTTGGTCTGAATTTTTTCCAGTCGTTACTTTGGAGAATAATAAGGTCGTAACCTTCTGTATCGACCGATAGGAAGTCGATTTTGTTTGCTTTATATTTCCTAAACAAATCTTTCATGGGTATTGTGTCAATATTCTTGATACTTTCAATGTCGAAGCCCTGTTTGACATAGTTGTCGGCTTCTTTTTTGGAGAAAGTGGAAAGCGTGTCGGTGTAGAAATTATAAAACGAAAGCTTGCCTTGTGAGCCACTAATACCACAGTATATATTTGTGTCTCTAGGACGAACCCTGTTAAGCTTCATATATTTGCGCATGTTTGGCTCAACATTTATCCCCCTCCATCCCTTTTGGTAGAACCTGAAGGTATTATTAAACCGAACAGGGTCGTTTGCTCCAATATCTACATAGAAACCCTTTTTTTTACCCCCTATAACCTTATCTATCAAGAGGTCTTCCTGTCTTTGACTGTATGACCTAAGAAATAATCTGTAATAGATGACGTATTTTACTTCACTATACAAATACTGAAGTGATTTCCACAGACCATAGTGATATATTTTTTTAATTGTGTTTTTCATTTAGAGCTTGCGAGAATATCTGTTTCCAGGAAAGAGATTTGGCGTAAGTAGTTGTGTTTTTGCTTAAAATTTCCAGTTTTGTTTTGTCTTTTAAAATATCAACTATATCTTTACTTAGGTCGTTTCTTATTATAGCCCCACAACCGTTGTGGACTATCTCATTTGCATTGTATGGAACATCCGATACGAGCACCGGTAAACCGCAGGCGAGATAGAGCTTTAGCTTGGCTGGATCGGCGAAATATGTAAAGGAGAGGTGGCCTTTATCGTCGTACTTTTCGTATGGCGCGATTGCTAGAGAGTATTGTGGTAGTTGTTTCTCGATATCCCGGTGATCCTTAATATACCCTTTGAACTCTATGAATTTGGATACATTTAGATTGGCGGCTAGTTCTTTCAAGGTATCTAAGTAATCTCCCCCGCCAAAAACTACGAACTTAAAGTTAGGGATATTTTTGGTTATGCTTGGGATTTCTTTTATGACATCTTGAATTCCCTGCTTTTTGGTAATATGTCCCATGAAGACGAGTGAGTTAGGAATTTTTTTAACACTCGGATTGAGGCGTTCTGTCCAAACACCGACTGGCACTACTTTCTGATGACCACCGGTGAAGCCAAAATATTTTTTTCTGCCCCACTCCATGCGAGGTGAAAGGTTCCAGGTTTCATCGGCGTGTCTGACACAGAACTGATCTATTTTATGGTAGATGTAGTTTAGAACTTTGTTCTCGAAACGGTAGGGGTTGTAATCAATGACATAATAGATTACTTTCTTGACGTGTCCCAGCTTTTTGAGAATAATTCCAGCTAAAGCATTGAGGTTGTCACTACCCACAAACAAATCCCATTGCTCGCCACTCTGCAAAACCCATTTAACCGTGAGCCAGACGTCTTTGAAATAGGAAATTATTGCCGCTGTTTTCTTAATTTGGGAATAATCTTCAACTATCAGTTTGCCTTTAATGTATTTTTCAAAACCTGACCCCTTGAGTTTCTTGTCAAAAAACAATGGGTGACCGATAAACAAAAGATTCTCTATAGTTTCTCCGTTTAGATAGTCCTTCAAGTCCTGAGCCGGGCCTGTTGTGTAAACATGCGTGGCTATAACTGCGGAAGATAAGGGAAGTTTTCTGTTCACAGTTGTTGGGTATTAGTTCTTGAGGTTGTGAAGAAACCAGTCGTATTCTATACCGATTCCCTTTTCTAGTTCCATTTGAGGTTTCCAACCAAGCGAGAGAAGTTTAGAAACATCTAACAATTTTTTGGGGGTACCGTCCGGTTTGGTTGAGTCCCAAACTATTTTCCCTTTGAAACCGACGATTTTTTTGATAATTTGGGCAAGCTCTTTAATTTTGAGATCCACTCCAGTGCCAATGTTGATGATTTCTGAGTTATCATAATGCTCCATAAGATAGACACAAGCGTCTGCCATATCATCGACGTAAAGAAATTCTCGATAGACGTTTCCCGTTCCCCACAATACAACCTCTTTTTTATGCCCAATTTTGGCATCATGGAATTTACGGATTAAGGCAGGAAGGACGTGAGAACTATTTAAGTCAAAGTTGTCATGTGGTCCGTAAAGATTCGTAGGCATGACAGAAATGAAATTAGTTCCATATTGCTCGTTGTAGCTTTGGCACATCTTGATACCGGCAATCTTGGAAATAGCATAAGCGTCATTAGTCTCTTCTAATGGCCCGGTAAGAAGATAAGATTCTTTGATTGGCTGTTTGGCTAGCTTAGGATAAATGCAAGAGCTCCCCAGAAACATTAGTTTCTTCACTTTATTCTTCCATGAAGCATGGATAACATTGTTTTGGATCTGAAGATTATCATAGATAAAATCAGCTTTCCTTGTTTTGTTGGCCATAATTCCACCAACTAAAGCCGCAGCCAAAAAAACATATTCCGGTTTTTCTTTTTCAAAAAAATTTTCGACTTGTACCGAACTTTCTAAATCCAGTTCAGATCTTTTCCTAGTGATGATATTGGTATAACCATTTTTTATCAAAGACCGAACGATAGCGGTCCCAACTAAACCACTTTGACCTCCGGCAACAAAAATCTTGGCGTCTTTCTTCATTATTGTTTCCATTTTTCACGGCTGGATTCCGCTGGAGCAATCTTACCTCTAATCCAACCATAAATATATATAAATAGGGTAGCATAGCAGGCAATGGGGTGGAAGAGCCATGCCGAATCTGGTTTTCTGATATATCCTATGACCGTCTGGTAAAGTATGGGGAAAATTAGAATACATGAAAAGACGAACTTGAGGATACCCGTCATAAATGATCCTTCCCAATCCACATCTCTATTCTTCTTGGCTTTGTGAAAGGACATATCGTTAATGCGGCGGAACTGTTTACGGAAGAACTTGGCGGCGTCGTTTTCGACGAAAGTGTGAATAATGCCGGTATCTACTTTGGCAACTTTGATTTCACCTTCTGAGCGGATTAGTTTAAGAAGAATATCGATGTCAAATAAATAATCTGACTGTTTGGTGGCTTTTTGGAGATATTCTTTTCGAAAAATGGTGCCATTAGCACCGATGGTGGGTATGGGCTGGTGATTGAGGGTTATTTCCAGATAGCCATTTTTCTGTACTTCAGGAAATTTGAGATCTGTCCAACGATTTGTAATATACGAAAAACGATCGTAGTTACCAATGAAGAGACAAATGGGATCGTTCATACCCAATAAGGCGAAATAGCGCGTAAGTAATGGATCTTGCCGGCGGTAGGTATAGCGAATTGGTTCGGAAACAATAATGCTCTTGTTGGTAAAAGGTTTCACCATATCGGAGAGCCAATGACTATTGGGGAGAATGTTGTCTGAATCGATAAGAGCAATAAGGTCACCTTTAGCAGCTTTCACAGCTACGGCTTTGCCGGACTCGCCGGTTCTTAATTTGTTTGGGATAACGGTCGCTCCGTACTTTTTAGCTAAACTAACAGTATTGTCCGTCGACCCTCCGTCCCCAATTAGAATTTCAATTTTTGTTTTCGGATATTTTTGAATAGAGATGGACTTTAGGCATTTTTCCAGGACTAAACCTGAGTTCAAGGTGGGGATGACAATGGAGATGGAGGGATGTGATGGTTTCAAAGTTATTGGTTGTTGGTTTTTCCCAGATAGATCCCCGCCTTCGCGAGGATGACATAGTAGATTACTTGTTAGTCGCTCAATACATCTCCGTGTTGGCCGAGTTGTTTGGGCGAAAAGTCCATCATGTGTCCGAGAAAGCGCCAGCCGGCCATGAAGAGGAATTTGATATCATCCAGATGTCTGATCTCGGTGATTTTTCTTAACATGAATTTGGGACTAAGAAAAGATTTGTAGAGGTCTTGGGTTAGTTCCAACACCTGTTTCTCGGTAAGTGAAGATTTCATTACCGGCTTTCTCATGTCGTAATCATCGTAGTCTTCTGACAAAAGCCAACCCTTTTCTTTACACTCTTTCCATAGCGGGGTGCCGGGATAGGGAATCACCACAGTGGCTTGCAAGGTGTCGACATAACCTTTTTCAAAACATTTCTTGGCCAGATCGACCGTGTTCCTGGCATCCTCGTAAGTTTCCCATGGGTAGCCCATCATAATAGTGAGGTGCGGGTCTAGTCCGCCCTTCTTGGCCATGCGGACACCTTCTTCGATTTGCTCTACCTTAAGCCCTTTATCGAGATGATCTAAGGTATATTGATTGGCGGACTCCATACCATAAAGGATGAAACGGAAGTTGGCTTTGCCCATTAAATCGTAATGCTCTTGCTTGAGAGCGTTGAGACGCATATTGCACCCATAGACGACTTTCTTACTGTAGCCGGACTCGATCATCATGTTACAAAAGTCAGTCAGGGGTTTGCCGATCATAAAAGTACCGGCGTCATCAAAAATTTCCTTAACATGATACTTGTCCACGACATATTTGACTTCATCAAAAAGACGCTGTGGAGTAAACCTGCGGTATGACCCAACCGGGTTGATGGTGTGATCCCAAACACAGAAAGTGCAACGATTCCACCAACAGTCACGACCGGAGTACATATAGGTAGCGGGGGTGTACTTGTAGTTGCCGTTGTAGACCGAATAAAGTTCCCACTTAGTTAAATCACGGTCGACAAAAGGCAACTCGTTTAGATCGTGGGCGATGCTGGGTTTGCCGGAGTTGGCATAAACCGCCTTACCCTTTCGCTTGATTGTTTCCACCGGTTTTTGTTTGATCCGCTTGTCACCCATGCGCCACCAAACACCCGCCTCTAAAGGCGTGGGTGGGGTGAGATCCCTCGACTGCGCTCGGGATGACGAAGTAAGGTGGTCGAGCAAGCTCACAATGACGAAGTCATAATCTCCACCGGTGATCAGGTAGTCGGCTTTGCTGTGATCCATCATTTCTTCCGGAGTAAAGGTAATGTGATCCCCTACCCAAACCAAAAGGAGTTTAGGAAGTTCTTTTTTGAGAAGCTTGGTGATTTCCCAATGCTTCTTGATGATCGGAGACTTGGTCTCCACCATCAAAACATCGGGTTTAAATTGTTTTAATTCTTTCAACCACTGCTCAAAAGTCTGCTCCTCCGCTATACCATCCATCCATTTGACCTTGTAGCCATGAGCAGCTGCATTGGAGGCGGCATAAGCCGGAACCATAGGATAAATGTAGGTCTTGGCGTTGAAGTACTGGAACTGACGGTTTTGAGACAGCAGCATGACACCTTTGTCGGAAGGCATGGGAGGGTAGCCTACAACAAGCCTTAAGGGCTTGTTGGTGTTTAGTGCTAAGGGCTTGGTAACTTTTTTGGTTTTTTTTAACATTTATTTTTATGTTAGTAGTGTGAGATTCCTCCACTTCGGTCGGAATGACAAGGTTTATGGAAAAATTTGTTTACCGGAAGAGTCTCTAATAAATATAGCAAGAATGGGACAAGATCTGGCGGCTTCTTTCACTTTCTCCAATGAGTCCCCGTCCGGATCGAGAATAATCGCTTTGCCGTCTGTATCTCGCAGAAAAAAGGTTAAGGGTGCAACAATGGAACAAGGACCGGCAGAGATGCACTTGTTTAGATCAACTGTAATAATATACCCATCTTTTCGGACTGCTTCGCTTTTATCTTCAGTAGTGTTAACTTGGACCATTATTGTATTAGTTTATCAGTAAACAAGAATCCTTGAAGGAAACGGACCCCGTACCAAAGATGAGTGATGAAGATAATGGGGATGGAAAGAAGAGTCTGAACGAGGATAGATATCAGATCTCGGTTCTCAGATCTCAGTTTCTTGTGTTGAACAATAGTGTTGAGGATCCAGAGGGAGTTGAGGGAGAGAATAAGAAAATAGAGAGCAAAAGAGTAGATACCAACACTACGGAGGAGAGTTATTGGTTGGAGAAATGACAATGGGAGGGAGAGTATCAAAAATAAAAAACCGAAAAGGAGGAGTGTGGGGAGGAAGTAGATGGGCCTGAGGGAAGTTTCCGGGAGAATGCGAGCAAAAAAACCTCGATGAAGACCGAAGTTACCGTTTTGTCGAAGGTGAGGAAGTAGGATGGGACGACGGTGATGATAGACGATCGACTTCGGTTCGTAAATAATTTTTTTATTTAGTTTGTGAGTAAGGTCTAAACAAAGTTTGGTATCCTCGCCCGGCCAAAAGTTGGAGTCATAGCCACCAACCTTCATGAAATCTGTTTTGCGAACAGCCAGATTCATGGAAGGATAATCGTCAACGTACTGTTTTTTACCAGGAAGAAAGCGGTAGGTATATGGACCGGCACCGATGGGAGACGCCGACGCCCACCCGGAAGCCTCCTCTCGCCAGCTAACTACCTGAGGAGTCACGCCCGGTCCGCCAACCCCAGCAATCTCGGCTTTTTGAAAATGAGGGACGAGACTGGCTAGCCAACTCTTGCTAGGAAATGCATCGTCATCGATGAAAGCCAAAATCTCTCCTTTGGCCATCTTAGCTCCGGCATCTCGTTTCTCCGCCGGCCCGACATAATGGCCATATGATTTTTGGCGAAGTTTAGGATAATCCAGATCTACATGGTAGTCGCAGACCAAAATAATTTCGAAGTTTTTGTAGGTTTGTTTCTCGATGGAGTCAAGACACTCGATCAGATACGGGTTCTTTTTTTTGTAATCGATGACGATGACGGAGACTAGGGGAGGTTTACGGTTCATGGTTATTTGACAAATGTTGATTGTAACTGTATTATCTATTTAGTTAATCTCGCGGATGGGTGTTTACACCGGTTCAGCGAGATTTTCGCGTTTTAGCTTCACCCAACTGGTTTTATATACCTTGACTTTCTTGGAAATAATACGAAAGAAGTTAGACCTTTTTGTAATTCTCGCTAAATAGCTTCCTGAGACCATGTCAGCACAATTTACCGCCCTTTCTCTCTGGCTGTCAACGTGTCTTATCTTTGCGATTCTCGGATATTTACGGAAGATGTATTCATTAAACTCGTTTTGAGATCTCTCATTGTGGAAATGTCGGTCAAATGTAATCTCCATTTCGGACTTGTTGAATGATTTCATTACTTTGTTGATTAGTTTACTAGCCGCCATCGAATAGTTTAGAGGGCTATCCTGAACTTTCTTGTTACTCTTGTTTATTTCCAAGACGTAAACTTTAATCTCAAGATTACTAAGCTCCGTCAAATATTTGGTTTTGATATTATCACTAGCTTTGTAATACTTTATTTCAGACATTATTTTATGTTTTCTACTTGATGACTTTCTAAGTTTGTTGGCTATTCCCACGAGGTCTCCTTGCTCTCTTGTTGCTACAGCACCGAGTATAAAATATTTATCTCTAGTGTCCGGTAATGTCCCCGACTCATCAATAAAGATATATATTTTCTTCTTGTGAGCAGGTGTCATTCTGTTTTTGAATGGTAGCGGAGTTTAAGATTGGGATCTGATTCCCAGTGGTCTGAGCCACCATCGTCGTAATAACGAAGAATGTAAGTTCGATAAATAATGGCGAAATAGTCGATGAAATAATTCCTCACTGATGACAGATCGACGTTACTGGCAAAGTTGTGAGTGATCTCCACCGGAGATTCATAAATTTTCTTGAAGCCAAGGTGGTTGGCGACAGTAAGAATTTCCAGATCAAAAGCCCAGCGCTTGACGATGAGGCGAGGAAGAACTTCGACCAGAACATCTCGACTAAAGACTTTAAGGCCTGTTTGGGTATCGGAGACATTCAGGCCAAAAACAAACTTGGTGGCCTTTTGGACGAGATAGGAGAGGAGTTTTCTTCGCCACGGATAGAACACCTTACTGGCGTGATGGCGTTTACTGCCAATAATGATATCCGCCTCGTACCACTTCATGTGTTCCAGTGCCAAGCCGATTCCTTTTGCATTTAAATCGTTGCCCGCGTCGATAAAAGCGATTGTTCCGCCTTTGGCGCGGGCCATGCCATAACGCACCGCATAACCCTTGCCCTTGTTTACCTCATAGGTATAGATTCGGCAGTTCTTGGCTTTGAACGACTTGGCCAGCTCTGCCGTTTTGTCCTTACTGTTTTTTTGTCCGTCAACAACGCAAATTAACTCATATGGACGATTCAGAAGATCTAGATAAAGCTTAATGGTAGAAAGATCGTTGTAAATAGTTTTGCAGTTATATGCCGGGACAATTACCGAGAGGAGAGAAGGATCAACTAAGCCGTGTGATTTAATTTTCTTTTTGGCCTTTTTGGGCATGAGGAGATTATAATCGATATACACGTTGATGGAGTGAGATTGCCACGGTTCGGAGTACCGAAACTCGCAATGACGAAAAGGGTTATTGGTTTTTGGTGTGGGAGAAGAGGAAAAATAAAAGAGAGGAGACTAGGCAAAGTTGGATAGCGAAGTTGGACCAGATGACGAGCGAGAAGGAATCACGAAAAACATAAAAAAGTAATGGCTGGACTACTGTGGCGGCCAGAAGAAAGAGATTGGCACGAGGACGGCCGGTGGCCATAAGGTAAGCAACCAGAAACTGACCAAGAGCCAGGAAAACCATAGTGAAAGCAAAAATAGAGAGAAAGGGAGCGGCCTCCAGATAAGCGGCACCGGAAAGTATCCGAATAATCAGAGTCGGGAACAAACCAAAAATGCTCGCGCCGATAAAACCAAAAAGGACGATCACAGCCCCTAGCTTGACAAAAATTGTTTTGGCCGAACCAAAAGCCGCATGGCGATGAGAAGCCATCGGAAGAACCAAAGAGATAATGGGGGTTAATCCAAAAAGAATCATCCGTCCCAAAATGGACAAGGAAGAATAGATACCGGAGAGATGAGGGTTGAACAAGGCTCGGACCATGAGGACATCGGTAGAAATCAGCGACATGGTACCGAGCGCATAAATAAAGCTATAGCCCATAAAGCCGCCCAAAGAAAAGTGAGGAGAATTCTTTATGACGATCTTCGGATAAACTGAAGGACGAATGTTGAAGAAAATTATTATGGAAGTGACGACGCTACCCAAAAGCTGACCAATGACGGCGCCGGTGGCTCCAAAGCCAAATTTGATGAGTAGAATGGAAAAAACAATGGTCAGAAAAATACTGACTAAACCCAAGAAGGTTTGGAAAACAAACCTTTGGTAAGCCACCAAATAAGAACCGATGATAGTTTGGTAGAGGGAAATAAAGACACTAATTCCTAAAACAATAAAGGCAAGTGAGTGGGCCTTGAAGATAAAGGATAAAGGCCCGGACAAAAGAATCAGAGCAAGTCCCAAAAAAACAGCGATGGGGGTAACGGTGCGAAGGAGGTAATGAAAAAAGAGATTGATGGAAGTTCTGTCGTCTTTTCCTTTGAACTCAGCAACGTATTTAGTGATCACGGTAGCGATAGTGCCGGTAGGAATGCCTAAGAGATACGTCAGGGAAAGATAAGACAAGAATTCACCGTACTCTGCCGGAGCCAGGAAGCGAAGAAGAATGAGGTGGAAAAAATAGCGAAAAACACTTAAGGCAAAACTACCAAAATAAAAGATGGCGGTGGACCGAGCTGTAGGTGTAGAAATCGCACGAAAAATTCGCTTCATGGCTAATATAGTTTACGCTATTATTAATGCATGAAGGCATGGAAAAAATATTGGGTGTGGCCGGTCGCGATACTTCTGATGGGAATGTTTTGGTGGATGAGGTTTAGCGATATCAGAACATCTTTTTTCTTTTTCAATGATATGGGAAGGGACTCTCTAGTGTTATGGGATTGGAAAGCCACAGGTAAACCTCCCCTCTTGGGACCTCAGGCCAGTGCAATGCCAATGAACCAAAGTGCTGTTTATTATTACATGCTGTATCCATTGTTTCTGATGTTCGGAGGGGCGACAGTGAGCGCTTTATACACAAATGCATTACTGTACATCGTGTGTTTTGTGGCGGGATTAGTACTGCTCAAGAATCACAACAAGCTTCGGGTGGCGCTACTGGTGTCATTTTTTCTGGCCACTATTCACCCACAGTACATAATTCAAAACAGATTTGTCTGGAATCCTTCATTTATACCTCCGCTCCTATCAGTATCGTTTATTAGTTTGTATTTGCTGACAGAAAAATTTAACTTGCGGAGATTGATGGTTTTTTCGATCTCGATGGCTTTGGCGGTAGCGATCCATTTTCCGGCCGGTCCGTTCATGTTGGCGGCTATGACATACATGGCCTTATTTTGGAAAAAGAACAGAGTCTACTCAATTCTGGTTTTAATTGGTTTTTTGATATTCTTTAATCTGCCTTCTTTGGTGTTTGAAGCCAGACACGACCTTCTCATCACCAAAAGTTTATTCAGTCACCAGTGGATTGGCACACAACAATTCACCATAGTTCAAAACATAGATAGATTGGCTAACTTTACCTTTTCGTTGGAGAACAAGACTATTGATTTGTTTTTATTGGTAACCGTACTAATCTATGGAATTTTTGTATTTATAAAAAAACCAAAAGAATTTGAGGGAATGTTGGGATTTTTATTTGTGTTTTCCTTTTTAGTCACCATTGCCAGCAAAATGGCTTTCCATTCTCATTATATTTTCGGATTCACTACCTTGATATTTTTACTGATTTCCGGACTTCCAAAAAACTTTAAATGGATGGTTATTGTGGTTTTTGTCTTGGTTTATTTGAATCCAAATGTGACCAAACAGTATTTTGTGACCGCCCCCAGAACAGTAGAACAAATGGAGCAATGTTTCGCCAAAGTATGTGGAGAAATTAAGGATCCTATCTTTGTCTCGACTCAAGCCGGGTTTCACTCATTTCACAATGGTCCGGAACACAGATTCCTGATGAAGAAAGCCGGATGCAATGTGAAATATGTGGAAGACCCTTCTCAAATAGCTAATTTGATGGCGGTAGTGCTGGATGACTCCAATTATGTACAAGGGGCAACCAACTATAACGAATTGACACTCTTTGGAAAAAGCAAGGAAATCAAAAGGTTTACCTGTCAAGATAATTTTGGAGTGGTGATATTGGAGAGAGATTAACTAAATTTCCAGGTCACGGAGCAGATTTATTTTTATTGAGCTTTTCTCGTTTGATTTTTGGGCGCCGTAAATCCACCCGAAAGCTTCGTCTGCAGGACACGATACCGGTTTACCGGCATATGACCGGAAGAGATAGCACCAGCCACCGTATGCTGAGTAGCCAACTTCATCTTTTGTTCCTAAAATGATGGAATATGGTTGGTTTTGAATATCTTTGGTAACTTTGATAATTCTTTCCTTTCGGGACACCAAACCATACTTTGATTGTTCACAAGTGAAAATGGTAACTGCAGAGGAGAGAACAAAAATAAGAATTAGGAACCAGGAAATTTTCGGGTTTAATGAAGAAAGAAGTATCCCCGAAAAAACGGAAAATAGGGTGAAGAAGCTGAGGAGGTAGTATTCGATCACGTTACCGGGATAAAGAAGATACGAGATAATTGAAATAATAAGCATCGCAAAAAGAAGCAAGAATTTTTTGTCTCTCTTGGCTCTAAAAAAAGAAAAAACTAAGATTCCTAAAGAAAAGGATGACAGAAGAAAGACGGAACCGGTGGGTACCCCCGCGCCTCCAAAGCCCATTTCTGCCTGAACTGACGTCCGAGGACGTAGATACCAGAAACGACTAAGCGAGTTCCAGGTGGTGGATAAACGGCTTGGCAATCTATCTATTATCGAGATATCGCCTTGTGCTGTGAGCATGCGAAGTGGGGTACGCAGATTGTCGAAATTATGGACCTTGTCGAAGACAAGAAGTGGAGAAATCAAAATTAGATATACGACGATGGAAGATATCCACGTACTAAAATTGATTCTCTTGAAGGATTTAAAAACGAGAAAGAAAATTACCGGCCAGAACATGAGCAGTGAAAGGTGAATATGGAGCGCCGTAGCCATAATGGCTGAAACGAGAACAAACCAACGAGTATTTTTCTGAGATTTGTATAAAGAAAATAACAACCAAACCGTAAGTAGCGGAATGGGAGATGGATTCCAGAAACGACGATCAAAGAAATTCAAGAGAGGAGATCCTGCGTAAAAAAATGAAGAAAAAATGGCTACCGATGGTGAAAATAGTCGAGATGAAACAAAGTATATGGAAATAACCGTAGCCAGACCGAGTAGGGGGGCGAAATAGGCAAGAATAAGAGGATCTCCTCCGGAGAAGAAGAATAAGAGAGCGTTTAAATAGGTGAACGCAGGCCCGAGATAAAAGCCGGTATTTCCGGCGCTTACTCCAATCCAGATGGGGTGAAAATCCTGAACCTGTGACCAAGCAAGAAAGGCTTGATATTCTTCATCAAAATTGAAACTAAACCACTCACCTGCTTTCCAAAAACGGAGAAAGAGAAGAAAGACAAATAATAAAACCGGAAGAATGTGAACCGGTTTTATTTTTGTCATTAGAATTAGTTTAGCATTCAGCTATATTAATCTTTCCCAGGGATACTCCGAATGGCCGAAGTGGCCGTACCTGGCAGTTTTTTGATAAATGGGCTGTAGCAAAGCGAGACCGGAAATGATGCCGGCGACGGAAAGATCCAACAGCTTCCAGGCAAAATCTTCGATGATTTTTTGATCTTTTTTGTTGGTGCCATAAGTTTCTATGGCCTTTCCCACCGGATCTTTGACACCGATGGCATAGGCCAGCTGGACTTCGCAACGATCGGCCAATTTGGCGGCCACGATATTCTTGGCAATAAATCTGGCGGCATAGGCCCCTGACCGATCGACCTTCGTAAGATCCTTGCCCGAAAAACAACCTCCGCCGATTCTGCCCATACCACCATAGGTATCGACGACAATTTTCCGGCCGGTAACTCCCGTATCCGAAGCAGGACCGCCAATTTCCCAAGCACCTGTGCCGTTGAAGATCACATTTTTGAGGGAGATTTGGGGCAGGTGATATTTTTCGAGAAGCGGGACAATTGAAAGTTTGTAGAGATACTCTTTGATTTCCTCGCGGGCCATCTTCGGATCTTGGGGTTTGGCTAAGACAATTTTCTCGACCGAAATCGGGCGACCATTTGCGTATTTAACGGTGACTTGAGATTTTCCGTCCGGGCGGAGAAAAGGTAACTCTTTCACAAACAACAAATCCATGGACTCTGCGAGCTCGTGGGCCAGAGTAATGGGGAGCGGCATGAGCTGTGCGGTCTCATTGGTGGCGTAACCAAACATCATACCCTGATCCCCTGCTCCCCCATCGTCAACGCCAACGGCAATATCTTTGGACTGTTCATGGATGTAAACCTCGATATCGGTTTGAGGACCAAAGCGGTATTCGTCTCGGGTATAGCCTAAGTCCCGAATAACTTTTTTGGCTAGGCTTTGGTAATCGAGTGAACGGGGACAGGTAATCTCCCCGGCCATAATCAGCTTGTTGGTAGTCACAAGCGATTCACAAGCCACACGAGAATGTGGATCGGCCTGGAGAGCGGCATCTAATACGGCATCCGAGATCTGATCACAGATCTTATCCGGGTGGCCGGCGCAAACGGACTCAGACGAAAAGAGGGAATAGTTCATTTTATTTTTCCTCTAATTGATAACAGAGGCTTGTCATTTTGGCACCGCGACCTGAATTGGCTCGGTTGTCGTCCGCCTATGGCGGAACTCTTGACAGCTAGGATAATATTAACACGAAATGATTAGGCTACGAAGTAGCCGCGTGTGAAGAAAATGATGGAGAGAATGGATAAAACGATGCAAGTGGCATAGAGACTGTACTTAATGAAGGGATGTTGTTTCTCGATCCAAAACGCCATGACCATGAACACCGGGAAAAGCACTAATGTAAATCGGGGCATGCTCATAAAGGTACCTGAAAATGTGGGCAGCAAGAAAGACAGCAAAACAAATAGCCAGTAAGAGAAACGAATTCTTCTAAAGAAAATAATTAAAGCGGTGACAATCAACACGGCCGAAAACAACTCCAAGACGACGGTAAAGTAGAGAGGGTCCCAGTCGGTAAAAATTAACATTTTGAAATAGCGGAAGAAGACCTGGTGGAGAAGAATTAGTTTGTCTACTGTCCGGCCACCAAAGACAGATTGAATGTGGAAAAAGAATAATGGATCTCCGGTTTTGAGATATTGAAAACGCATAAAAGAAAAAAGCCCTAGTGGAGGAAGAAGTAACCACAGAGCAGAAAAATTAACAGACTTTTTTATATCTTTGCCGTACATGAGCCAGAACTCGTAAATAATGGAAGGCCAGAGAAAGATACCGGTGATCCGGGTGGCCGAAGCGATCGCGGCCACAACACAGGCCAGAAAAAAGTGTTGGCGGCGAATAAGGTAAAAAGTGAGAACCGTCAGTAGAAGAAACAAAGACTCGGTGTAGACCGAGCCAAAAAAGAAGGCCGTGGGAAATAAGAGTATCAACATAATAGTAAGGCGAGAGACCTTCTTAGTGAAGTCCAGCGCGGTTAGACGATAGAGGAAATAAAGAGCCAGGATGAGATAGACATGAGAGAGAAAGAGCCCCGAAGCCAGGTAATTGCCGAATAGATTGAAAGTTCTTACTGTCCAAGGATAAACCGGGAAGAAAGCATAGTCCATGTCGGTCTTGTGCTGATAGCCATAACCAAACTGAGCAAGGTCAAGATAATGAAGGCCATCAAAGTTGGACCACATGGAAAAAATGTTTCCGACAGAGGGCTTTTCGGTGAGACTCGTGAAACGGGTACGGGGAGGCAGAAGAAACATGGCCGGGAGAGCGATGAGAATAATCAGAACTCGCCAACCTAAAACGAGTTTGAAGATTTCTTTGATGGACATTACGGTTTTGTCACTCCATTTCTAAGTCGAGAAATTACACGCTCTTCCCCCATTACTTGCATCATTTCGTATAGATCTGGTGTCATGGTCTTTCCAGATAGCGCAATGCGAAGGACCATCGCTACGTCGCCAAGATGACCTCTGTATCCTTGTGTATTACTCTTGTATTCTTTCATAGATGACGCATACCCAAGTGATAAGCACACCACTTTTAGTTTCTCAAACCAGATCTCTTTTGTGTCTGAATAGTGATAGCTGGTCAGAAATTTCTTGATAATTTCTTTGACTTTCAATGGGTCGGTAATGTTTTCGGTGGTAATTGGAAAAACTGCTTGATCAAAAATTTCATCGTAGAAGAATCCGAACAAGTCAGGTATCTGAGACCATTGTGAGATATCTTTTCTATTTTTATCTCCTTCGCGCTCAATGTTGAGAATGCTAATTGAATACTCTTTATCCATTGTAAATATGCGATGAAATTCAGAGTTGAACTTTTGAGACCAATCACATACCAATGAATATATCTCATCGACCTTCATGGTAGAAATTTCTTGCTTGCAGATATCCAAGAACTTAACCATATCAAACAGGGCCCCAGATGATCCCATGTGGACAAGGGTGAGGGGGAAATCCAAAAGCGAGGTGTGTGGATTCTCCTTCCTCCATTTTTCAAATCCGGAATCGGCGATGTTCAACACATAAGCTCTGACTGCTTTTGCGGGAATACCAAGTTTAAGATAATAAGAAGTATCAGCCTCCGGATCTTTTCTCTTGCTAAGCTTTCTTTTGGTGGTCTCTCCGTCCATTTTCATGACTGGGGATAAATGTCCGAATTTCGGTCGATCCCAACCAAAAGCATCAATGATCTGCAGATGAAGTGGTAACGAAGGTAGCCATTCATCGCCACGAATTACTTGGTTAACCCCCTGCAGATGATCGTCAACCATAGCGGCCAAATGATAGACAGGTAATCCTAGTCCTGTTGAAGCAGACTTCATTAAGACATAGTCGGTATCATTTCCCGGAAGTGTAACTCGACCCTTTATAGAGTCGGTAAAAGTGGAGACAGTGAAATTCAGTGGTGAGCGGAAGCGGATGGCAAAGGTTTCTCCAGCGGCTAACTTGTCTTTTATGTTGTCGAGAGAAAGGTTTCGGCATGCGGCGTACTTACCGTAATACCCCGTTCTTTCTTTGTTGGAAACTTGAGTCTGTCGAGCTAATTCAAGTTTCTCGGCATTACAGAAACAAGGATAGGCCATACCCCTTTTTAGTAGGGTTTTGATGGCCGATAAGTAGACTTCCTGTCGATGACTTTGGATGTATGGTCCATATTGACCGACCTCCTCGTCTCCTAATATGGGTCCTTCGGAATATTGGACACCAAATTCCCTTAAAGCAGTGATTATTGTTTTTATTCCGCCAACAACTTCCCTATTTTTATCTGTATCTTCGATCCTTAAAAAAAAGACACCGCTACTCAAGTGAGCAATTTGCTCATTCACCATCGAGGTGAAGATCAGTCCAAAGTGAGCAAAACCGGTAGGGCTGGGAGCGACACGAACCACCAGAGCACCTTCTGGTAGCTTCCTTTTTGGATAACGGAGCTCGATCTCTGAGAGTTCGAGGGTGGATTCCGGAACAAGCAGCTTCGCTAATTCAGTGTTGGTTAATTTGTCTACCATTTTTTGTCAGAGTCGATTGTTACGGCTAATTCCCGACAATTCTGCATTCAAATTATATCGCATTTGGATAACTCCTATCCACGCGCCACCATTTTGGATTGATAGGGAGAAAAGCTATGATATAATAGAGGTGTTACAAATTTAAGAAAAGGAGTATGTTATGAATAACTTCGTTTATAACGCTGGTCCTGAGGACGAAGGTGACGATACTGAAGATGGTGGTGGGGGCTGGGAACACTAGTATTGAGTGAGCATCCGAACAACCGCCCAAACTGGGCGGTTTTAAATTGCGAGGTTTGATTGTTTCAGGACATTTTGATACACGTCGAGGGTGAGGCGGGCGGTTTTGGACCAGGAAAATTCTTTGGCTTTATCTTTGGCCAATGAGATTTGCCTAGCTTTAGCACTGGAGGAAAGATGAAGCGCTTTATTTATGGATCTTTCCATTGATTTAAGTCTTTTAGGATTAAAGGTAATGGCTTCGTCGTGATAAATCTCCGGTAGGCTGGAGGTCTTCGAGCTGGCTATTAGGCAACCGGAAGTCATGGCCTCCAGAAGCGGCAAACCAAAGCCTTCGTAATATGATGGCTGAACATAGAGAGAGGCCAGATGGAACATGGTGTTGAAATCTTCGTTGCTGACATACCCGGGATAAATGACGTGGTTGTAAACTTGAAGGCGAACCAGGTCAATGAGCTCCGGGTGAACCGGCTTGACCACTTCTTTGAGCATTCCCTTTCCGACAATCACCAGAGGGATTCCCAGTCGGTCGGTAACTTCCGCAAGAGAGGGTAAATTTTTGTTGGGATTGGGTCCGGCCGCTAAAGTTAGGACAAATTTGTCAGGTAGATTGAACTTCTTCTTGACCTCGGCGAGCTTGGCCGGTGACGGAAGAACTTTGTAGTCATCATCAACCGCGAGCGGAGTAACAAAGATTTTTTCCGGAGAAACTCGAAAATACTTTTCGATATCCCGCTTGGAACTTTCGGAGTCGGTAATAATGGCTGAGACAGAGCGAAGCGAATACCATTGTCGAAGTAGATTGATAGTGCCCTTGATCCCTTTGGGATAGCGAGCCGCCATAACCAGAGGAGTGAGATCGTGAATGGTGACAATGGTTGGTTTGTCTTTTTTTAGAGGCAGGGTGGGATAAAAAAGATCAAAGAAGGGATAGTGGATAATGTCGGGATCTTTGTCTGTTAATTTGACGTCGGAGAGTTTTCCCAAAGATTGGATTAGGTGGTCGGCATAAATGCCCACTCCCCTACCGGAAGAATGATCACCACCAGCAATAAAGACTTTAACGGGGGGCATATTCTTCATCTTTATATAATTCCCAAAGCTTCATATAAGAAAAGGCATGGTGCAGACCGGAGTAAAGCGAAAATACAAAACCGGGAAAACCATCGAGGAAACCGCGGTAACGGAAGTAGAGACCTAAGAAAGTAGCCAGTGGTTTGAAGAATAAATAGTTGAGAGTATTGAAGAAAGTAATTTTGACACCTGCGGTTTTCATTTGGGTAGCTTTGAGACTGGAATAGCGATTCTCTCGAAGAAGATAGCGCGAGAAAGTGGGTGTACCAAAATGGTTCATGTCGGACTTTAGCCAGCCGACAGTCCCACGAACAACCATCTGTTCGTGAACGTCTTTTCCGGGAAGCTCGGCTTTACCTCTTTGGAAGAGCCTGATGACCGGATCCGGGTACTGTCCTGCATGCATAAGAACACCCTTTAAAAAGTAGTTCTTTCGGGGAAGCCAGTAGGCGGCGGCTGGCTCCCTCAGTATCTTTGGTTCAGGAAAAAACATGCCGACCGGCAGGCAGGCTTTTACAAATTTATTGACTGATTTTTTGAGAGGAGAGATCCAGGAATCATAGCCAGAATAGCTGCCATCGAGAATGCCAACAACTTCTCTCTTCATCTCGGGCGTGATCACCTCATCGGTGTCTAACTGTAAAATCCAATCTGATTTTGCGTGATCATTGGCAATTTTCTTTTGAATATGAAAAATGGGGCTGTTCTCGCGGATCAAGACTTTGGCGCCCAGCTTTTTGGCAATTTCGGCGGTTTTGTCTGTGGAAGTGCCGTCTACAACGATAATCTCGTCGACCCAATCCTTGACGGAATTCAGGCAATCGGCAATACAATCCTCGTTATTGTATGAGGCCATAGTGACCGAGATGGTTTGACGTTTGGATTTCATTTGGTGGAGAGGAATTTGTACATGGGATGGCCGGCGGGGTCGTTTATCGTATAAATAACGGCCTTGTCGTCGACCGACTCATCAGCTGAGATTATAAGGGTATTGGGCAGTTTTTTGTCCTCTCCGTAGTTAATGGAGCGAAATTCGAACTTGCCGAAGCTCCGGACGGTCGAAAAACCGAACTTGTCTCTGGGAGTCATGACTAGCTCTGACTGAAGTACTCTTGGATCATACTTCAGGAAAAAGGCCATTAAAATATATGGCTGGTCGTAGCGGTCGGAGATGAGGATGCGATCGTAGTTGTAATACTGTTGACCTACATACTCTGCGATTTGGTCAAAGCCATACTGCCAGGCGTAAGGGAGTACTTTGGGATAATGGACATAGTAGAGGTGTAAGTACCTGGCTACCGAGTAGCCTCCAAAAAGAAACACAATGAAGCAAACACCGGATACCAACCATTTTTTCTGTGTCCTGAGCAAGAGGTTTACAAAGACCGCAAGACCGAGAGCCGAGATCACTGAAAGAGGAATAACCATATTCTGAGAGCGCAACGCGTGGGGGGACTGAAAGGTGAGAGCGGCCGCCAGCGGAGAAATAAGGAACCAGATAAAAATAAACTTTTTCCCTTTGGAATCTAATTTTAGTAGAGAGAAAAGTCCGAGAAAATAGAAGGGAACCAGGAATAGATAAGATTGTCCTGTTTCGGGAACCTTACTCCGGGCAATCTCGTCTCCGGTAACAAAAAGGAATCGGGGAGAAAAATGAGCTAAATAATTTTTGACAAATCTGAGACCATATGAAAGATATTGGTTGTGTAGCGCCTTGATGGCGATTGTTTCTTGTGGGTGTGCCCGGCGCATCTCCAATGCTTGCCAGAGAGGACCAGTATCGGAAAAGACCGAGACACCGGAAAAGCGGGACTGCCCTTCTTTGGAAAGAAGTTGACTGGCGATGGGCAAAGAAAGAAGAAGTCCGAGAAACACAGAAATCATTAGGGCGCGAATATTAGTGGAGACTAGTTGGCGCCAGTAGAGAATGACTAGCGTAAGAGCCAGAAGCGGAGAGATGATTCTGGCCGAGTGGTAGGTATATAGACTGACAGCAAAGGCCGTAACAAAAAGGTAAAAATATTTTGTCTGCTTGCCGGTAGGAACTGTTTTTTCGATAGCCTTAAAGAAGGACCATAGTCCGAGTAGGATGAAAAAAAGTGCAGCATTAACCTCCCAACCACCTCTTGAGAACTGAAGATGCCAGGGTGAAACCGCCAGGACAAGGGCTGATAATAATGCAAACCTCTTGGTTTTAACGTGACACTCTTCATCTTGAGTATCTTTCCGGAATAACAAATTAACGAGCAAAAATAATAAATAAACGGAGGCGGTGCCCAATAGCGCGGAAGGAAGGCGAACGGACCAGACAGTGGGACCAAGTAGTTTAACAAAAGGCAGGACCAGATAAAAATAGACCGGTGGCTTGTAATCATCAAAGGATCTAAACACCAGGGGCCAAGAAACTGAGTGTTCGTCTTTGCCCGTTTCCAGAAGCGACCAGGCGTTGTAACCGATAGCGGCTTCATCGGCGTTTAGACCGGCCGGAAACCGGTCTAAAGCGAATAGTCTGAGGACTGATGCCAAAATGAGTATGAGGATGATGGGAAGATGTTTTTTCATTAAGGTTTGGTTTTGATGACCCGAAAGAGAATGTGATGATCTGGAGTTTCGATTTGTCTAAACAGATCCACGTTAGGTCCGGTAATATCGAACTGATTGTTGATATTTCCCTCAGATCCGATAAAGAGAGTGTCTTTTTGAGTCATCATGTCGGAAGAGCCAAACTGGTGGAACTCAACACTACCGACTTTGTCCACTTTTCCGACGTCCAAACCGCCGCTAATAAAATCGTTATTTTTTTGATAAGTAGCCGGGTCATATGCGGTGTAAAAAACGTAATAGATATATGGCTGACCGTAGACATCGGTAAAGACAACTTTCTTGGCCGGATGGTCTTTAATAATTTGAACTACCTGCTTGTAGCCGTAGTTGAACTCTTTGGAAAAGACAGTCTGGGAATGAAAAAAGTACACATCAAAGACGTATATTGCGCATAGGGTGTAGATACCGGCAATGAGTGCGAAGAATATTTTTGAATTTGTATAAAGATAATAGATACCCAGACCAGCAATTATAGAGAGTGGAACAACCATAAAGAGAGCTCTGACGGTGGAGAACTCAGCCAAAGTCAGTGAGGCGGGAATGGGCGAGATAAGAAGCAGTCCGAGAATTAATGCCGTTGTTCTGTCCGGGGTGTCATGACTACCTGGAGAAAGGTTTTTGACTAGCCAGATAAAACCTAGAACTAACCAGATGAACTCTAAAGGATTGAGCGCTCCCAATCCGGGAAGGTGTCCCCTTTCGGAAACAATGGGGCCTTCGTAGAAGAGGACTTCGGGTGAAAAGTGATACAGATAACGGGAGAGAACAAGCCTAGTTGAAAGTTCTTTTTGGTTATGGAAAAGATTTAAGGAGGTAGAATTTTGATTGTCTATCTCCCTTGTTATTTGGGGTATCCCCGGTTTGTAGTTGAAGATGCTCAGAGTTGTAAGCCGATTACCGGCGCTGCCAAATACAGAACCGAAGAAAATCCAGAGACCAAACAGAATAAATGGAAAAAGCGACAACAGCTTTTTGGGCTTTAGATATGGAGTAAAACTAGACCAAAATTCTTTCCAGTAAATAACAAGAAAAAGTAGAAAGACCAGAGGAGTTAAAAGTTTGGCCGCTTGGTACATGGCCAACGAGAGACAAGCCAATAGCAAAGAGGGGTAGAGAGCTGATTTTCCCTTTAGAAACCGGAGAAAATAGTAAAGAGCAAAAATGGTCAGCGTGGTGAAAACGTTTACTTCCCAAGCCCCGTGACCAAAGTGCACCGCCCACGGAGAAATAGCGAGGGCCAGAGCCGCAAAAGAACCTGGTTTGTGGGTGGATTTGGTGGAGAAAATTTCGTTAGTGAGAAGATAGATGCCGAAGATGGCGAGAATGCCGGCAAGAGCGCTAGGGAAACGAACTGCAAATTCATTGAGACCAAAGATGGCCACCGAGGGGACCGCAAGATAAATATAAGCACCTGGTTTGTAATCTCCAAAACTCTTGAAGACTAAGGGCAAGAAAGCGCCGTGTTCATCCCGCCCGGTCTTCAGCAGGGAGTAGGCGTTGTAACCGATGGCCGCCTCGTCCCAAGTGAGCCCGTTTGGGACGGACGACAATTGCCACAAACGAAGAAACGTTCCTAGTAGTAGGGCAATGATCAAAAGAATATATTTCTTCATGGAATAGAAGTAATTATAAACGCCGGAGACCCGTCTAAGTAATTCACCGTCTTAATGACATGGGCGTTGACCGGGACGTGACCCGCAGAAGTAATCAAGAGGCTTCTCTGTGTGGAGATCTCTCCTCCACTCTCCAGAGGAAGAGTCTTGATGGAAGTGACCGGAATCTGCCAATCGTTGACAAAATAAACATTGTCTATCTTATCCGTCCAGTACCAATCCGATTTTTGGAAACGAATATTGTCTTTGTTTGGCTGAACAATTTTCGGCTCTATCCGATCAAAGAAGGCGTAAAAAATATGCGGCTCTCCGAAACGTTTGGTGATAAAAAAGCGATCGTATTCGTGCCGATGATCTTGGACATAGGTCATTACTTCCGCGTAGCCAAATTGCCAGGACGCAGAATAGGTAGTAGCATAATTCCCAAAATACTGTCTAAGGTAAAACCCGAAGGAGACACCAATCCACAGAGCCAACAAAATCAGAGAGAGTCTAGTAAATTTGTGAGGAATAAACCTCAACAGCCGGGATAAACCCAGACCGGCAAAAATAATGATGGCCGGGATCATAGGATTTGGACGGAGTGCTTGCGGAGGATCGATGGTCAGACTGGCCGCGACTGGGGAAAGGAGTAACCAAGCATAGAGGAATTTTAGAGATTCGGAACCTCGCAATAACGACAGGTGTGATAAAAAACCAAGAAGAGCCAGTAAGAAGACGGGGAGAGTTAAAAGGTTTTGGCCGGGAATGGCAAACTGGAACTGGGCCCCCCATTGTTGGGAGAAAAACTGAGGTGAGAAATAGCCGATATAGTTCTTGGTAAAAGTAGTGAAAAAATAAACAGGACGGTTATAAACCAATTTAGAGACGAGTGGACCCAGAGAACTTTGAGACCTTTGCTCCCCAATTTGAAAAACAGTGGCCGGTGAAAGAATCTTGAGCTTTTCATAACGAGCCGTACCTGCCCCAAGAAAGACCTGATATATGACTAGCCCAGAGAAAAGGAGTGCGAGAACAAGAGAGGTGATTAGTGCAAAGTGGTTGGTGCGAGGTGCACGAAGATTGGGACGAAAAATAAGAAAAGAGACCACCACGAGCAAAGGCACAAAGACGCGGGCAGTGTTGTAGGTATGCAGAGAGAGGCCTAACAGTATAACGGAGGGGAGTAAAGAGGTTTTTGTTTGGTGGATCCCCGCCTTCGCGAGGATGACACTATCGGAACTGTGGAAGAATTTTAGTAAGAAGTAGAAGCCGAAGATTATTAAAGTAAGAGATAGATTGGCTTCTAAGGCCGGGCGAGAGATGAAGAAATGCCAGGGAGAAATGGTGAGGAGAAGCGCAGTAATTAGTGCGAAGTGTTTGGTTTTTTGAGAAAAAAGCTCGCGGGTTAGAAAATAAATTCCCGGAATGGCAAGAGTGCCGGCGAGAGCAGAGATAAATCGAACCGAAAAAGTACTAAGACCAAAAAGCCAGACAGGAATGGTGGTGAGATAAATATATAAAGGTAGCTTGTAATCCCCGAAGGCTCGAAAGATTAGAGGAAACCTAACTCCCCACTCGTCTCTCCCGGTGAGCAAAATGGAATAAGCATTGTACCCATGACTCGCTTCATCCCAATTCAAGGCGACGGGAAAAGCGTCTAATTTCCAAAAGCGGAGTAGACCACCAAGCAAGGTGAACAAAAACAGCAGTAATAGTGGCCGATTATTAATAATGGACTTCATAATAAAGAGGTTCGCCGGAAGGCAAGCTAATTATGTCACCAATCGCAGCCACAGAACGAATATCACTGGTGTCTACCTCCGGGCGGGTCAGATAATAGTGGGCATTGGGAAGAGGGTTGATGGGCTTGTTTTGGTAATCAATCATGGTGGCAATATAAAGATCGGAGTCCCCTATCCTGTTTCCGTCCAAATTGAAGTTTCCCGAAGTAGAGTTGTAGACAGTGTGCTGTAGTTCAAACTCTTGAAATTTGCGTGGGTTAAAACCGGTGTAATAAAGATAAAAAATCAAAGGGTATTCGTACTTGGGAGAAATGATCACCGGTTCACCAGGATGCCGACTGACGGATTGCATAAGTTCTTGCATTCCGGCGCTCCATGATCTTTCTGAGGTATAGCGATAATGAGACCAATAGTCATGTAGATATAAAGAGGAATCGGCAAAAAGTAAAAGAAGTACTAAAGCCGTTAGCCACTTTGAGTAAGAGAACAACTGATCAAAACCAAAAGAGACAACCAAGACCAAAGGCAGTATGAGCATAAAAATCCGAGAGGAATGGGTGGCTCCATCTCTCGTCAGAGCAGAAGGAAGAATGGCGGCAACGGAAAGGACTACGACAAAAAGGAGGAACTTGGCGTGTTTCCCTGCGGCTAATCGGTAAAGACCATAAAGCAGGGGAATAAGAAGGGCTTTCTCCAGCATGCCCCAACCCTGCACCGCGTGTCGAGGATTCGTATCCCCTTGAAGGAAGAGATAGTCGAAAGAGATGGGACTGACGACATTTTTGATAAACACCTGAAGAACGGACAAAACTTTGTTATGGGTGGCTTTACTAATTAGGTCGGTAGTTGAGCCAACCGGTGCTGATGGACCAAGATCTTCTTTCCTCAAAAAATTAATTTCGGTAGGTATCGTGGGGTCGGTAAAAATAGAGATCTCGTTGAAACGCCTAGCAGCTCCACCGTTGATAACTACCACCCCTAGAGGAATAAAGAGAATAATTAGCCATAGAGAAAGTTTCTTTCCCCACAAATGTTCTTTGGTACCAGGAAGGAGGAGGAGAACTAGGGGGATAAAAAGTAGAGCCAATTTGGCCGTGCTGTAGATCATAGGAGTAAGAGAAAACAATATCAAAGAGACGATAATAGCCCAGACTCTTTTGTGGATTAAGAAATGAGTGTAGAAAAATAAACCGGCCAGATAAACCGTAAATAACATAGAGAGCTCAAAGCCTATACGAGAGTAAGTAAAGTGCCAGGGAATAATTGACAAAACCAAAGCAGACCAAAAACCGAAAGAGGATCCGGTTTTTGGGGATGAAAATCCAAATAATTTAGAGAGATTATTAGCCAGGAAAAATATCGCCACGATTCCTAGTATGGAGAAAATGGCCGGAGTAAGGCGAATAGCCAAATCCATAGTAACACCAGGTATCAGTGAGACTAGGGCGGTAGCGTATATGGGTAAGGCTGTGCGAACATCAGAAAAAGAGTGAAACTGCAGAGGAAGGAAATTTCCTTGATAATCTTTTCCCGTCGACAAAAAGGAACGGGCTTGATAACCGATGTCCACCTCATCGGAAAAAAGACTGATCGGATTTTGTTGTAAGCCGGATAGCCTAAGACTAGCTCCTACCAGAAGAACCAAGAATAATGGCCAGTACCGGCTAAAGAGGTCTTTTATTTTCATTTGTACTTCGGATTCGTTTTTAATATTCTCAAGGCCACCTTTCCGTCGGGAAAGGGTATTTCTTTGATTATAGACAAATTGTGATCTTTTATTTGAACTTCCGACATGGCTAGATAGTCTGCTACCAAATACTGCTCTACAGCGTCCGTGTCGGGTCCCCAGACAATACTTTTAACGGTAATATTTCCCAGTTTTTTGGTGTCGCTTCTGTTGAGACTGGTATAGTAATCTGCGGCTGAGACCTCAAAGTTTTCGCGTTGGTAGAGAGCGGGGTCGTATTTGAGGAAAAACATCATCAGGATATAACTATCTCCTCGCGAACTGTCCACCACGATGGGAAGTTGTGGATTAAGACCGGGAATCTCTTTGACTACCAACTCCCAACCATAGTTCCAGAACTTGGAATTGAAATAATCGTTAAAGTAAAAAATGGAGATAAACATCCTCACCGACGAAAAAATCACGAGAAGAGTAATGAGCGATAATTTCAACTTTGAAGATATGGATGGAAGAATCTCCCAGAGTTTAATAAGACCAAAAGAAATAATCAGAATCTGGGGAATAACCAAAGGAAGCGATCGAAGAGTTGAGTAAGGATCTCTTGTGAGGGCGGCGGGAATGGGAGACGCTAGGAGAAGTGTAAAAACATAGAAAGTAAGATCTTTCAGGTGTCTTTCTTTGAAGAGAAAATACAACCCAATCAGATATAGAGGGAATTGCCAAACAAAAAAAGTTCCCAGACCGGGATAGGGCAATCGAGGTCCCGAGTCCCCCAGAGAAAACATATAGCGGGGGGAAAGATAAGAACCATAGAGGGAAAGGAACTCCTTAAATGCCAAAATCTGAGGATTGTTTGTGAGATCGTGAACGAGACCTTTTCCCTCCTGATAACCCCAAACATTTTTCCCTGAAGCGGCAAAAATATTTAAGGCGGCTGAGCGCGCCTGGAAACCGGGAGTTCCGATAATTTGAAGAGTTGGAAGAAAAATAACGAAGGCTAAGACCAAACTAACAAGAATTGGGGTTAGATGATGTTTTAGTTCAGAAAATATGACCGGGGAATAGCGTAGTACGAACACAACGAGGAGTACGGGGACGATAATTATTTCTGCCCGATAGGCCATCATGGAAATCACAAAAGATAAAGCGGCCGGAAGAAATAACCAAGATTTTTTAAGAGCACTCATGATAAAAGGAGATCCCAGCAATAAGAAAAACAAAGCGACGTTGGCTTCATAAGCCGTACGACTATAGTTAATATGCCATGGAGAAATGGCCAGGAGAAAAGTAGTTACTAGTGCAAGGTGGTTGGTGCGAGGTGCAAGCTGACGGACCAGCAGATAGAGCAAGGGTAGGCTAAGAAAACCGAAAAGGGCTGATGGAAGTCTGACCGAGAAAACAGAGAGATCTAAAAAATGAATGATAGGAATCAGAAGGTAGGAATAAACCGGGCTCTGAAAAGTGGAAAAGGAGCGAAACATGACGGGCAACCACTTGCCATACTCGTCCATGTCGGTTTTGAAGACTGAATAAGCGTTGTAGCCAAGTGAAGCCTCGTCCACGTACAGTCCGAGCGGAGTTTGCCCTAGTTTGTAAAAGCGGAAGAAGGCTCCAAGCAACAAAGCCAAAAATAAGAGAATCGCCGGTAGATATTTATTTGCTTGTTTCATTTATTTAAGAATAATTCGGGCCAATTCCATGAGGGATAGAGGCAGGAATAAAAAAGAGAAAAAGAGATAATACACTGAAGGAAGCGTAAAGATTTTTCTGAGGCCTAGCAAACAGATGAGAGAGATGGGCAGATACAAAACCAGATCAAACTTGTCTGGGTTATTGATTAGAGCAATGGAAAATATTCCGGCTAGGAGTGTAGACAATATCCACGTCCGACTCCTACTCTTGACCAAGAAATAGAGCCCCACCAGGAAGGGAATTATGGCAGAGAATGAGAACTTTTGGAGGTTTTGGTTTTCGAAAATTTCTCGAGGATGGAGAGAAAAGAAATAATTATTTTGATCCAGGGAAGTAAAAATATTAGCCTTGAATTTATCCTGAAAAATATCGGTTTTGTTGTGATAAAGTCTGGCAAGGTTTCTACTGGGGATGAGGGAAATCTTTTTGTTTAAAGTATCGAAGGCTAGAGGGTCAGGGGTAAAAATAGAGTAAGCATAAAAGGTCTTCCAAGAAAATAGAGAAATAAATATTAGGATAACGGCGTAAATAACCAGAGACGTCTTTTTGAAATCAGACCAGTAAAAAATGGTGATGATAACCGGAAATAATAAATAGGCCGGGTGAATTAGTGGCAAAACCAAATAAGCAAAATAATGATATTTGAATTTCTTAGTGTAAAGAAGCCAGTCAATCGACAAAACTAAGGCGGCGACGATAAAAATGGCCGAGTCGGTACGACTCGCTAAAATCAAAGAAAGCGGCCAGAAGATAAAGATGAGGATGGCGGATGTCCAAAAAATTAGATTCTTCATGATAGTCAATTAGAATTATATGCGTTATCGATCGGAAACGGCATATAAGCCTGAAGACCGGTTGAGAAAGGGTACGAATAAACGCTGTTTGGAGGAACCAAGAATCTCTTTGGGTAGGCTCCACGGACCGGCAATATAGAGATTATCTTGACCGTGATCGATGTCCGGCCAGTTGATGGGTGTAAAAAGATAATTATCGAAGTCGCTTCCACCAAGCTTTCTGCGAGGATCGGAATTGTAAATATTTGGGTCATACTGTGAATAAAAGAGGAAGTAGAGAAACGGAACGCCGTAGGTATAGGGACCTTGCGTACCGAATTGAGGGTCGACGTAAACTCGGTCGTACTCCCCGTGATGCTCACCGGCAAAAATGGCCACCTGTTTCCAGCCGAAAGACCTGGTTTCCGAAAGCTCCACCGGATAGTGAAGGGTATAGAAGTCCATGAATCGGACTATGCCAAAAAGATAGCCGGCGATAACCAGGACAAGCAAGAGATGTTTCATTGTGTTGGTGCGTACTGCACCCAAGCATTGCGTAAGCCCGAGAGCAATAAGGATAGAAATTACAGGGACTACATTTAGGGTCCGCAGTGAGTGCTGGCTGTTGTTGGTGATAGAGGCCGGCAAGAAAGAGAGAAGAAACCAAACGAGAAGGATCCGAGTAACAAAGCTTTCGGTGATAGAGGCATTGAAAAATTTCTTGGACGAGAGTAAAAGCCAGAAACCAATGAGGAGAAAGGGGTACTCGATGGCCAAGATCACTCCCTGACCGGGCCAGCCCGGTGTAGACAGACCAAGCCCGTTTCCGAGATAAAAATTGGCGGAAAAATATTCCATAAATCTTTTGAACCATAAACCAGCGAGTCCAATGATGGAGGTAAATGAAGCGAGGGGGTGGTAAGAAAACTTCGGTAAAAGACCATTGGTATAGTCGTAATCTTTTGACAAAAAGGTCATGCCGGCTCTGGATGCTCCCGGACCGATGATAAAGTTTTGAACAAAGAAGAAAGTGACGCCAAAGAAAAGAACACCGGTGATCAAGAGAGAGACCTTATCCTTCCGGTACCATCCGGTAAGACAGTGAAGAAAGTATCGATAATCAGCCAGAATAAAGAAAATGTTGAGGAGAGGCACAACGATTTTGGTAGAGTGATAGGTAATGGCCGAGAGATAGGCAAAGACGAACATAAAAAAGAAATGAAGCAAACGGCCCGACTTTCGAAACTCAAAGAGAAAGAGCAGATTGGCCAGCAAAAAAGTAAGGGCAAGAACGGCCTCGAAACCGGAACGAGAAAAAACAATCAACCAGGGAGATAAAGAGAAAAGAAGAGCGGTTAAATAAGACAAGAGTGAATATTTTTGGTTAAAAATATGCCGCCTAGTTAGATACCAAAGTAGAAAAATGTTGAAGGCGGAGAAAATGGCCACCGGAAGCCGCACACTCCATTCATTTAGACCCAGAAGCCAAACAAAGGGAACTGTCAGATAAACAAGCACCGGTGCCTTATAGTCCCCGACCGAACGGAAAGAAATCGGAAACGGGATTCCCCACTCATCCTTACCGGTTTTCAAGATAGAAAAAGCGTTATAACCGATGGAGACTTCGTCGATGGTTAAATGTGGCGGGTACTCGGTTAGTCGATAAAGGCGGGTAAAGTAGGTGATAACGAGGATGATGACCCAAAATAATATTTTCTGTTTGGTCATAGCTTAAAGTAGGCGGTGATATTCAGCTGGTACAGAAGGTAGACGATATTGGCTATCAGAAAACCAAGCTGAGTCTTTTTTGAAGTTGTAGAAAAGCCGACAACAGAGAGGAGGGCGAGAAAAAAGAGCACGGCGAAACTAAAGACAAGTGCTTGGTCTACGTAGATAAGACCGGTGAGTAAAAGGAGAAGGCTCAGAGCCGGAACAAAAAAGTATAAATTGTGAACAGGTTTTTCCCGATGAGCAAAACGAAAATAACGATAAAGAAAATAAATATCCCACGGAAAAAGATAGCCTAACGGATAGTACTGGTCTAGCCGGTGCCAAAACCCTGAGGCAAAAAGCGCCATTGGGGACAAGAGTTTGTCGAAGTTGTTGATGAAGGTGAGAGACAGGTCCGTTTTGTTATGAATTAACCTGGAAAGGAGACTGCTTTGGAACTGAGGATGTTCCCCCCTTTGAGCATTGATAGCATTCAGTAAACCCAGATCAAGGCCGAGTCGTGGCTTTAGGATAGTCAAGGCAAAGACGATGAGCGCCAGAAAAATAAGAAATTGACCAAGAGATGGTTTTTGGAAAAGATTAAAAAGTAGATATCCAAGCGATAAGGAGAGAAAAAGAAATAAGGGAGGTTGTCCGGAGAAGACGATAAAAGGTATTAACAAAAGATAGAGAAAGCCAAAGAGGCCAATTTTTGGCATATCTACTTAAGGTGTCCCCTCCTCCTTGTTTGAAGAAGGTCGAAAATAAGAAAGAGACTGACGCCGGCAAACAGACTTCTCACTGAGCTTTTCAAGAAAACCAAGTCTGTTTTGGCCGCTAAAAGTTTATCAATACCGGGAAAATTATTTAAGCTTTGGTTGATCACGGCGAAAAGCCCTACAGAAAGAGAGTTATCGAACGTAAGGACAATAAAGATGTAACAGGCAAGTAGCGTCAAATGGAGCCAGAGGTTGCGCCACCGATTGGCGACCAACTCAATAACGATGAAAGGAGAAACCCAAAGAAACCACTGGGGGTGGTAATGAGTGACCGAAAAGAGAAGAAGAAAATAACCCAGATAATATTTCCATAATTTCTGAATTGGGTGGGAAGCCCGGAAGGCGTGTAAGTAGATGAGAACCACTCCGAGAAGATAAGGATAGACACCTTCGGCGGCAGTCACCATCCATTCCATATAGAACATCTTTTGTGATTTGGCGCCAAATACCATGTACTTGAACGCTGATGAGGACAGAAAGGGAGCAATGGTGAGGAAATATGGAACTAAGCCACAAAGGGCAATCTTCAGACGATCCCAAAAATCTTTACCGGCAAAGATAATAAAGGGGAGAAGAAAGATGGGATATTGTTTGTAGGCGGCACCTAAAGAAATCATTACAGCCGCCAGATAAAGATTTTTCCTTTTGGCGAAATAGAGAGAAAGGACGGTGAATAGTGCCGGGATTATATCGAAAACACCCATGGAAAAAGTGGCGTAGAAAGTGACCGGATTAAATAACCAGAGCAGGAATGCCCACTTCTTTTGTTTCTCTTCATCGAAAAGGGAGGCCAAAGCAAAAGCCATGCCGATATCGATCAGAAGATAGGGGAGTTTTAAAAGGATTAGGTTAAAAGATAAATTGGGAAGGGTATATACCGACACTCCACTCATCAAGTCCAAAAAGAACTTTTCCGGGATTATCCAAGAAAACATTTTGAGAAAACTGCCCAGTGTGAAGTATGTCAGAGGCGGATAGATAAATATGTCCCCTACTCCGAAATTTTGTACTAACGGATGAGTAGTCGGGAGACTAACGAGATGGTCGTAAATATTGGAAACGTTTTTGTAAGCAAAAAAGTAACTGGTCAGTACCTGTCCGGAGAGATCGGGGTGAAAAGTGATACCCATGACGACGAGCCGTAGAATAATGGCGACGATTAGAGCTACCCAAAGCGCTTTGGTGAGTTTCATTTTGATGATTTAGTATACCAAGTCCTGAAGTAAGGATGAAATATTTGTTAGAATTGGAGGGTGAGACAAAATAAATGGCTAATTTTAGGTGGTATCTTTATCTTGGCACTATTGGTCCGATTTTATGCTTTTCGGGAAAGTGTTTATTTTGGCTTTGACCAAGCCAGAGATGCTTACATTTCGCAAGATATTTTTCTAAAACATGATTTGAGATTTATTGGTCCTCCGGTGTCCGGGGATACCGGACTATTTCACGGACCACTCTTTTGGTACATCTTAGGACCAATTTATCTGCTGTTAAACGGTGACCCGGCTTTGGTATCCGGAGTTTTCAGAATACTGAACGCGCTAGGAGTGTTTCTGGTTTTTGGCATCAGCGGATCACTTTTTGGTCCGTTTGTAGGCTACATCTCTGCTTTGTTCTACGCGTTCTCCTATGAACAGAGTCAGTATTCTCTCTATGTCGGCAATCCCGCACTGGGCGTCCTTTCTGTAATGTTGATATTTTTGGGGGCCGTTTTAATTTATAAAAACAGTAAATACGCCAAATGGAGTCCTCTACTAATGCTGGGAGGGGCGGCTTTTTCGATGCAGATGAACCTGATGTTTGTCTACACCTTCGCTATCGTGGCCACTTTACTATTTTTACTAAGGAACAAAATAGGCAAAATTGCCGGAAAGTTTTGGTTGTGGGGAATGGTGTTAACAGGTTTGCTACTCTCTACCTTTTTATTGGTGGAAATTAAATACAATTTCCGAAGTTTCCGGCTGGCCTCCACTATGCTAAAAGCCGGTTATGGGGTGATGGACGCGACGGCTTCCAAATATGTACTTTTCTTAAACAAAGAGATGGCCATGTATCGTGATAACGTTTTGGCGACAAATAATCAAACTGCGCTAATGGTTTTGGCTATGTTTGTTTCGGTTTGGGTCTTGTATCAGGCAATTAAAAACAAGAACTTCCAGATTTTAGCGGTGTGGTTGTTTGGTTGGCTTTTCCTAATGATGCTAGGTGGACATACCGCCTATTACACTAACGCCGGTCTGGGAACGGCCGTGATTATTGCCGTCGCCGTACTGATAGAAAAAATAAAAAACATCAATAAGTATTTAGCCATCATTTACTGTGGACTAATTATCTGGGGAAACTTAAATATGATAAAGACACAAGCTCCGAAAAGTCTGATCCAAGAAATGATTACCCAACAGTCGATGAAGCTTGCCGACGAACACAAAATGATTGACGAAATGTATACCATTGCCGAAGGTAAGGGCTTTACGGTGCGAATGACCGGAGTGCCCTACAATATTCAAACAGTTTGGGCTTATCTTTTTCATCAATATGGCTTACCAAAGTATGGCTACCTGCCTTTCTGGGAAGTGGGCAATGTCACGGCTTTCCCCGGCGAGATGCCCGTACCCAAGAGTGGTTCAACCTGTCTAAGATTTTTGGGAAGAGAGCCCATGCATGGGCTACCACAAGTATTAGTGGACAATGATGAGGGATTGGAAAAAAAGTTTTCTATAATGGTGAACAAGAAGAGTATTGGCAGCTTTACTCTGGAAACTCGAATGTCTATTGACGCTGATTGCCACGACCGCAGACCTTAATTCCGTAGTTTCTTGTACTTGACGATTTTCTGCCATCTTTGGCCCACGCGCAGAACAAAGTTTAATAAAGCCGAGCCGATGACACCATGGTAGATCTGAGCCGATCTGGCCAGAGGGCTTTTGAGGTGGTTAGTAAAATTGCCACTAACCCCATGAGCATGTTGAACTTTGGCCTTTGGGAGATAATAAATCGGAAGTCCATATTGGTGAAGACGGCGGCAAAATTCGACATCCTCATAATAAAGAAAGAACCTTTCGTCTAATCCTCCGACGTAGTTGAGAACCGACTTTGGAACCAAGAAGGCGGCCATGACCGCAACGTCCACAGTGGTAACTTCATCTCCCGGATTGTATTTGTTAAAGCAATCCTTACAGCCAAAAAAGTAAAACTTGATGGCATTGACTATTGTAGGGAACTTGAAACAGGAAGGCTGAATATTGCCATCATTATTAAGGAGACGTGGCGCAACCGCACCCAACTTGGAAGTTTTCTTGGCAAAATCCAAGAGGTACTTGAGGGCAGAGCCGACAATGCGAGTGTCCGGATTGATGATCAAAACATACTCACCGTGACAAATTTTTATCCCTTGATTGATCGCTTTCGAAAAACCGATGTTTTCGGTGTTTCTGATAACTGTTGGCTTTAAAGGATGTTTTTGAGCTCTGTCGGCTCCTTTATCTCCGGGATAGTTATCAACTACGATAATTTCTTTGGAGATACTGTCACGATTCTTCTGAATTGAGTCCAAAAAAGGGACGATGGTGTCTTCCGATTTGTAACCGACAGTGATGATGGACAGATCAATTTGCATAGGGAGTGTTCACTAATTGAAAAACTTGTTGGTCGGAAAGAAGGAAGTTTCGCCTACGGCCTTTGGTTATATAGTCTTTGAGGGCGGTAAAAACTACTTTCAAATATCTGGGGTGTTTGAAGGAGTTGCTTACAAGAAAACCGACATGGGAAAGCAACATTTTAAAATCGGAGAAATTTTGCCAAGTAAAGAGAAGCTCGTTCCTCTGTTTGACCAGATCCATATATTGCTTATTTTTAAGACCAAAAGTTGATTCGTGATGATGGACGACTTTGGGTTCCGGCGCCCAGATAATTTTGTAGCCGGACCGCCAGGCGCGCCAACCAATGTCGATATCCTCCCAGTAGGCCGGGCTATAAATCTCATTAAAACCGCCTAGTTTATCCCAAATAGAACGACGGAGTATACAGCTTCCTCCGGAAGGCCAAGCCGAAAAATGAGGATGTTTTTTGTCCTCGCCTCGGACAAACTGGAACTTCCCCGAATGCCAAGATACTTGGGGCCAGGAAGAGTTTTCTTCATTAAAGTTGACCGCGAAAACTTTGGGGTCTTGGAAATACTTGAGAGCCGACTGGATATAACCGGACTGAGGATAGACGTCATTATTGATAAAAACCAGAAAGTCGGCTTTGGAGTGTGAGACACCTTCGTTGACCGATTTGGAGAAGCCGATATTTTCCTCGTGGCGAATGCAGATAACTTGGGGTGCCCACTTCTTCATATATTTCGGGGCATTATCAGTACCTCCATCGTCAACCACAATAATTTTATCGACCTCAGGAGAAGTCTTGATAACTACCGGAAGATTTTTTTCCAAAAGCCACTCGGCGTTGTAGGAAGGAATGACGATATCTATGGTTGGTTTCATCCTGCCTAAAGTATATCAGGAGGTGGAATGGTTTAGGCCACTTAACTAATGAAGGTTTTAGATTGACAAGAAATCAAGCACCCTACTCAGCAGGCTTTGCTTGGACGCCAATGTAAATCCGGATACCCCAGACACCTTAACTTCTGTAGGAATTGTGACAGTAAATAATCCGAGTAATTTTTGAACCATAACACCGTCAATTAGATACAAAACCTGTCCGTTTTCAACAACAAGTTCTAATCGTTCCAGCGAACCGGATGGCGTGACACGAAAGTTTAGATCATCTGAAACCAACTTGACAGCTTCCTCAGGGAGAATCTTGACCTCAAACTCCTTTCCCTCTGACTCGACAAAAATCTGTTGAGTTTTCGGGTCTATGTTTAGTGATAACTCTGTATGAACAGTGGTACTGCCTTGAGTGATCTCTATCGAGCTATCATCCGGGCTATTTTTGAAACTGACCACACCGTGTTCAATTTCCATCTCTATCTCTTTATCCTCTATTTCTTCGGTTTCACCAGACTCACTAGCGACCAATATTTTCATACTACTTTCGCTTTGAATCTTGATTTGTTCAATACTTTCTTGCTTCTGCTCCTTGTCTTCCTCTTCGATCTTTTTGACTATTTCACTATTAGTTTCTCTGATTTTTTGTTCTTCCTCGTCATTCTTTTTGAGTTGCTCCCTAACTCTTTCGATCTCTTTTTTGCCCGCTTCTTTTTGCTTTTCTTCTTCAATTTGCTCCTGCTCTTCTACCACTTCATTTTGTTCTTCAGCCTCCTTCGGCTCTTGATTTTCATCCCGTTCCACATCTCCTGCCTTATCGTCTTCATCCCCTAACACAGAAGGTGAAGATTGGGTAATGTTTCCATTTAAGTCGATTCTGATTAAAGCGTAAACTGGTTTGGATACAAAGACGACGAATAAAGCGGTTAATATTAATGGGATAAGAGATTTGTTTGTCATGTAGTCATGTTAGCACGATAACCAAAAAGGCGACGATATTGACTATACAACCACGCTCTCCTTTTGAATCCTCTCAATTAAGTCACCTCTGAGAAATCTCACACGTCATCGCCCAAAGATATCATAAGTTGATGGACTGGCTCCCCTCCTCCTAATAACTACACATGGACTATAATTGAGAGGTGATTGTAATTACCCCATATTGAGATGAAAAGAATACTCAGGTTTTGGCCCTTCTTGGTTTTTGTGATTGCTTGTTTTGTTTATTATTGGCGAGTATTTTTGAAGGGGGATGTCCCCTTTCCGGGAGACCTAATGGTTGGAGCCTACCTGCCCTGGCTGGAGAACAAGTGGGGCTTCCCTACCGGTGTGCCGGTAAAAAACCCCTTAATATCGGATATTTTTTCGCAGTTCTATATGTGGAAGAGTTTGGTGGCCGAATCGTGGCGACACCTCCAAATTCCTCTGTGGAATCCCTTCTCGTATTCCGGGTACCCTTTGATGGCTAATTTCCATTCCGGCGCATTTTATCCGCTGGGTTTTCTCTATCTACTACTGGGAGATATTAAGGGTTGGGATTTTCTGGTGGTACTACCTTCGCTGGCTACCGCTATCACGATGTATTTATATCTCCGACAAATTAAAGTCAAGAAGGTTGGAGCGGTGGCCGGTGGCATTATTTATGCCTACTCCGGCTTTGCTATTAGCTGGGCCCAGTTTGTGACCGCTGCCCATGCCATGATCTGGATGCCCTTGATCTTTATTGTGTTGGAAAAATTTTTCGACTCCAAAAAAACCCACTATCTGTACTATCTACCCCTGATCTTCTTTCTACTGATTACCTCAGGACACTTCCAGATAATGGTCTATATCACAGTGTTGACTGTAATCTATTTTGCCTGGAAATGGATGGAGGCCAAAGACTATAAATTGTTTCTGGCGACCATCGTCCCCGGACTGCTGACACTAGGGCTAGCAGCTTTTCAGATGTTACCCACATTGGAACTAACCAAATACGGGCTGAGGTCGGTAGAAAACTATATTGCCGGATATAACTACGGTTTACTGCCTATAAAGTATTTGACTACTTTGATTGCGCCTGATTATTTTGGTAACCCCGCAACAGGAAACTTCTTTGGAGTCTTCAACTATCATGAAGCCATTTTTTACACGGGAGTTTTAACGGTTTTCTGTTTTGTTCTGTCTCTTTTTCTCTATAAATCCAATAAATATGTCAGATTCTTCCTCTTCGCTACAATAATCGCCTTTCTATTCGGCTTTGACACGCCGCTCGGAAAAGCAGTTTACACCTTTAACGTCCCGGGTTTGTCGACCAGTGCGGCAGGTAGAATAGCCGTGATCTTTTCTATGAGTCTGGCGGTATTGTCGGGCATCGTTTTGTCTAACTTAGAAAAGATTAGTTTTAATAAAATATTGTTTACTATCGGAATTATTGGTTTGGCCTACTCAACAATTTATTACTTGGCTCGTTTTACCGACGGAATATTGCTGTCTCCCAATAATCCCGGTATGCTTCTGGCTCAGAGAAGAGCTGTAACTTTAAGAAATTTGATTTTACCCGGTGCTTTTGTCGGCCTGTATTCGCTGATTTTTCTCTTGGCTAAAAAGTGGAAAGTTCTGACCGGTCTGCTGATAGTGGTAATTTGTCTGGAAATGTTTAGATTTGGTTGGAAGTATATTCCGTTTGTGCCGGAAAGAATTGTTTACCCCGATACGCCAGTGATTTCCTTTTTAAAAGAAAAGGCAGAAGCGGAAGTCTTTAGAATCGATCGGGAAAGAGCAGAGATCATGCCACCGGCTACTTGGATGCAGTACCGCTTTATGAGCCCTTCCGGATACGATCCGATGGCTATAAAAGACTATGCAAGCGCTTATCAGGAGAAAATAAACGGAAACTTTAGTGGTCAAGTAGGAAGATACTCGGAGCTGGAAAGATACGATTCGAAGGCGTTGGGTGATTTTAACGTTAAGTATTTGTTGGTGATTAAGAGAGATAAGGTTGGTAAACTTGGGGGGGATAACATTAACTATTCGATAAATCAAAAGGAGTGGAAAAAGGTTTTTGAAAGTAGTGCCACAGCAATTCTGGAAAATATATACTATCAACCCAGAGCTAGGTACTTGGGTGAAGCAGGTGGTGGTATAACGATCACCTCCTATACTCCAAACACCATTAAACTTTCCTACCTTGATGGGGCAAATAAAACCTTATTGCTAGCCGATACCTGGTATCCAGGTTGGAAGGCGTTCGTAAATAACAAAGAAGTAGAAATTGAAAAATGCGAAGGTATTTTCCGATGTATTAAACTTACCGACAAAGTAGGTGAAGTGGTGTTTGATTATCAACCGGCCAGCTTTTGGCTGGGACTCAAGATTAGCATAGTCAGCGCGCTACTCACTCTGGTCGCACTATTTAGAACAAGGAGCCATCAGGCGGACTGAGGCATGCCAGGGGAAGACTTTTTCTTTGACGAGACAGAGTTTCGAGAAATTACCTAACCAAGCTTGTGTTCTAATAGGCATATCCATATCCTCTTCGATGATTAGAAAGGTGAAAGCTTGTGAACCAGCATCCCTCTTGTTGGTCCAGATTTTATCGACATCTCGGATATATTCCGGTTGACCGGGTAAATAAGCTGTTTCGATGGGCTCGTAACCATATTTCCAATTGCCATACCACCAGAAAAGATGATTGTATGGAAAATCGTAAACGGAAGGAAGATAGCTGTAAACTTTAAAGCCCTGACCATTCGCGTTTTGATAAACCCAATCAAGGGCCGCAATTTCGTTCCTCATATTACTTCGATCATCCGAGGGTTTCCCGGCTACGTCTCGTGTGTAATCCCATTGAGACTTAAGGGAGTAATAAATCAGTATTCCAACAAGAAGGCCGATGAAAACCTTAAAAACAATGGCCTTCCTTTCCCAGAGGTAATCCAAAAAGCATCCAAAAAATATCACCAGAGGAACCGAGAGACCCAATGTATACCATTCCTTAAGCTTTTGAGGGAAGAGAAGATAAAAGATGGCGGAAAATACCATGAACCAGAAAGAAAGCGACCAGGTTTTCATCCCGGTGTACATTGATTTTTTAACAGAGAATGATAAGAAAATAAAGATAACCAAACTGAGAAGATAGAGGTAGGGCACGTAATTCGGAGGTAAATGGGTAGAACGGATAACTAATAGCTGAAAATGATCCCAGCGCTGAGCTAACTTTTCGGCAAAATTAATTTTCTCTCCGAGCATGGTGCCTTGTCCGGAGAATTCTCCCAGTAGAAGTTTCGTCATTATAAAGCCGTGTTTGAATTCAAATAGAACTTGAGGCAGAAGGGTGATGCCAAAACCAACAACTAGAGGAGTGGTACTTTTAAGTGGAGTGAGATCTCTCCACTTCGGTCGAGATGACGAGAATAATAAATACAGGAGGGCGAAAGGAAAAAACAAAATTCCGAAAGCGGCCTCGATTTGCATGGCCAGTCCGGAGACTAGACCGAGCACAAGAAGAGTTATTGGTGCGGGGTTATTAGATTTAGGTGCGAGGTGATTGGTGCGAAGGGCAAAAGCGAAAACGGCAAAATAGAGAGTGGTGAAAAAAACCATCGAATTGGCGTTCCAAAAATATCTGGCGGTATTAAAGCCTGTGGGCATGAGAAACAAAAGGATGGAAACGATGGTGGCCAACGTAGGACGTTCTTTTCTGAGGACTAACCAGAGAGCGATGACCAAGAGTTGATACCAAAGGATTTGCCAGTAAACCACAAAGGCCGGGTTTCCACCGCCGAGAACGAAGGGAGTGAGGTTAAAGTAATACCAAAAAGGACCGAGAAGAACTCCATTGATACTGGTGGTGGGGCCGACTAGCCGCGGTGTATGAGTAACCACCATGTGGCGCATATCGACCATGTCTCTTCCTTGATCTGTAGTAAAAGGAAAATTGTAATTGGCGACCTCCATGATTTTTAATACTGAGCTTGCCAACAGAATCACGAGGAAAAGAATCAGGAGGATATTTTTTTTCAAAACATCGTACACCCGTTTCATAACAAGAGTTTAATTTTTTCGAAAAAGTTGCCGATCGAGAAAAATCTGGATCGATCGAAGGCTTTTTTGGCCATCTCAGTAAGGACACTAGGATCTTGAATTAGCTCATTGGTTTTCGTAATGATTTCGGAACTGTCTTCACACAAATACCCCGATCCGGTAGTGATGATTTCTTTTTGACCACCTTTATTAATGACAATAGGAACACAACCGGAAGCCATAGCCTCGACTGTGACCATGCCAAAGTGTTCGACCTTTTCCGGATCAGTTTGCTCGTTGACCCCTAGCCCTGCGGCGTGCCAAAAGAACTTGGCCTGAGCGTAAAGTTTCTTTAGTTCATTAAAATCCGGATTGATGACGAACTCGACATCTAAACCTTTGGCAGCGGTTTTTAACTTTTGAAGCACTATCTCATCGCCCTTGAGCCCCCCGGCCAAGATGAGCCGATAGCCCTTAACCTTCTCGGAAAGCCCTCTAAATGCTTCTATCAAAATATCCTGTCTTTTGCTATGCGAGGGAGAATCAAAACGGGCGACGGAGAGGATGACGTTGTCTTTTTTCCCCGGAGTGAAACCATCGATGTCGATTGGTGGATAAAGAACAAAGCTTTTATCTTTCGGAAGATTTTTCTCCAGAACGTTTCTGGTGAAGTTGGAGTTGTAAACAAACTTTTTGATAAAAACCGATTTAAGGTTATTGATAGTGGTATTGCCACCCATTTTTTTGAAAGGTACCTGGAGATGAACAAGATTGTTCTTGGAGAATAAAAAGGGCAGACTACCATCACTGACCCAAAAAATCAGATCGTAGTCTTTGGTAAACTTGAGTCTTTCGGCGTAAGCCGACTTTTGACTACAAAGCCCATAGGCTTCCGGGTCGACAGATATTCGGGAAAGATCTAAACCAAAACGAGATTGCGCCAAATCCAGGTGTTTTCTGTCCGACCAGGCCAAAACCACATCATAATTATTTTTGATGAGCCCCAGAGCAAAGGTGAGGACGTAGCGCTCCCCTCCTCCGAGAGTGTCCAAATACGGATCAAAAATTAAGGCCTTTTTCATTACCGGCATGTGTCTATTCTATTCTAAAAGTGAAGTTTCTGTTTTGTAGATAGAAACGTTAGAGTTTGAATAGACTAAAGGATAACCGACTTGGTTAAAATCGGTGGATAGAGAGGTGTAAATGTAATTGATGCCATATTGGTTTACGATATCCTTGATATATCCACTATCGGAGGCAGAGGCAAAAAACAAGCTTTGGACATTCTTTCGGTAACTATCATCTATACCCAGTAGCCAAGCGATATTGCCACCGGTATAAAAAGTTCTTCTTTCGGCTAGGGCGGAAACTTTCATCTTTTTGTTGTCAAAAACGGGATCAACCATGATGATAGAGTACTTATCGGAATTGTTTTTTAGATACTGTAAAGCCGAATACTCATCTTTGTTGACAATGTATTCATGAAATTTCCGGACATTAAAAAAGTCTTTCCCGATGATAAAAAGAAAAATTGGTATCATTAACGCCAGAAGAAGTTTGCCCCGTTTTATGGAAGATAAGAATAGGCCAAAAGTAAAACCCATGAAGATGATGGCCACCTGACCGAACTGAACTGCGTTAAAGGGGTCCGGTTGAGGAGTGACAACCAATGGTAGTGCAAGAGAAATAAGAATACAAAGAAGCAGAAAAAGATTTTGTTGGCGTTGTTTTTGGTACGATTTAATCAAATAGATAATTCCCAATAATTTAATCCAAAAATTTCCCAGTAAATAAAGACAGATTTTTTCGATTTCCATTTGGGTGAGTCTGAGCCAATTACCCTTTGATTGATAGTGAAGATATTTCAGATAAAAACCCTCCACACTAAACCTCTCCGGGTCCTCTACCATCTTGGTAAGTAGCCAGCCAGGCCTGAAAGTTAAGGGGAAGTTATGACCGGATCCGGTTCTGTCACTGACTATCAGAAAGATTGATCCGGACAAGACCAACAAAAGTAAGGCGGGAAATAGGCTCCGGAATCCATCCTCTTTGATCCGGAACAAACAGATGATTCCAAAGGCCAAAGAGATAGGGATAGCAAAAAATATTTTAACTCCAAAGAGAAGAGAGATAGCCACAGCGGCCAGATAGCCAAATTTGACCGATTTTGAAGAGAACCAACGGAAGACAAATAGGGTCCCTAATATGATTAGAATGTAGCCAATGCCCGTGTGCAAATTGATGAGCTGATCATACGGCTGATCCAGCATAAAGGCATTGCCACTCCAGGTGGAGTTCTTGATGACCAACGGTTTAATAAATGCGGCCGACCCCACAAATAAAGTGGTGATTACACAGATAATGGACCAGAAGTCGTCCAAGTTGAAAGTCTTGGCCAGTTTGAAGATAACAAACGATAAGAGGAAACAAACCAACACAGAACCGATTTGGAAATAGAGGATAGTTATCGGTACACCGGTTAACCGGCTGAGTATTCCCCAGAGGGCATCACTAAAGTAGTGGTAATCCCTGAGAGCAATACCGCTCATACCGGGAAAGGTGGGTGGCATTTGCTTTTGAATCTCAGCCGACAAACTAAGATGCCATAAATTATCACCGCTACCGTTGATAAGCATTGAGCCGTCGGGGCGGACCGAACTGAATATCAAGGGAGAAGCCAAAATAACCGCCAAGACGAGAAGAATTAGCAGATTTATTTTGCTTGTTTTTCCCATTCGGAAAGGATTTGTCGATCGATGTTTTGATAAGTCTCTTTGAGGGAAGGCTGTCTTTGCATTTCCCAGAGGCGTTCGTAAGTAATAAACTTACTGAACATCTGATAAATGATTTCGATCCAGCCCTCGGTACCATCTTTCCAAAGACCTTGTTTGAGACAGCGATTCCAAAATTCGGTAAACATGATACGCAGGAATCTCCAGCCAACCATAGGAGGGTGACCGGCATTGAGAAGCATGGTAGCTTCAGTCTTGGACCAACGTAGAGTATTGGGGAGTTTTTCGTCAATGTTCTTGTGAGAAAGATGGACCATTTGTTGTCTCAGATCTCCAACCGTACCATCAATTTTAGGTTGTTCGTGAAGCTTGCCTTCCCAACGCTTAAGCGCAGACCGTTTCATAAAACGAAGAACGCGAGGATCCCCCCAGTGAGCGAGATGTTTGCCCAGAAATACTTCGTAACGGCTGATGGTATAAGCGGAGTGGGTGGAATTTTGCATGGTGGACAAGACTTCTCCGGCTAACTTTACCGGAATTCTTTCATCGGAATCCAGATACAGAAGCCAGTCTCCTTTGGCCGCTTTAGCACCATCGTTACGCCATTTGGAAAAACTATCGGTAGTGGAATGAACAATCTTTACCCCAAATTTGCGGCAAATTTCCAATGTTCGGTCCGTCGAGCCGGTGTCAACGGCGATAATTTCGTCAGCAAACTGAGACGACTTGATGGCAGGAATAATCTCGTTTTCAACGTTGCGACAAAGGATGATGATAGATAGTTTCATAATTATTGTTTTCCGGGAACGGAAACTTTTTTATTCCAGCTACCCCAACCGAAGTGCCCCAGAAAAAAATCCTTGACGGCGATTTTTTGGGCAGGAGTGCCGATAAATAATTTTTTTATCGCCTCACGAATGAGAGCAAACTTAGTGCGGGTAGTTGCGTAAGTGGTACCAAAGAGTAATCTGTTTCTCGTCAGAAAATAATCGTTGAGGGGAGAACCAATACCCGAGCTTTGGGCGACTTTGTGCCATAGCTTGATACTAGGGTCGATGACTAGCCGGAGACCCACCCTCTTCACTCTCATACACAGATCCGAGTCTTCGAAGTAAAGACAATAGCGTTCGTCAAAAAGCCCCACTTTTTCCAAGACTTCACTTCTAATAATGAAAAGACAGCCGGTAATAAAGTCGGTATCTTTGATGCCGTCAAACTGCCCCCGATCGACCTCATCGACACCCAGATGACTGGCATAGACATTGTCCCAATCGTGCCGGCCACCGGCATACCAGATGACCTTACCAAGATCTGCTTGCTGATAATTTTCTCTAAACTCAAAGCCTTTGGCGAAATAGATTAATCCACCGACAATCCCCACCTTATCATCTTGAATCGGAGAAGAGAGAATGTTTTTGACCAGATCTGGTGGAACTACGGTATCGTTGTTTATCAGCACCACGATATCGACTTTGTCTTTGAGGGCACGTCTGAAGCCGATATTGTTACCGGCGGCAAAACCCACATTACCCGGTGAGTCCAAGTAGATGGCGTGGGGGTATTTGGACAGCTCTTTTTTCAGATTGATGGAGAGGGAGTTATCGACACAGTAAGTGACAATCTCCGCGCCTTTGGGTAGAGTGTTTCTCTCGAGCTGAGAAACAACTTCGATAGTATCCTCGTCACTATGAAAGTTAACCGTAATAAAACCAAGCTTCATTGACTTAATTATAACTTAAGACAAAACCGGGACGTGGCCGCTCAGCCAATTGACTAACCAAGTGATACTGGCGGAGACTTCGACATCCTGATCGGTTTTTTTAAAAGTGCCTCCGGCGGCGCGATCATGGCCACCACCCAACCTGGTGCTTTCCATTAAATCTCGGACACTGACGGACCGGGGAAGCGAGCGAAGGGAAACGCTACACTCCCCGGAAGATCGAGGCGTGACGACAAAGCCCCAACCAAAACCGGTGACAGTCCGTAAAAAATGCGAGAGATAAATACCGCTGGCTTCGCTAATCTCCAGATCGGAGTACTTGCCTGCATCAATAACATCTTTGCCAATGAAGCTATATTGGTAGTCGGGCCAGTTTGGTGTTGAGGCAAAAACGGTGTTTTTCATGAGTTCTTTGACTAACTCAAAAGCTCTCTTGGGGATCGATTGATATCTGGCTTGAAATTCTTGGATTTCGACATTGGCGACTTCGATCATCTTTTTCGCAATGGTCAAAGTTTCGGTCTGGCTTGGCTTGAGATAATTGAAGTTACCGGTGTCTCCTAAGATTCCGAGTAAAAATATTTCGGCTAAACGAGGACCAATGGTCAAACCCTCGCATAAAGCCAAATAAATTAGCTGGGCACATGACGAGGCCGTGGGAACCACCAAACTAAGGGAAAAATCAGAGATCGGTGAGGAGTGATGGTCTATGCAGATCGTGTAAGGAACGAGCTGGAGCTTTTCCGGTCGAACAGAAAATCTGGAAAATTGGCTTCCATCAAGCATAATTAAAAGATCTGTTTCATCGAGGTGGTCAGCGTTGTCCGGCACGAATTCAATTTTTTCGTGATGTTGAAAAATATGAAAGTGGTCTTGAGGCTCTGCTGAATATATGATACGAACGTTCTTGTCAGGATATTTAGTGGCGATGATCTCATAAACCGAGAGCACCGAGGCGATGGAATCGCTATCCGGGGAGACGTGGGCGGTAATAACGACATTCTTGGCTTGATTAACAAGCTCAAAAAAATTACCGGCGAATTCCGCCGATACTTGGGGAAAATGCATAAGAGTATTATATATCTCTAGACCGACCTAAAATATTCTTCACCATCAGCTAAACTCTCTTTTATTTGATCCGGATCGATACCGAGTGCGATCATGGATGTCTCGTCCGGGGGCAGAACCAGGGCCTTGTGTCTCCAAAATTTTTCGGAGATTTCGTATTCCGGTGTGCCGGGTGTGAGATGGGGGTCACTTGGTTCCGGGTAAGCACGCGGACCCCAGTATGAGGTACAAAGCTCATATCTGTTTCCCTGTTGTTTTAATACCAAAGCCAAAAGATTGGTCTTGGGTGCTTCACGGCCAACTACAAAGCGAGTGTACCAAGTTCTGGGCTTTCTTTTGGCGTAGACAAACTTATCCGAGTCGGTAATGGGAACGCAAAGGCATCCCCCCCCCACTCCGTCGACCTCTACAACGATATGAGTGAGATCAGTCTTGTTGAACGACAATGAATTGGCATCGACCGTTGGCAAAACGCGATAAACCGCCTCATGAGTGTCCGGATGAGAGCAAAAATGAGACTGTGGAGAAACAAAAACCTCCTCGCCTGAGGCAAGGCTACCGATAACTTTTGAGTTATCTAATTCAACGAAACAAGTTATTTCTTTGTCGGACATGGTATGTTTGTAGTAAAAAACGCACAAAGGTATTATATATCAAACAAAACCCCTCTCTAAGGAGGGGTGTGGTGGTTATGGAATGCTCACGCAGGAAAGTCCACCGCCATATCCAGCAGCGGCGTAGGTACAGTATTGTGAGGGAAGACTGCACCCCACATTTGGGCGAATGATGAAGGCTACGACAGATCCCAATGAACCCACCGCGTCTCCTGGATTGGAAATTGTGACGGGGTAAATGGATACCCCAGTGGGGCAAGCAGGGTCAGAATTCGGTCGGTCCGACGCCTGAGAGGGGGTGGCTCCACATGCAAATAAGAGCGTGGTAACCAGAACAACTACAAGTAGCCTTTTTTTGCTTTTCATGATGTCTCCTTCAAAAGAAATGTGCGTACTTGGTTGATTATACTATAGGTTCGGTTTGTTGTCAAATTAGGGGAATTTGGTCTACGCGTTAGAACCTTGTAGGAGACTATAGATTAGCCTCGATTTTGGATATCCGCTTTTTTGTATGAATTTTACCTGAACAGTTTTCGTCTCAGTTTGAGGAAGAAGGCTTCGGTTTTGGTTTTGGATTTTTGAATTTTGGTGGTGAGAAACCAGTAACGGAATTCCTTGAACTTTTCCAGGAAAGTCGATTGCCAGGTAGGTAAGAACTCTCTTTCCTTGATCGGTTGACTACCTTCCAATTGCCAGACTTTGAGATAAATAAGTAAGATTGAGAAAAACTGGAGTATGGCGACGATCAGACCGTGTAGACCATCTTTGTAACCTTCGCCGGCGAAGAAGCGGGAGAGAAATTCACCGGTGGGTTTCTTGATCAGATCCGCCGGGTCAAACTTGTAACCCGAGTCAATTAGCTCTCGGGATTGCTGACCCGAATAACGAAGGGCTCGAATGAAATATTCGTCGATGGTGCGGTAGTGATGATGCTCCAGTGCCAGACCGGCTTCTGCCTCAAGGTTGATACCCGTACCATAAGTGATAGGAACAGAATGAATCTCGTCTTGCCAATCCACCGAACCTTTCTTAAAGAAGCGAATATTGTAATCCGGCCACCAGCGTGAATGCTGCAACCACTGACCGAAAACTAAGTTCTTTCTGGGTACGCGGACGAAATCTACTTCGTTTTCGTTGGCGATTTCGATGATTTTGGCGGCTAAAGTTCGAGGAACACGTTCGTCGGCATCAACCACCAGAATCCATTCCCCCAAGGCTTTTTTGATAGCGTAATTTCTCGCAGGCTCAACAAAACCGACTTTTTTGTGGTCGTAAATCCGGTCGGTAAACTGCTTGGCGATATCTTTGGTATTGTCTTCGGACTCCATATCAACCACGACTATTTCGTCACAGAACGCTAGTGATTTGAGACAATCAAAAATATTTTCCGATTCGTTTCTGGTGTTGACGACTGCCGAAATTTTTATCTTGGCCATGTCTAGTTAAATTTATATATATTAATTTCCCCGGAGTCAAAGATTTTTTCCAGATGCAAAGCAGATGGAGGTAGTTTCAACTTTTGAAGGCGAGTTTCGTAGACGTATTTAATGTGGTTATTTTGTAGAAAGGCCTTCCCCCACTCTTGATCTTCGGTACTGTAGAAACGCTGAATATCTCTGGCTCGTTCGGAGTAAGCAAAGCCGGTGATATCCAAATTGATCATATCGGCTAGAAATTCCGGTTGGCCTGTGAGACCGGAGATGTATGCCGTAGAAACGTATGAATAAAGAGGTTTGGGTGCAGAGATCCGACTGCCAGACACTTCGCTAAACAAAGGTGACAAAACGATGCCTTTGGGCAGATTGCGTAATTCTTCAAGAGCCAGAAGCTCGGTGTAACTTATCCGTGAAGAAGAATAGTAGCCAAAGTAGTCTTTGAGGGTGCCGAAGCTGGTAGAGATGGCGAGGAGGATGAGAATCAGAGATAATAGTGCTAGGTATTTCGCCCGGTGGGCGATCGCGAGAAGAGATTGGGCGGTGAAAATGCCCAGAAAGAAGAGGGCGTAGTACATAAACTGGATGGTGTTCCAAGGATTGATGTTTTGAACAAAAAACAGCGGTAGTAACAAACCGAAGGCTATGATCCAGCGAACCACGTTTTCCGAGTCGGATGAAGACTTGGTGCGGGACAAATGAATTAGACCAAGACAACGGATCCCAAGATTCCCCAGTAAAAAGACTACTAAAGCGAAGAAATTGATGAGACCAAGTTTAACAAAGTTTCCTGAGGCTTCGTAGGCTTGCCAAGCTTCGACCAGACGCGGCCAATAGACACGATCAAATGAAGCAAACAGACTTCGGGGAAACCAGAAGGGCGAAAAAATAAACGGCGATTGACCGGCGAAAGTAGTGAAAGGGAGTGAAATTAGGATGCCGACAAGAAGTACTCCAATAAATAGTTTGTATTTTTTGGAAAATAGCAGAGCTCCAAGTAAAAGAATAAAAGCATAAACTTTGGTTTGGGCAAGAAGACCACCGAGGAACATGAGAAAGAGAGATGTTGATAGAGTGAGATCCCTCCACTCCCGCCTGCAAGAGCTGCGCTCTAGCGTCTGCGGGCAGGTCGGTCGGGATGACGTCGGATTGTTGACTTGGATCCCCGCCTTCGCGAGGATGACAAGAAACCAAAGGAGAACAATGATGGATAAGGCGTAGGGAGGATTTAAGAAGATGGAAACAGACTGATTGGACCAAAAGGCGGACTCTCCGGTAAAAATATCCTGCCCCATCAGTAATTTGGGGACAAAACCGAATGATCCGGCCAGAAAAACAAGAAGAAGGGCCAGCAAACGAGTAGGCCGAGAACACTGCCATGTCTGGAGAAGTTTGTCTAAGAGAAAAACGATAGTTAAACCGGCCAAAACAGGAAAGACCCGAAAATAGAGATCTAGAGCAGAGAGACCGGAAAGTTTGACCACAAGCCCGGAGATAAAGTCGAAGAGAAAGTGATAGTTGGCAATTTTTTCTCCGGCTATTTGAGGATGAGAAAAACTGAAAGGACTGGCCGAGAATTTTTCAATTAAAGACAAATGAAAAAGGGCGTCGTGGCCATTGGGACCCCAGAATCCCATACCAAAAGGATAAAGTAAACCGCTACGGAAGACAGTGAGACCGGCGACTAAAGAAATTAACACGCCAACAATCAAATAAATTGGAAGGCGGGGCTTGCCGGAGTGTTTGTAGCGTTTTATTAGTTTTAGTACGACAACTGCGGTGAGTAACCAGAGAATCCAGGTTGGACGTGAGACATTCTTAAAAGGAGTATGTGGCGTGAGCTGCCAAACGGTTTGATTCTTGGTAGCCACGTGTTTGATATCTTTTGAGTTGACCTGTGGAGCTTGAAAATTGGAGAAAATAATTCTGTCCGGCTGAAGGGTAAGCATCTTGCCATCCACCCAAAGGGCAGTCTGCCAGTAATCCCATTGCTTGGAGCGGACGATGTCGGCATTTTTCAGATCTATGTCCAGACTGACTTCGGTGGCAGGAAACTTCTCTGAATCAATGATGGCGGGAATTTCACGGTGTAAATTGGGGTCCTGATTTGGGGTGGCAAAATAATCTTCATAGATTTCGCGGTTGTAGACCCGAAAATCGGTGATAGATGTTTTTCCGCTGATGGACTTTAGACCGAGACGGTAAAAAGGACTTTGGTACCAGTAAATCTTGACAGGTGCTTGAGAAATAGTGTCCAGAGAATGATAGAAATAAGCGGGTGAGCTTTCGGGGTAGCGACTTTTCATCCAGTCTCCAAACTCGGCCAAGCCGATGGGGTGAAGATTGTATTTTCCTCGAGTTTCGGCCACAGTGCGGTTAATTGACTTGATATCTTTTTTGAACTGAATGAGATCCAAATCATTTTCCAAACCAAGGTTCACGAATGAAAACTCGTTGAAACCCCTTTGGGAGAAAAAATTCAAAAGAGAATCAAGGGTCTCTTGGCCGGGACCGGGATTCCGGGGAACAAGTGCCAGATTGACCCGATTTGCAAAACTGCTGGCCGGTATTAAAGAATTATGCTTGTCCGGGAAATATGGGCTTTGGTATGCTTCTCCCCCACTCATGGCCGTCAGGACAGAATATTTGGATTGAAGGTACTGCAGAGAATAACTATCCAGATGTGAAGCTGAAACCGACTTGGGGTAATAACCAAAGTGAACAAAGAAGTTGTCCATATATGTATCGATCAATCTTTGTCTATCGGCCATCGAATATCCGGAAAGTAAGAGACGGTTGGCGTCGTAAGGGGAATTGCCTGAAGGGTAGCTGACACTTGCTGCTTCAGTCAAAGAAGGGGTAATCTCCAACAGAGCACCTAGTGATTGGTTTTTATCTTTGCCAACCAAGAGATTAAAAAACGAAGACATCGTGGCATCGTTGACGGCGTCAAACCGCAATAACCAAGTAATCGGAAGAGCTGAAGAGGTAGACTCTTGATATTGGTAAAGGGGCAGATCTAAGGGTGTTTGTTTGGAAACCTGCCATCCTTCCGGACCTCTCACCTGATTAGCAAAAGTGACATAGGTCTCGGCTTTGAAAGCCCAGACTTTCCCTGTGGAGAAGAAGAAACATAGAAATATAAGGGGGATAATTTTTCTAATCATGTTTGACTTTAAAATAACTAAGTGTCTCCCGAAAAAAGGTCTTGCTCTCCAGGATGAAGACAGAGAGAACATAGGTGATAATCGCAATCACGATAACTAATATTAGAGAATATACAGACGTAAGGGAACCGGTAGAAAAATAGAGCCAAAAGATCATGGGTAGGAGGGCCAAGAGAGGCGTCCTAACGATGCCAAAAAAATTAAAGTTAATATGTTTTTTGGCTAACAAGATGGTGATTACGGAAGAGGTGGCGATAATGCCGGTAGCGTAAGCAACACCCATGTAACCAAGCTTAAGAGCCATGAAGGGCATAGTTAACCAGGTTAACCCTGTCCACATAAGCATCAGACGGAAGGTAGATTTGATGTGGCCGGTAGCGTTTAAAAGATTGGTAAGACTGGTGCTAATACTGGCCCAAGCGGAGTTGTAAAGATATATATACAAAGGAACTATGGCCGGAAGCCATTTGACGTAACGAGGGATTAGATGGGTCATGGGGAGTGCCAGAAAACCCATGCCGACGAGAATTGGAAAAGTCAGAAGACACAAATATTTGAGACTAATTTCAACGGCTTTGGCCAATTTCTCTTGATCGTGTTGTAATCTTGCAAAAGTAGGAAAGGAAACTTTGGTAAGGTTATCCATTACAATTCTCAACGGGAGGCCTGCCCAACGAGAGGCCCAGCCGATATAACCCAACCCTTGTGTGCCGATGATACGAGTTAGAATAATGGTCATACCGTCATCTTTGAGAACCGCTAGAAAAGTATTGACTTGATAGGGTAAGCCAAAACGAAGCAGATGGGACAAAGAAGACCGGCTAATGCCAAGTGCCGGCCGCCAGGGGTAGACAAAATACATGGCCACTAGCCCTACAACTCCCCTTCCCAAAACAGCGAGCGTGAAGGATGTTACTCCATATCCACGCCAAGCGCAATAAACAGCTACGGCATTGAAAGTTAAGGTTTCCAGTACTTGAGGTAGAATGAGTTTGCTAAATTTGATTTCTCTTTCCAACATGATGGACGGGATCGTTTTTAACGAACTCAAAAACAGCGAAATTCCCATAGCATAAAGAAGATACATCCCGGTTTGATCGATAAGATATTGAGTACGGATAAATGGAGATAGAATAAATAGAAGGGCCAGAAGAGTGATAACCAAAATTTGTTGAACCGTAAACGTAGTGGAAAGATCTTCTTTGGTAATGGCTTCTTTCTTTTGAATCAGAGCAGCGGCCAAACCTACATCCGAGAAATAAGCCAGAAAGTTGACCACGGAGGAAACCAAGTAAAAGACACCATAAGTATTGGGATCCAGAAAAATGGTAAGGGCGAGGGTGGCGACAAAAGAAATAATTTGAATGATGAAAGTACGAGAAACCAGAGCCAACACACCGGCAACCGACCGTCGTTTAACTTCTTGAATTTCCAGTACCGATGGAGCGTCAGGTGGAGTGTTTTCGATCATCGGAAATTAGTTTGAATAATAGTAGCGAGGAAAACAAAGTGAGAAGATCGGAAAAGAGACGAACAGCGGTGTAGCCTATTTTGGACTCGATATGATGGACTCCTTGAGTGACGGTGACGACGACTCGGCCCAGATCGGGATCGATCTCGGTGGAAACTTTTGTCCCATCGACTTTGGTTGTGAGACCGGGAAAAGTGTAAAGTGGCAACATCACTTTGGAGACAGACGTAGAAGAGCGGATGTCAAAATTCATCCAGTTGGAGCCGGATTTTAGGTTTTGAATGCCACCTTGACCGGAGATGAATTGGGGAACGGTAAAGGCCGGGTCGCCCGGAGGTTTGGGGGCAGAGCGGGGTAAGTAATCAAAAATGCCACCGGTAACTTGAAGCTCCCACTGAAGACTGGAGAGCTTCTCTTGAGTGGTGATCCTCACATGCCGCTCGAAACGGAAGAAACCAACATTGAATGCGATGATAAATATAATAATCGGGATATATAAAATTGGTTTGATGATCTTCGGTATGGAGATAGTCACAAGATAACCCGAAGCAAAAGAAAAATAGAAAACCACCAAGGCCACAAGGCGCCATGGAAACTGTGCAAACTGGAGGATGCTCACACGCTCCCAAATAAAGTTTGATCGACTATGAGTTAGAAAGGCGTACAAAAAACCAAAGGCGACTAATGTTATGATCATGAAGGGAGTGGAGTGAGATCTCTCGACTCCGCTCGAGATGACGATATTTTTTTTGTAAAACCTTGTTCGAAATAATCTGACGAGGGCGATGGAGGCGGCCAGAAGGGCGCCGATCCACTGAACGTGACCGATGGAAAAGGACATGCCGTCTTCCGGACCCCAGGTGGAACCTCCGTAGCCCCAAAAGCGAGAAAGAAAGAGCTGTTTGATATCAGCAAAGTGGGCAAGATAGTTGAAGTAGCCAACGGTCATAGAATCGACATGGACGAATTTTTGCTCTATAACTACCGGAATGAAGAAAAAAGCAGAAAGTCCGACTCCCAGCAAACCGGCGAGGATAAGATCCTTGAGAGCGATAAACTTGCCGGTCTTCCACATCCAGAACAGAGCCCAAACAATGGCAGTTGGGGCAAAAACCAAAGTCATCACATTGTGGGAGGTAAGCTGAAGAGCCAGTGTGAGACTTAGGAAGATAAAATCTGTTTTTGACGTGGAGTGAGATTCCTCCACTCGCTTTGCTCGGTCGGAATGACGGATGATAAGACGGTAAATGTAAAGAAGAACAAAGGGAAACCAAACCATACCCCAACCTTCGTTCATGGCACCGCGTACATAGATATCGACGGAGTGGTAAGGTGAATAGACATAGAGAACGGCGGCCAAAACCCCACCCCACTTGCCAAAAAACTCTTTGGCCAGAAGAAACATACCCAAACCGGAAAGCATGAAGGCTAGAGCGAACATAACCTTGACGGGCAGAAAGTAGCCGGCTCCCAACAGAACCATGAGCTCCATGGGATAGTATGGCATGGGTGGATAAAACTGCATCAGAGGGTAGCCATAACCATAGCCCGCATCGGGAACCCATCGGCAAGGGATCTGGCCGTCGAGAAGACACTTGTGAACCTCATAAAGTCGGAAAACCTGGAGATCATCGTGCATCGGGAAAAACCCCGGTTTAAAAATATCGACAATGGCCGGAAGTAACAAAAAAAGCAGCAACAATTCTATACGGAAATGCCAAAGCAATTTGACAAAAAAGGATATTGATTGGAAAAGATAACGCATGTAGTTTAATTATATACGGAGGGAACGAGGTTATTTGAGGCGAAAGAGCTGAAGAGACTCGTGGGTACCGTCCAGCCGATCCGGCTTGGGATATTCTTTAATCAATTCGAGTTTGGAAAGGTCGGTTGGTGACAAATGATTTCTGGATTTATTCAAAACAAGATAACGCAAATTGTCGCCGGAGGTGTTGAGGAGCCCGGAGGGGATTTCCGAAACATAATACGTAGAGCCGACAATGGTAATGTTTTTGTTTCCTTCCGTATATATTTGAAGGCCGTCGGGGAGGGTGCCGAAGAACCCTTCGGTAAAGACAACTGCCTTTTTACCTTTGGAGGTTTCCGCGATCAAGTATTGAGCTACTTCTTTTTGGCCATAGCCGGCAGTCCATTCTTCAAGATAACCGTTGCGCATATCGAAGGGCATGGGGGCCAAACCGGGACGAATTAAATAGACAAAAGTAATGAGAAGGGGTACGGAAATGAATAAAACAATGGAAGCTTTGATTAAAATCCCCTTGCGACAAAAAAGCCAGTGCAGTCCTATACCCGCGAGTGGTATCAGGGGGAGGACGGCGTACAAAATATATCGACTGGTATAAACTTTGGCAATAAAAGCTTGAAATAAGAGAGGGGCGAGTGAAACTAGCATCAATAAGAGATATTGACGCCTGGTTTTGGAGTTTAAGTAGCCTAACACGCCAAGCAATAGTACCGTGGGTGTTAAAAGAAGGAATAACCAGTTGGCGGTCGTCTCCATATTGCCAAGCAAAGGAGAGAGAGGGTGGCCCAAAACCTCTTTTATGGTGAAGACATAATCCAAATTCCTGGAACCAATCATTTGAAAGCCGACACCCAAACGAAGAATGGCATACATGATCTGGGAAATAAGGAGAACGAGCAATAGTCCCCAGACGATTTTGGCCAGTCTCTTAATTTTGATTTTCTTGAGATCGACGGTGAACAAAATTACCAGTAAAGCCCAAAGATAAAAGATCATGGCTGGTGACTTGGTAAGAAGCCCCCCGCCAATGGTAAATCCCAAATAGATGGCATACTCGGTTTGTAAAGTTTTGGCATATTTGGCGGCAAAGACGAGAGACCAAATGCCAAACATCGCCAAGAGGCTGTCTGCCAAAGCCATGCGATCGAAAAACATTGTGAAAGGTAGGATGGCGTAAAGAAAGGAGGAAAAGAGAGCAATAAAGGGATCGGAAAAGAGAGCAAAGGCCAGTAGGCCGACTCCCACTAATGAACCGAGACCGGCGATAACGGAAACCAGACGACCGGCGATTAAAGGATCGGAGATAAATTTAAGAAAAGGCATTGTGCCCCACATAAAGAGAGGTTGTTTGCCGTCGGAAAGTGGTAAAAACCGAAGAGTTGGCTCGGCGCGCATTACCTGTGACCAACGAACATAAATGGCTTCATCAACGAAGACCGGAATTTCTCCCAGATGATATAGACGGAAGAACAAAAAAAGAAACAGAGTGACGGTAAACAAACCGATGAACCAAAGGATTTTATTATTGGTCATATTTTCCGGATAGATCATTAATCTTGACTTGAATAATTTGCTTGAGCATATCCACCGATTCGCCTACAAAACTTTTCTGTTTGCTAATAGAAGTATCTTCGTTCTTCCAAATGACATCGACTTCTTTTAATCGGTAGCCGAGCTTCTCAGCCAAGAATAAAAGCTCGACATCGAAAGCGGAAACGGTCCAGCCCTTGCTGACACTTTTTTTATCTTTGATGACACTAAGCATAGGAAAGATTCTTTTGGCGACATCGATTCTGAGAGCTTTAAAACCACATTGTGTATCGACGACGTCGCGAAGTAAAAGTAGACCCCGGAATGAACGAAAAGACCAGGAAGATAGTTGACGTAGGGCCGAAAAATTATTACGCATCTTACCTCGTGATCCAAAAACTAAGTCGTAACCTTTATCAAATGAAGGAAGCAGTTTTTCGACCTCCCGGAGTGGGGTAGATTGATCCATATCGGTGAAGAGGATAATTTCCCCTTTGGCCGCCTGTATGCCATTCCAGATACCGGCAGCCTTGCCGCCATGTTTTCCCCTAATCATTTTGAAGCCGGGATGGCTATGGCAATATCGTTCGATTATTTGATCCCCACCATCGGTAGAACCATCGTCGTTGATAATCACCTCCCACGGATAACTTGCCTTTTTGAGATAACCGGACATCTGTTCCAAGACTCCTCTTTCCAGATTGGCGTGTTCGTTATAGTTACTGACAACAATGGAAAGCTTTGGTGACATTTATAGGTTCCCGCCTTCGCGGGAATGACAGATTATTTAAATAATGTGGACTGGTAATATTTTAACTCATTGATGGATTCGATGATGTCCTTTCCGGCTCGGTGTGCTTCGATTTTGGGATAATCCGGCACGCGAGGGTACCAACGATGCATGAGTTCTTTGATGGTATTGGTATCGATAATACGGAAGTGCAAATAATCGTAAAGGACAGGCATAAACTCTCCCAAAAACTCCCGGTCAATATAGACCGATGAACCGGCCAGAACTCCTGTTTTGAAAGCACAGTGGTCTTTGACAAACTTGAGAGTTTCGTCGTAAGCCTTCTTGAGAGTGATCTTGGAAGAGACAATTTCTTCCATCAGCCCGGACTCCGAAAAATGTTCTTGATTCCAACGGACCATCCCTTTGAGAACCGATTCCGGCTGGTGGATGACCAGATCCGGCCCAATGGCTTTGATGTTGAGCTTGGCATCGGTGATGACTGTGGCAATTTCCACGATCTGAGCCCTTTTGACGTCGAGATCGGTGAATTCCAGATCAAGCCAAACCAGTGGACCATTCTGGTAGTTGGTAATCATTTGGTATGAACTAAACGATAAATTTTTAAATAATCGATCTGCCACTGACCATCGATATGTGAGGGACCAAACACGGCTATTTGCCAAGCGGGATTACCCTCCGGCTGACAGCCATCCCCATCCTCGCAAATAACAAAGAGCTGATCAACTACCCCGTCCTCCCCTCTTACCAAACCGGCTTTCTTGTTTTCCAAAAAGTAACGGTAGGATTCGTCATAGTTTTGTTTGGCAATAAGACCGAAGTTGAAAGGTTGGCCCCCGGATTCTTTAATAATTAAATCTACGGCCAGTTCGGTTCTTTGAAGCTGGCGGTTGGGGCTGTCTCTGACAGGACTAAAATATAAACTGAGAGTAGTGAGAGCAATGAGAGATAGGGTGAAGGGTAAATAGCGGGGAAAGGGACGAGAAATAAAATATCCCAAAGAAGATCCCAGTATGAGATAGAAACAAGGGTAAAGAAAGCCCAAATAATGGATATAGACATGTTGTTTGTAAACTCCCAACCCCAGTAATCCTAAGGCCAACCAGACAAAAAGAATTTTGAAAGAGGAACCGGGCTTTGACTTGAACCAAGAAAGAGAAAATAAAATAGCCATGATCAAAGCGACCAATCCGGGAAAGATATTTTGTCTGGCCAGAACCAAATCTTGAACAGACTCCAGTATGACGGGTACAAAACGGTCTGATTTGGCAGGGTTTAGATTGACAGTGGTTTGACGGTCCGAGAAAAAAGTCTTAAAGGCGTTTAGATTCATCCAATTGTGTTTGATGTCAAATAGTAGCAACGGGGACATGAGCAGTAAAAAAATCAAAAGCGCAAAAAGGGAAAAACGTAAAAAGATCTTTTTTTGAACTTCATCTTTATTTATTTGAAGAAATGAAAAAAGCCAGAAAAGACCAAGTACCGGAACCAAGAGAAGTCCTAAATAGTGCATCTGGAGGGCGAAGGCAAAAGATATTCCGACAATAGGAAGCCAAAAATATTTTTTGGGTTGCCAAACTTCATAGATTCCCCAGATACAAACCAAGGCAAACAAGGGCATCGGATTTGGATTCCAAGAGGATCGGGAGTAAATAATGGCTACCGGAGAAACAGCGTAGAGAAGGGAGGCAATCAAACCGGTCCGTTTGTCGAATAACCTTTTTCCAACGAAATAGGTTAAAAATACCGTCAACGTGCCGAGAAAAGCATTGAGGATAGCCGGTCCAACCGGATTTAGCCCGGAAAGGAATAGGGCAGGGGCCATCATGTAGTAATACAAAGGTCCAAGATACATATTGCCGATACTGGTTTGAGGACCAATAAAGACCAAGTTCCCTTTGGTAATAAGATCTCTCACAATACGGACATCCCTCCCCTCGTCACCCAAGAAAGTCATAAACTCGCTGATACGATAAAGGCGGAGTGAGAGAGCCAGAAGAATTATAAGAACAAGAGAAACGAACTCGAATTTGTTTTTTTTGATGAAGGTTGCTATATGTTTCATATATAGATTGCCGCGTCGCCTTGCTCTTCGCAATGACGATGTGGATGGATCCCCGACCGAGTCGGGGATGACGATTACGTCAGTTTGTACCAAAGCTTAAAGAGATCGATAAAGCTTTGTACGATAACATCAAGATTGGCTCCGGTGCCTTCTCCTTGCTTACGTGGATAATGATTTACTCCGATCTCGACAATTTTGAAGCCGGCTTTTCTAGCTTTGATCAGAAATTCACTACTGATAAAGGCACCCCTTTCACTTTGAAGTGGTTCGATGGTGTCGACAATTTTTTTGGAAATCAGTTTGAAGCCACAATCAATATCGCGGACTTTTAGCCCAAACAAGAGGCGAACAATGACTTGCCAAATAAAGGTGTTTAGTTTGCGGCTGAGCGAAACTTTTCGGCCAAGATAGAAACCAATGACCATGTCGGCTCCGGTTCTCTGCTGAGTATCAATAAATCGATTAATCTCGGAGAAATCAAACTGGCCGTCTGAGTCGATAAAAGAAATCCAAGGATATTTGCAGGCGTAAAGGCCACTTTTGAGGGCGGCGCCGTAGCCGCGGTTAGGCTGATGATGAATAACTGAAATATGTTTGTCCTTTTTACTCCAGCGGTCGGCCACTTCTCCTGTTTGGTCCTTAGAACCATCGTTGATGATGATAAGCTCCCAGATCGGGACATTTTTTTTGAGGTTTTCGACCACATTCTTGATCGTCTTTTCCAGATTGGCACCTTCATTGTAGGCCGGCAAAAATACCGATAACTTTTCGATTTGTCGCGACATACTCACAAGTATATACTAGAGGTAGATGAAACGAGCGTATTTATTGGCGTTGGTGGGGCTGTTTACCCTACTTACTTGGCTGCCTTTCGTTATGAAAGTCAAATTGCCTGGTTGGAACTTGGACTTTTCGGAAGGGACAAAGGTACTTTGGCAGAACTTTGACGGACCAAACTACCTGATCGTCGAAAAAACCTGGTACAACATCGAGAGGATTAAAAACGAGTTTTCCAGCCCGCTACCGGCAGAATACTATCCGGCCCACTTCCCTCTCTACCCGGCAATTATGGGTATTTTTAACCTTTTTCTAAAAGGGCCAACAGCCATGCTGCTGACAACCCTGCTGGGAAGCCTGCTCTGCTTTTGGATCTTTATGAAATACTTGGACGAGTTTAAACTGAGTAAGAATAGTTTGTGGCTGTGTTTGGCCTTCCTCTTACTACCGGCACGCTGGGTAGCAGTTCGAGCTGTGGGCTCTCCTGAACCCTGGTTTATATTCTTTATCTTGACTAGTCTCCTGTTTTTTAAAAAAGAAAAATATTTGTGGGCCGGAGTCGCCGGTGCACTGGCGCAGATAACCAAAAGCCCGGCGATAATTCTCCTGGCTGCCTATGGATTTTTTGCTCTAATTGAATCAATTAAAACCAAAAAAATCCAATGGAAATACTGGCCATTATTAATTCAACTGGCCGTGATTCCGATATTGTTTTGGTTCTTTGGAGTTCGTACCGGAGATATCTGGGCCTACTTCCATAGTGGCGATAACATCCATCTCTTTTGGCCGCCATTTAGCGTGTTTACACCGATTGGAAAAAACTGGGTGGGAAGCTTTTGGCTGGAAGATGTGATTTGGACTTGGCTGATATTTGGTGTGGGAATTATGAAACTCAGGGAGAAAAAAATGGACATTGAGTATTATTTTGCGGGACTGTTTTTCATCTCCACCCTGTTTGTCGCCCACAGAGATATCGGTAGATATATTCTTCCTATAGCACCTCTGGTATTAATCGGCTGGGACAAACTGATTCAAAAAAAAGAGTTCAAAATTATTGCTGCTCTTCTGGTAGTCCCTATTCTGCTTTTTACCTGGAACTTCCTGCTGAACAACACCGCCCCCATCGCCGACTGGGCGCCGTACCTATAACTAAAAATTTTTTTTAAATTGTCATCCTCGCGCATGCGGGGATCCATAGCTATAAATCATCTGAAAGATCTTTCCAATTAGGATTATCTTCTTCAATTAGATTTATTTTCCATTGCCTATTCCATTTTTTGAGTTGTTTTTCTCTGGAGATTGCCTCCGACGAATTGGTAAATTCCTCTACGTGAACCAAATCGTGGACTCCATATTTCTTAGTGAACCCTTTTATGTAATCCGATTGATGGAAAAAGAGTCTTTTCTCAAGGTTTCCTGTAACTCCTACGTACAATGTCCCATTTTTATAACTAGCAAGGATATAGACAAAATAACTCTTCACAATAAAATTGTACTTTATTTGTATAGATCCCCGCCTTCGCGAGGATGACATGGAGTGGAAACGGATTGTTTGGTTCGGAGTACCGAAACTCGCAATGACGAGAGGGGTGGCATGGAATTGTTTTAGTTCGGGGGCCGAAACCCTGCCTGCCGACAGGCAGGTCTTAATGACGGGTTCTAAGACTATATCACTGTTACTAAATGTCGAGCTCGACGCCGATTTTTTTGGCGATCATTTCACAAATTTCAAGAATGGTAGCTTGGTTGGTGGTTTCTTCATCTCTGGCTTCGTCTGTTACCCCTAAAAACTCCCATCCGGTGAACCCGCTTGTTCCTCCTTCAGGTTCATATGAGGTAGCGTGATGAAAGACCTTTATGCCAGCATTTTCAAGCTTACTCATAATCCCATCAAATATCGTTAAACGGCGTTTTTTCTCCCCATCAGAGTCTATACCTCTGGCAGAGAAATCTAGTCTAAACGCGTTTGCGTCTATGTGGCGGAAAAGTTCTAAATAATTAGTACTAATGTGTAATTCTTCAGTGGAAAATAGAGGGTCTGGAATATCGATTTTCTCCAAAACTGTCTTGGATATTTCCAAAATTTTTTGATTATATTTTTCCTGAGTTTCGGAAAAATGTGGTGATATTTTTGTTTCCATGAAATTATTTCTTCTTCCAGATGACGAGGTTGTAGATGAACCAGTTGAGGGGAACGGTGATAAAGAAGACGGCAATAATTAGGAATAGAAAGCGATACTGATCTCCAAAGATTTGGGTGCCCAGACCGATAACTAGACTAGGAAGAACAATGCCGGAGACGACTGAACTGAGATTGAACGTAGTGAACTTTTTGACCAGCTTCGAACCCCAAACTAATTTCTCGTTTTTGAAAGTCCAAAGATTGTTAAAAATAAAATTACTAATGATGGAGATTTCGGCGGCGAGAGCATTGGCGACGGTGTTTCTGATTCCCACCACATTGATTACACTACTCAGAAGTTTGGCAAATATATCGAGACCAACTTTGTTGATGACAAAGCCAAAGAGACCAATGCAACCGAACTTCATAAACTTTTGGGTGGTAGGATCATGCCAACGGAGGAGAAAAACGGTTCGGAAAATATCCTTGGCGGTTTGCGGTTCAATTTTGGACTCCCCTGCCGTGCGGGCATAAAACTTTAAAGGAACTTCTTTGGTCTTAGCTCCTAATTTGATCATCTTGTACAGAAATTCCAGCTTGTAACCAAAGCTCCGGGAGTACAGATGATCCATATCCATAGTATCGACAAAGTTCTTCACCCGAGAAGCTTTTAGACCGGTAGTGGGGTCGGTGATGGCGAAGAAAATTTTGGTTGGGAAGAACATGACAAACCTGGCGACAAAACCACCGAACTCGCTAAAAAACAAACGTTTAAAGCCCCAACCCTTGGGATTACTACCACCTCTGATTTTGCGTGAACCCAGAACATAATCGTAACCTTCGGCAATTTGATTTAGCATGAGGGGGATGGTCTCCGGTGGGTGCTGGAAGTCGCCATCGAACTCGATCACCACGTCAGCTTTCAACTCCTGCATAGCATAACGAAAGCCACGAACATAGGCGCCGCCGATACCCGATTTTTTGGCGCTTAGAGACAAGAATAAATTGGCATATTTTTTTTGTTTCTCTTGGACAACTTTGTAGGTGCCATCTGGGGAAGTGTCGTCGACTACCAGAATCTGACAGTCCCAGTCTTTAATGGCAGGAAAGGTTTTGGTAAAAAGATGATCCAGCATCTTGCCTATAGAGTCAGCTTCGTTGTAAGTGGGAATGACAACTACGGCTATGGGTAATTTGTTCATATATGTTAGTGATGGCAGTGACCTCCACAACAACCATCTTCTCCGTCGTGGTGACAAGTATGCTCGTCGGATTCGGTGACAATCTCTTCAGCTTTGCCATCGACGTACCAATAGAGCTTGTCGTCGTCTTCCTTAAGTGTCTTTTTGTGGGAAGTATCGCAGAATGGTTGGTTTTCCGATAGTCCGCACATACAAATATTCTTATCCCCTACCTTTAGGGGGCCATTAGCAGTTTTCTTGACAAGTCTCGCCATGAGATCGATTATACTATTACTATGCTTAAGATTGATATTTTGACCATATTTCCGGAGATGTTTGAGGGTGTTTTTAAGACCTCGATCATCGGCAGAGCCGTGGGGAGCGAGGCGGTAAATATTAAGATCCACAATTTACGGGATTGGAGCGACGATAACTATAAGAGTGTAGACGACCGACCGTTCGGGGGGGGTGCCGGTATGGTAATGAGGGTGGACGTTATCGATCGGGCCCTGAAGGAGCTCGGGACAGAGAAATCAAAAGTAATTTTGATGGATACGAAGGGAAAAATGTATAATCAAAAAGCGGCGGAGGGGCTGAAGGCGGAAGAGCGTCTGATCTTTATTGCTCCCCACTTTGAAGGAATAGATCACCGGGTTCACGAACATCTGGCTGACGAAATTTATAGCATTGGTCCTTATGTACTAAGCGGTGGTGAACTCCCGGTGATGGTCGTAGTCGACAGTATTTGCCGCCTCATGCCCGGAGTTCTTGGTAACCCGGAATCCTTAAAAGAGGAGTCTTACAGTGAGGAGATGGCACTGGAATACCCACAATACACCCGGCCGGCGGAATACAACGGCTGGAAGGTGCCGGAGATCCTTCTTTCTGGGGATCACAAAAAGATTGCGGAGTGGAGAAAAAGGAAATAGATCAAAATTCTGTCCAGTGTTGCGTAGCCTTTTCCTTGGCTCTGTCCTGGATCAAGATTTGATAAGCTTCATTGGCAGACAGAGTTTTGCCCAGACGTGCAATATTGAGGAGCTCTTCGACTGAACACCTTTTGGTGTCCTCTGCTATTTTCTCTGCATCTGCCTCGAATGCCTTAAACTCTGTTGTATTTCCACTTTCATAGCCAGACCAGGTGTTGGCCAAGAGTCTCTGATGATTCTCGTCTGCTTGTTGTTGGCCGGTCCTATACTTCTCCATATCCTTATTGTTTTGGTATTCCAAAGGGAACAAGGTAGATTATAGTCTCTGAGGCGGGTATGGTAACCAGATCCTTGACCTTGACTTCATCAAAACCCGTAATAGTGACCATGCCGAGCTTTAGGCTCTCGGCCTCTAGGTAAAGATTCTGACCGACATGACCGGCCTCTAGGTAGACCTCTTTGTCGTGAGGGATACCCCCGTAGGACTCAGCCATCTTGTCCATATTCCCGGTAATAATGATCACAGCCGGAGCGTTCTTGAAAGAGCTTTCCTTTAGGGATTCAAAGAGAGCTTTTTGAAGTTCGACCTCCTTGATAGGTTTGAGACGGTGAACAGGGGTTCTGTCTCCCGGAAGGTATTGATACTCACCCGGCTCCAAGCCGGTAACCTTATTGGCAACGAGGAACAGTGACAGAGGATAAGTAGATTTGGCGGATGGAGCCGATCTGCCGCCCCAGTCGGCGGTAACTCCTTGACCGGCCCAAAGCATTTGGGAGACCTGTTTGAGTGTCAACCCCTGATCCTGGAAGTCTCTGCGGGTACGTCTGGATTTGAGCACGGCCTCGATAGAGTTTCCACTGCGAAGGTCGGGGGTGGGCAGGGCAATGTCTTCTGCCCGGAGGGTGTTCGTAATAACGGTTGGCGGGGTCTGAGGATTCTGGAGAGGTGTAGAACGACGAACCAAAACCGCACCGACAAAGAGAATCACTACCACCAATGAAGTAAGCGCCGGAATAAACCAGCGCTTAACTTGGGGATTTATTTTCTGAAGAGATGTAGGTAGGGCAGTTTTTTTCACAGCTCTTTAGATGAAGGGGACGATCTTGGCGGCCTTCCTAATACCGGCAAACCATTCTTGAGTCTTGGTATAAACCTCCTGCTGGTATAAAGTTTCTTTGATATCGGAAGAAACTTCTTCCAACTTCTTGCCGGAAAATAGTGTTTTGTTGTCTTCAAAATATTTTTTGATTTTGTCTTCTGTCACTTCAATCTTGTAGACTTTCTCAATAATCTTTTTTAGACTGAGACTCTGTTTGATGGAGTCTTTGGCTTTAGCCTCTGTCAAGCCGTATTGGGTAAGGGCTGCCTTGAAAGCTTCTTCACCACCATACTCCTTGATGATTTTGGCGGTTTCGTCGTTAACTTCTTTGTCACTAACCGTAATATTGTTTTTCTTTAGTTCGGAATTGAGCAGTCTCTCGTTAACTATTTCATCCAAAGTTTGCTTGCCATATTTCTCAAGCATTTTTTGATTTAATTCCCAACGGGAAATGGGTGAGGAATTGACGGTTCCGGCGAGGAAGTTACCGCGATATTTTTGAGCGAGTAAATAGAGAGCGGTACCCAAAGCGATGATGAGAACGAGCTTGACCGCAAAACCATAGGGGGAACGCCTGAGTTCTTTTATCTCCGGAAGAGATTCCTCGTGAGTAGTGGCACGTAATTTTTTAATGACCTTCACTGATTTTTTTGCTTTTGGTTTTGTTTCTGCCATTTCAGATTTATCTTTATTAATTGTTTTTGGAGACACGGACTTTGCCATAGGTTATATATTAACACTTTCAAGATCAATCGAATTGTCGAAGGGAGGAATCACCGGATCGGGAAGATCGGTGCTAAAGTTTTGAATATTTTGGCGAATCCACTCGTAGTCCGACTTGACGGTTATCTCTGTAGTGGGCACCGGAGTGTCGATATCCGGAGGTAAGAAGACCGGAGGACGACTATTCCGAGAAATGGCTTTGCCTATAGACAGGGCGATAAGAAGAACCAACACCACTAGGCCACTGACCAGGAACCATTTGTAACGGATGATCCAAGCCTTGACCGGTGCCAAAATGGCGCCGCTTTTCAGATCGTTTAGAAGCTTGATCGCTTCCGGATTGGTTATTTCAAATTTGGGGTTGGACATAGTTGATATCGATATCTATAAGACGGTTGATCCAGTCGAGCTGAAGAGCGCGGATCTCGATTAACTTTTCGACTCGGGCCATGAAGAAGATCTCGGTCACCGATTCGGCTACCGCATCGGATAAATTTAAATTATTGGCCAAAAGGTCGATCTTTCGATCGATAACTTTAGTTGATTCTTGCAGTTCTTGAACTCTGGCCGACAAACCGGTGGGCATAGGGCTGGGAAGTTTGGGTATAAGGGTTTCCAAGGCGGTCTTGGAATCGACCTGAATCCTGACCAGAGCGGCAATTTTGTTGGCTACGATACCGAACTTGACGATACTGTCGTTAGCCGGAACGGTGTTGAGGTAGCTTTGGGTAAATTTCTTTAGGTCTCCTTGAGTAATAATACTTTGAGATTTCTGGGCTTGAGCAAGAAAGTACTCCCGTGCAATATTCAAAGAGGTGGAAATCGGCTTGATGGGACCATAATCGACTTGGTAACCGGTGATGAGATCCATGAGGTACCAGTGGAGAGAGGCTTTGGCTAGGTCTCTCGCCAGTATGGTCTGCTTGGCGGAAAGCATGGCCTTTTGTTGGTTGTCTAAACTGGGTGTATTCAGATAATCCTGTTTGAGAATAACAAATTCCGAGTACCCCGTGCGGTACTGACCGTACTGATAGTCGTAATCCGACTTGGCATCGGCCCATGCAAGAGGTGTGGTTGTGGCGGCGATAACCAAGAAGACGACGGCGATGGCAAAGAAAAGGTGACACTTCATCTATTGATAGTATACCTGATTATTGCTGAGGCTGGTTCTCGGTAGCAGGCAAGGAGAGGCCTTGACCAATGAGATGTTCTACTATGGTCTGCCAAGAGGAATGATGAAGATCGAGGAGCTCTTCGGTAATCTTGGTCTTAAGTCCGCCCCAAACCGGATATCGGTTGGGATTTGTTTGAGTTTTGAGAAACTCCAAGACAGAAGTTGACTTGATGACCGACGGATCGGCTCCCAGTTGGTCTATAACAAAGGTAATTAATTCGTAAGGAGTGGTGGTATCCGAAGAACAATGGAAAGTACCATTTACCTCTGTTTCAATGATTTTTTGAATAGTTTCCGAAATTTCATCGATAAACGCGATACAGATTTGTTGATCCATAAAAAGAGGATACATTTTTCCGTCGGCATACTTTTTGAGGGCTCCGCGAATATAGTCCGGTTTTTTGGCAAAGTCGGTTCTGACAGGATAGATAATTCTTAACACGGAACCGCTCCGGTCTCTGACGGCTTTTTCGGCGCGATTTTTGGTCCAACCGTACCAAGTCAATTTCTCGTTTGAATCAGGAGGAGTTTGGGTCTCTTCATAAGGGCCAGGTTGGCTTAAGTCTCCGGGAAAGACCATATCTGTGGATATCTGGAGAAAATTCTTGGATTTGAAAGCCTTGAGAAGATTTTCCACACCGGTTACGTTAACCTTCCAAGCCAATCCGCTTTCATCACCTGATTGCTGCTCGGCGGCATTGACGTCGGTAAAGGCCGCGAAGTTGACAATCCAGTCGGGGTTTTCTTTTTCGACCAGTGCTCTAACTGCTTCGGCGTCTGTGAGATCAAACTCCGGTAGATCGGGGGTAACAAAGTCAAACATTTTGGCTAACTCAATGAAACGGGAACCGACTAAACCTGAAGCTCCGGTGACGAGGACTTTTGTTTTGGTCATATTACATTAATTCCGATTTAACAAAATCGTAGGAGATTTTCTTGGGATCGATGCGACACTCTTCGGTGGTTTCATCGGCCATAAAATGATGGTCGGTAAAATAGTTGAGAGTAACAAATTCGTTTCCCTGGTTGATGAAGCCGTGTGCAATACCGCAAGGGATATAGACCATTTTGTCCGGAGAAAGGATAATTTTCATCTTCCTGTTGTAAGTGGGTGAATCTTTACGAAAATCGATCAATCCCAAAAGAATGGTGCTGGTAGTGGTCCAGATTTCATTTTGGTGAGGATGAATGTGCCAAAACCTCTTGGTTTTGGGCGCCAGGTTGGAGACATTGACCTGAACCGGGTGGAAATCAATACCAAAGTCTTTCAAGGCAACAACATTACCGTCTTCATCCAAACGCATGGCTTCTTTGAACCAACCACCAAAATCATCAGAGAAGGTGTTGAGTTTGTTCACCAGCACACCATCAATGACCTCAGCTTTTTCGTAGGTTTGACGATAGAGCTCAGTTTTTCCGGGCAGGGATATTTTGGCGTAACTTATTTTCTTAAATCCCATTTTTGGTTTCGTTCTTGTTATAAAAATCTTCAGATTTAACTTTCATGTCTTTCCACCACCACTCATTGGCTCGATACCAATCAATGGTTTGCTTGAGACGCTTGGAAAACTTCTCTTTTGGCTCCCAGCCAAGCTCTTTGTTGATTTTCTTCCAGCTGACGGCATAACGTCGGTCATGACCGGGACGGTCTTTGATATATTCGATACGGCTTTCCGGAAGTTTCATTATTTTAAGAATTTTTCTGGACACTTCCAGATTACTGACGTCCTTATTCATACCCCCCACTGTGTAGGAGGCACCAATCTTACCTTTGAGTAAAACCAGCTCGATAGCGCGGCAGTGATCTTCGACATGCATCCAATCACGGACATACTTACCGTCACCATAGATCAAAATATTCTTCCCCTCCAAGAGATTGGTGATTGTTCTGGGGATAAACTTTTCGGTATCTTGGTATGGTCCGAAGTTATTACTGCAGTTCGTTATCGTGACCGGTACTCCAAATGTAGTGTGATAAGACATGACAAGATGATCCGAGGCGGCCTTTGAAGCAGAGTAGGGTGAATTTGGTTGATATCTGGTAAGAGTATTAAATTTATTTTTTGACTCCAGCTTGAGGGCGCCAAAGACTTCATCGGTGGAGATGTGATGGAATCTGGTACTGTACTTTTTGGCGGCTTCCAATAAGACTTGGGTGCCGAGAACGTTGGTCCTCGTAAAAATCATGGGGTCGGTAATAGAGCGATCTACATGGGTTTCGGCGGCAAAGTGAACGACAATGTCGACTTGAGACATGAGGGAATCGACCAGCTCGCTGTTGTTGATATCTCCTTTAACAAAGGTGTAGTGATGGCGGTGAGAGATGTCTTTTAGAGATTCGAGATGCCCGGCATAGGTAAGACTATCCAGATTGATGATCTGATCTCCGGCATGCTTCTTGAGCCAGTAGTGAATGAAGTTTGAGCCGATGAAGCCGGCTCCGCCGGTAATTAGAAGTTTCATGTTTACAAAGATATTTTACTTAACTCGCCGACTAGTAATTCCGAATAGTGCTCGGAGTGATTGCTTTGAGAAATATTGGAATTGGGGCCAATGATACTGTTCTCGATGTTTTTACGAACTTTGTCAATGACCACCGATTCCATGAGTACCGATTCGGTCACCGTGCTATCAATGATGACGCAATTGTTGTAGACCGAAGTAAAAGGACCAACCGTACTGTTGGTGATATTGACATTGTCGCCAATATTAAGAGGTCCCTTGAGGTGCGAGTTGGTGATGGCGCAGTTTTTGCCGACAGTGACACGACCGGTAACCTTAACCGTCTTGTCGAACTCGGAACCAATTTTGGTTTTGGTGTTTAAGTCGAGTAGGTAGAAGTTGGCTTCAAGCCAATCTTGGACTTTCCCCGGATCCAACCAGGCACCCTCGATTTCTAAAGTATCTACGTCATACTTATGGTCGATAAGCCACTGGTAAGCAGAAGAGATTTCCAACTCTCCTCTGGGTGAAGGGGTAATTTTGTCTTTACCTTTGAAGCAATTAAAAATAATGGGATCAAAGAAATAGACGCCGGGAACGGCAAAATCGTGAGGAGGGTTCTCCGGCTTCTCGACATACTTGACCAGCTTGCCGTTTTCATCAAAATACGGGACACCCAAACGGACATTCTCCGGGTGGTGAACCAACCCCACCAAACCCTTTGGCTTATGCTTTTTGAAATGGTCGGCAAGATTTTTGATACCACCGGTAAAAATATTATCTCCAAGATGCATGACGAAAGAATCTCCGTCGACAAACTTCTCACAAACCTGAAAAATATTCGAGAGACCACCGCGGGGATTTTCTTGAAGGATATAAGTAAATTTGACACCCCACTTTGAACCATCGCCCAGGAAGTTTTGAATAATATCCAACTGACCTGGATTATAGGTAAGGGCAATCTCTTTGATTCCGGTTTCGGCAATTGTTTCTACGGGATAGAGAATTAAAGGTTTATTGGCCACAGGAATAAGATGCTTGTTAGCAGTAAACGTTAACGGTCTCATTCTGGTACCCATTCCTCCTGTGGGAATAATAGCTTTCATACAGGGTATATTATACGATACAGCGCAACTTTTTTCACTATAATAGTCCTATAACAATGACGCATCCGAGAAGCGCAAACAGGAGGTATTCGAGAATGATTTGTGGAAAAAAAGTGTGCTCTTTGAAGTGATGAATGACGCCCCATATGATATATATAAGAGATACACCAATTATAGTTATTAGCTGATAAGTACGGTTTCCATTGAAAATAAGAGTCAAAAGAATAGCGGTCGAAACCAGTAAACTGAGAACTAGATAATCAACTATTTTTCCTATAGGCTTTTTCATAGAATAATGCCCTGCCGAATGATAATAAGGATGGCCGCTAACCCGAAGAAGTAGGTCAGATGGGCCCAAGAATCACCTGAAATACGGATGATGTTGTACCTGAGGACAAAGATCCAGTCTAAACTAAGAGCGATGAGAACAATGATGGCGAAGGCCAGAGACCACGATCGCTTGAGGTCTAAAGGAGACAGACCGGAGGAGGGAACTAACTTCTGGGGAGTCGGCTGAGTGACAGCTTCGACTTTCTTGTCGGAGAGAAGTGTTTGTTCGACAGCCAGTACCGGCCTGGCCTCTACTCTATCGGAGGCAATATTGGTGACGGAAGTCTGGGGTGCGCCAAATAATTGGACGACAATGGTGGTCTCGACACCGTTGAGATAGCCATCCATAACGGCGATGCCGATATCTTTGTAACGATTGTCCAGAAGGTTTTGGCGATGGGTGGGTGAAGCCATCCAAGCCTTGACGATATCGGAAGGGTTACCAAAGTCACGGGCCAAATTTTCTCCTGCATGCTGATATTTGTAGCCGGAAGAAGTAATGAAAGACCAGGGCTCAGTACCGGTGGGAGAAACATGAGCCCAGTAGTTATGGGCAAACATATCTGCGGCTTTGGCAAGGGCGGCTTGTGAAAGTTCCGGGTTTTGCTTGACAATTGTTAGCCCGGCGCTCAGCCGTTCGTTGTTGGTTAGCTCGATTACCTTAGCCGGATCGATTTGGGAAGCGTAGCCAAGAACGCCCGGCAAAAGTCCTACCGTAATATCTACAATGGAACGACCCATGATAAAGAGACCAACTAAAATTAAAATCGACCCGGGCCAAAGAATCTTGGCTTTGTGATTGTTATGAGGATGCGGAAAGAATAAAGTGAGGGCAGGATGTGCCATAACAACATTCATTATGTCACAGGAGTTTTTCTTTGAATATAGCCTATTCTAGCGTTTGGTTAAAACCCCGTTGATGCGTTTGTAAACACGCTTGCTATTCCTCAGAACCTTTCGCTTGATCTCTTTTTCCAGATTGATATTGAGAATTTCAGACAACCCGAGAAGATAGATGGCGACATCGGCCAGCTCCTCGCCCACGGTATATTCTTTTCGATAGTATGCACGACATGCTTCGGAAACCTCTTCATGTATCAGGCAGAACTCTTTGTAAATGTCGGTGGTATTAAAGCCCTTTTTAATTTTGTTGGCGTAAATTTGTTTTTGAAGTTTTTTGAGACTGACCATAGATCATTTTTATATCCCTGATGCCTGAATTACAAGGCGCTTAAGGGAAGTGCCCGGAGGCCAACAAGTCATGAGAGTTAAGGTTTCCGCTTTGGCTTCATAGGTCAAAAATTGAATTGCGTCCGACTCCGTAACTTGTTTGGTAGCAACCAAATAGTTGTACTCTTTTCCCTCGTAAAATAGCTTGATGGTATCGCTCTTTTCTAATTTTGACAGAAGATAAAAAACGGAGTTGTACCGGGTAGCATTCAGAAAATCTGAGGAAGAATGTGAGAATAAAAAGATATTACCTATTTGGCCAGGCAAGACTGACCCTTTGGCATGGGCCACCCCCTTTGTTAAGGCCTCCTGGTAAATGGTGGGATTATAGGGATCAACACCCTTAACGACATGAGCATTAGCCCCAATTTTGGGAATAAGAATGCCAAAATCGGTGTCCAATGGTTTGAGTTCTTTGATTTCGTTGGAGCTTTGATACTTGGACAGATCGTAATTGATCTCTTGCTGAAGAATTGGAATAAATGTCCCCCCCAAAATAATGAAGGCAAAAATGATTAGCCCGATGCCTAAGAGATATTTCATTCCTTTCTATCTTACTTCGATTTTGATCTCCTGAGAGATTTCGAAATAAAGTAGCCCACAAGAACGGCGGCAGTGATTAACAACCATTGAGGAATTCTCTTCTTTTCATCGGCGGTAGTACCGAGAATGGTGGGGGTAGGAGTCTGGGAGTTACCCGGTTCGGAGGCATTAGAACCCGGTTGACCGGGTTCGGTGATCTGAGCTGAACCGTCAGAAAGAACAATAGCTCCGGTGGCACCCGTTTGACTGCCGGCGACAGCGCCTGAAGTGGTCGTAGTGGTGGTAGTAGTCGTCGTGAAACTGTCACCTATGGTGCCGGAGGCGTTGTCGGAACTATCTACTGCCCTAATGACGTAGTAGTAGTCTTTACCACAAACAGGAACACTGTTAGTAATCTCTCCTTCGGTGTTCGGTGAGATATTGACGGAAGTTAGCACAGCACCGGCGTCGACGTGAATGCTGAGAGTGTCGGAACGAAAGACCTGGACTTTGGTTGTTTTACCATCGTCGGCTGTCTTAAACTTGATCTTGTAGTCGCAACTGTTTAATCTCTCCTTAGAGTAATTGACCGGAGTGTTGGGTCCGGAAGTATTGTAGTTAACTGTGACTGTGGCACTGGGGAGTTCTTGGTATGAGGGTTCACTCACTGAGGCGATTACCTTAAATGAGTAGTCTCCGTTGGCGCTTAAGATCGAACTCGTGACGTCACAAGAGTCTGTGTTTCCACCCACGATCATGGTTTTGGTGGTGTCAAACTGAGAGAAACTGCCATCTGACGGTCCTTTCTTATAGCACTTAACCGTGATTTGGCGTCCTGAAGTGACTGTATCCAAGGCCACAAAAGTGAGCTTGAAGTTATCCTGACTAGTGGGCGACTTTGGCTGGCCGAGTCGGACAGAGAAATCGGCAGCTAGGGACAGACCGGGTAAGACCAATCCAATGATCGCTATGATGGAGACGAGAGTAAGTTTTAGTTTCATTTTATTTGGAAGTTCTTATTAATTTAAGACCAAAGTAGAGTGAGATTAATGAAGCTAAGAGCCAAAGTTCATTGGCACCGGTGGCCGGTAGACTGGTGGAAGCACCAAGTACCTGACCGACAACTTTTTTCTCTACATCATAGACCTCGGCTCTGGTCTGGTCTTTAACGACTTTGACATCGGTACCGACGAAATTACCATCTACATATTCTGAGTTTTCACCGATGGCGAAGACACTCTGACCTTCCGTGTAGGGATTTTCGCCAATGGCCCAGGCAAGGTCCGAGTAGGTACCGGGTTGGATATCCGATGAGATATTGGCGAGGTACTTAACAGTGATGATATCCCCTTCAGCAAAATCTCCCAGCTCCCAAACGCCAGGAGAATGATATACCGGAGCCGTAATACTTCCGGTAATATCGGTGGATCCATTTAGAACAGTGTAAGACCCACTAAAGGTTACTCCTTTAGGTAGGAGGTCGGTAAGTTTCAAATTACTGATGTCGTTGCCGGTGACTTTGATTGTGATAGTGTGTTCGTAAGTGGATCCTGGTGTGAGAGGAACACCTGCGTTATTTGAACGGCTGATGGTCAGTTCCGGATCGATCAACCTATTACCGAATTTGTAGACAGGTCCCGTGGTGGCATTCACCAACTCTTCAAATCCGTTAGAGTTGCCGTCGGGTAGAGTCAAAGTGTGACAGTTACCGGTATTGGCATTGATCGGATAGGTTTGAGTCCAACCATCTTTTTGGACCTCACATACTTTGTATTGGCCGGGGAATAAATTCTCGAACCAATACCAGCCGAAGTGAGTACTGCCGGAGTCGGTGACCATCGTATCGATCGGATCGAATCCCTCACCGTTTGATTTGTACAATTTAATCGTCCATCCAGAAAGCTTGTTTTCTTCCCATGACTGGCCGTCTCCGTTATCATCATTCCATTTATATCCATGGATCGTACCATTTGGTTTGTTGTAGAAAGTACAGGTGGTGGTCCCGCCCTTGGATACGGTGACACCGCCCATACTGTCTGTTTGATCAAAAGATCCGTTTCTGACCCCACAAGTGGCAGAGAAAAGGTCATATCCGGGTTGAGTGGTTTCGACTATGGTGTAAGCTCCTGTTTTGAGTGAAGTAAAGGTAACAGAGCCTTCGGAGTCGGTAGAATCGGCAAACGCATCGGTGGTGTCCGGTCCTGTACCATCGACGTCAAACTGCCAGTTTTCTCCGGCAGATTGATCCTCCTCAGTTTCCAAATCACCATCGACGTCGATAATTTTATTCACAACAATGGTGCCGGTATCTCTGGTGTTCGTAATTGTGCAACTTAGATCCTCGTCCTCGTCTAAAGTAACCGTGCCACCCAAAACCGCCGGACATTTGGTATCGCCGGAAATCGAAGTAAAACTGTAGCCGGAAGGACTATCCTCGTCAATAGAATATGATTTGTTCGCATCGACCACCAATGTCTGGCCCGAAACTACGGATGCACCACCGATATAAAGTGAGAAATCAGCTGCAGTGGCAGAACCACCAACGGCATTTTTGGTTAAAGTTATGGAGGGAGCAATATCATCGTTGTTTATAGTACAGGTGATATCGTCTCCCGGGTCAAGAGTAACGGTGCCACCTAGTGTTGAAGGACATTTTCGGTCTCCGGTAATAGAAATAAAGGAGTAAGAGCTAAGCGGTGTTTCATTTATGGCGTAAGGAGTGTTCGCAGATAAAGTTTGGGTGACTCCGGAGAGGGCAGCGCTACCACCAATAGTTAGCTTAAAATCATCGGGGTCTTCGTTTCCTCCATTATCTTTAATGACGTTTTTTATCAAGGTCAACTTCGGAGCGACATCATCATTGGTGATGGTACAGGTCTTGGTGTCACCAAAAGCGACTGTACCAGAGCAGTTTGCACCGATCGATTTGGTATAGCCTGGGTAGTCGGTTTCATTCACAGAGTAAACACCTGCATCCAAAGTGATCAGCGTTCCTGCTTCTTCTCCGGGGAAGGAATCGTCACTTACATATGTGCCGGTGACGTTCATGGTAAAGCCTCCAGCTAAAGTATTGCCACCGTTATCGTTAACAACATGCTTGAAAACCCTCAGTGTGGCAGAATTTTGTTTGTTGACTATATAGACGTCGTGAACTCCCCCACTGGTGACAGTGACGACACCATTGTTGGTAGTGCTGACCCAAGAATATCCAGCGGGTTCTGTACCTTCCGAAACAGTATATGTTCCGGGAAGCAGATTGTCATAAGTGGCTGTAGTTGTTTCCGAAATTGGTTTGGCATTTGTGCCATCCAACAGCGCAGAGAAGGAAGTGTTATCAGTTACGTCGGTGGAGCCATTGGTCCCTAATACATTCTTATGAACAATTATTTGGGCTTTTTCGAAATTGCCGAAATTAGCGGATGAAGGAGTGTTTCCGTTTACTGTCCTCTGGCGACAATGAGTACCTCCATACACAGCGCCCGTTTCGGGATCAGTTTGAACCCAACCGTCTTGGAGTGTCTCGCAAATGTAATAAGTACCGGGCAATAAACTGGTAAATTTGTACTGACCAAGTGTCCAGCTACCATTTCCCGTGATTACAGAGTTAATCGGAGTCATGGTACTATCTAAAAGATTTATTGTCCAGCCGTCTAATCTTGATTCTCCAGTGTCCTGATCACCATCACCATTAAAATCGTTAAATTTGTAACCCGAGATGGTCCCATATTTGGTATTAGTGAAAGTACAAGTAATGTTTTCGCCTGTCTCGACACTCAAGCTCACTTGACGGTTACCAAGATCCCAAGAACTATTGGTACTGTCAGTACAAGACAATCCGGTAAGTTTCCAGCCGGCAATGTTGGCTTCGGTTACGGTGTAATTACCGGTCGGGACGGTAAATGTTTGGCTATTAGGTAAAGCGGAGTTGCCCCAATCGTCCAACTGGAATGTTGTGGGAAGGGTGCTACCGGACGTATTAAAAGTGAAGTTTTGATCATTGTTTGGTACAGAATCTTTAACGATTGTGATTGTCCCGGTATCGCGAGCATTACAGAGGGTAATTTCGGCAGTGGCGTCCTTCGTGACATTTACAGTTGCGGGTAAGGTGGTTCCTTGAGGAGAGGCACACGAATATTGTGTACTGCCGGTGGGATACCAACCGATAAAGTGATAATCTGAAGGAGAGTTCTCGTTTATTGAGTGGGAGACGACGGAGGGGATTGAGGTGGGTATATCACTGACGGTTGCTCCCATGTCATTGGTTCCCGTTCCATCCAGACTCCAGGTAAAACCAGCGGGGTTGGAGGTTTCATAAGTACCATCGCCGTCGTCATCAAGTAGTTTATTGACCTTAACCCTGCCGGTATCGCGGACGTTGGTAAATGAACAGGTTTGATCTCCGGCGCCAACAGTAGCGGTTGCACTTTGTCCATTTAAAGTAGAGCATGCACCACCAACTGAAGTAAGTGTGTAGCCCAATACTCCGGTTGATTCAGTGATTGTATAGCTGCCGGTTTCCAGATTTATTGATCCCCCATCTTGGAGGGTACCAAGTAGAGCGCCGGTTAATGATCTAATTTCAAAATACCAGTCGCTATCGACTGCAGGACCGGCGAAGATTATTTTGTCCAAATACAAATTACCCGTCTTTCTGGTGTTCGTTATGGCGCATGTGGCGGATCCACCGTTATTGATGAAAACGCTATCGCAGCCTACATAGGAAGCAACATAATCGGGGCCGGCATTTTCGGTGATGGTGTAGGTTCCGCGATCAACATTAAAGGTGTTGATACCATCAGTTCTAAAGTTGATTGGTGTATCACCATTCACAGAGAAAGCAAAATCTTCACGATCTGCAGTACCACCGATCACAGTCTTGGTGACGGTCAAAGTTCCGGGGAGAGCACTGTTTGTGATAGTACAAGTTAGATCGTCACCAAGGGCGAGAGATACATTTCCCTTAGAATCACAAGCTCCACTAAACGAGGCTGAATAGCCTGCACCTCCGGTTTCGGTGACTTTATACGATCCGACACTAAATGAATTTGTGGCACCCGAAGTGACTCCTGTCGAGCCTACATATAGTGAGAAGTCAGAAACGAGTTTTGAACCATTAAACAAATTGTTTACTTCCTTGATGACAGTAAGTTTTGGAGCTATTGCAGTATTGGTTACTGTACATGTCTTGGTTTCACCGAGGGCGATGGTTCCGGAACAGTCGGTCGAATATGAGGCTATATAGCCTGAAGGTCCTGTTTCGGTAACGGAGTAGGTACCTACAGAGGTAAGAGTTTTGTCCGTACCGGTGGTGGCCACACCGGGGAATGAATTACCACCGGAAGCGGTCAAACTATTTATGGTCATGGTGAAGTCTCCAGAAACTGTGGTCGCACCGGTAGTGCCGTTATCGACATTCTTGATGACAATTAGATGAGCAGGGTCGTCGTTATTTGTTATGGTACAGGTAGCTTCTCCACCGGCGGCAATAACAATGCCGGAACATCCTTCGTAAGAAGGTGTATAACCGGTAACCGAAGGTTCGGTGATGTTATAGGAGGTCCCGGGAGTTACCGAGATATTATTTTGGCCGTCAGCCTCGAAGGCGGCGGCAGTTCCTCCATTAACTTGGAAAGAAAAATCCTCAGGATCTTTGGTTCCTCCATTATTATTGACGACAGACTTAACCACATGGAGAGTCGCGTTCTTGGTGTTGGTGAAGGTACAAGTAGTTGTTTCGCCTGCTTCAATCGTAATATTCGAGGGAGTACCCCTATCGCAAGATGAGCTCGTTAGGTTCCATCCGGATTCAGAAGTTTCGGAAACAGAATATGTTCCTCCTGCGGTTAGACCGTTAAAAGTTGTGGTGGCGGTACCCGCAACGGTGGTTAAAGAAAAGTTGGATAGTCCTGTTTGAGTAAAGTCGAAAGTTTCATTTCCTCCGATAGCGGTTTTATTAATGACTAGTGTTCCGTTTTTTAAGGTATTCGTAAATGTACAAACAACTGTGTGGCCAGCAAGTACGGAGACTGAATTACTTTCACCGTAGGTTGAGCCGGCACCGTTGTCGGTACAGCTAAGAGCTGAATTGTAAGAGGATAAACCACCGGTTTCGGAAACATAGTAGGTTCCGGCTACAACAGAATTTGAGCCGGTTGTGAGTGGGGTTGCACCTGCGGTTCCAGTTTGGACAGATGCAACTTCAGTTCCTCCGATAGTGGTTCCGATATTTAAAGTAGTTTGCCCGCCGGTTCCCGACCAAACTTTTTTAAGCTCAATTGTGCCGGAACACGCATTAATAGCAGTTGAATCTGAAGATGAATTGTTGGTTGAATCCGATTCTAAAGTGGAAGTGGATACTGTGGCTGTATTTGTTATTGTGGCGCCACAGACAGATTCGCTGTTGTTTACTGTTACATTGATAGTTACTGTCTGGCTTGCTCCACCTGCTAAGGTTCCGAGGTTGCAGGTAATCGTTCCTAAATTATTCGTACACGTGGCTCCGGAAGCTGAAACATATGTCAGACCAGTGGGGAGCGTGTCAGTGATCGTAACATTTTGTGCTGAAGTGTCTGCATCTAAATTGGTGACGGTCAAGGTGTAGGAGATCGCATCTCCTATTGAGGCGGTGTCGGGGACGGTTTTGACGATTGTAATATCAGTTACCGGAACAACTGCATTTGCGGGAATGGGTAGCGCTTTGGCACCGCTATCTTTAATATCACCGGTTGCGTGATCGACTTGGACGTGTTGACTGGATCCTGAGGCACATCCGGCAGCACTATTATCTACTTGGAGCGTGAAGTTCAACCTGACGGCATTTAATGCTGTCGATGTGATCGCGAACTGAGCTACTCCATCGTCTCCATTTTGGGAAAGACCGACGTAGGTAGCCGTAAATCCAGCACCGGAATCAATGGCGTCAGTTGTTCTATCAAAATCTAGTGATACATTGGTAGGAGCCTGATATTTAAAGAAACGACAGGTCGGGTCACTTGTAAAACCAACAAACAGATCACCACTTAAATTTCCGGGTTCCGAATCCAGATTTAATCTAAAACGAATAGTGTCGCCTTCTTTATATCCACTTATATTCCCGGTAGTCCAATTTTCACTGTTTTGAGGTGAAATTTCTCCTGCAAATGTATCATAAGTAATTTGGGGATCTGCATCGGTGAAGGAATAGGAGGCGACGACGGCGCCGGAGGCGTCGAGGGCGTCGACTGTGTAATTGGGACGATAGTGGCCGTCGAGCTGGTAGGCATAAGAAAGATTACCAGCAGTGTCGGAAGTGACTTCAACTTTGTAGGAAACGTAAGGCATGTCCGAAGACATGATGTGGAGAGTATAAGTAGTATTGGAGAGGAAACCGGTACCGGAGATATAAGCGATGTCGGTGGGGAAATAGTCCGGTTTGTCGGTAGTTAAAGTGGGCTGGGGTAAAAGAGTTTGAGAAAGTTGCGATGCAATGGTAACGGATTCTGGAATAGTGGTCGTGCTGGTAGTCTCTGACGTGGAAGATTGAGTAGCAGAATTATTTTGATCGTTGTTTTGGGGATGGGCCTGAGAATCCGTATTTGAAGAAGGTTCGGGGTTAACATCCGGAGCAGGGGTAGTAGTTGGATCAATGGTAGGGGTAACTTCGACGGTGGGGGTAGGAGTTGAGTCAGGAGTAATGATGCCAGTTGGAGTAGGAGATATCTCGGGAGAAGGAGTTATTTCCTCAGTAGGAGTTGGTGTAATTTCTGGTGTGGGAGTGGTTTCGGGGGTTGGAGAAACAGTCTCAGTGGGAGTCGGAGTGATTTCTTCGGTCGGGGTGGGCGAAGGTTCGACAGTAGGGGTAACTTCAACAGTTGGCGTCGCAGAAGGAGTAGAGTCTTCAGCATAGACAGGTGAAACTAGAAAAGGGGAAAAGGATTGCATGATTAGATTGAAGGTGAGAATTACCGAAAGGATCTTTTTCGACATCTTTTGTTTCATTGTGACGCTATAATCTCATGAATTATAAGCTGTGTCAATAGGCTCTAGTTAAGAAGTAAAAAGATCTATTTTGCTGCAGAAATATTGGGTGGTGAAGAGTAAATTGGTTCGACTGGTTTGGTTTGTCCATTGACCGGAATATCTAAAGCAAAACCGAGTGCGTTGGCGATAGTGACTCCAATGCGGGTACCGGTGAAAGAGCCGGGCCCACAGTTGACTTGCACCTCGGTGATATCTTCTTGTCGGAGATTTTCTTTTTTTAAACAAGCAAGGAGAAAACCAAAAACGTCTTGGTTGCGCGGAGAGTCGACTTGGTTAATAAATTCTGTATCGCCGAGACGGACGATAACGCGGGTGTTGTCGGTGGAGTCGAGGTAGAGTTTCATAGACGGTTGATAATTTTAATTTCGCGTTCGTCTTCGGTAATGGCTTTCAGGAAGACATCGATTCTTTGTTTGGGGAGGATGTCGACGAACTTTTCCGGCCACTCGATAACTAAGAGGTTGCCGGGATCGGACCAAATCTCTTCAACATCGAAGGCTTTAATTTCTTCAACCGAGTTGAGACGATAGAGATCGAGATGGTAAAGGGTCTTGATCGTGGGATGAGAGTTGATCGAATACTGGCGCATAATCATAAAAGTCGGTGATACCAGGCGAGGAATACCAAAAAATGAGGCTAGTCCTTGTGTAAAAGTGGTTTTACCTGCCGCCAAGTTGCCATACAAACAGATAGTCGCCCCCTTATCCAGTCCGGCAGCGAGGCGAGAGGCTATTTCTTGGGTTTCCTTGTTGGATGAACTAACAAATAGCTGTTCCATAGCCGGAGTTTGATAATAAGTAATGAGGAAAAGATTAACCCGATAGAATCGATGCCAACGTCACGAAGTTTGCCGGTACGAGTGGGGATAAATAATTGGTGAATTTCGTCAGTGAAAGCAAAAATAAGTGAGTACAGGAAAGCTTTGGCGGGGCTCTTTTCTCCCACCGCCCGGAACATCAGAAACATAAGAATGGTGTATTCAAAGATATGAGCCAGTTTCTTGGAAAGAAAATCTTCAGTGATAGTCCCGTTCACCGGTAAATCCGATTTGGAAGACATCAGGAAAATGAGAAGCATCCAAAGAGTGACCGGTAGATATCTAAGAATAAATTTCTTCATAAGGGTTATTTTAGACGTTCCTGTGTCTAAAATACAGGACACCTCCGGCGAGCAAAGAAATGAATAGGCCAAAAAGAAAGGTGTACTTCAGAACGGAGTTGGAGGTGCTTGGTGCGAAGTTGCCGGCGGTTGGTTCGGCAGACGGAACAGAACTAAGAAGACCGGAGGAAGTCGAAGTACCGAGAATAGAAGAGGGGGAAGATTCAATTGTTGGAGTGAGATTGCCATGCCCCAAAGTGGGGCTCGCAATGACGGAGGAGGTAAGGGTGGGAGTTTTGAGTGGAGTAGGAGTGGGTGTTTTGAGGGGTATTGGAGAAGGGGTTTTTATAGCGGTTGGGGTGGGGGTTTTGGTGGGACTTAGGGTAATGGTCGGCTCCGGGGTGGGACCGGTAGTTGGGGCTGGGGTCGGGGTCGGTGAAGGAGTGTTGGTTATTTCTTCTGTAGGTGTTGGGGTGGGGGTGGTCTCCAGAAGAGAGACAGTTAAGACATTTGAATCGCCGGCGGATCCGTCGGATGAGCCGGTATAGCGCTTTAGTTTAAGAAAATAGTCGCCCGGCCCTTTGTAACCGGAGTTTTGGAAGTCCGGCTTGATCCAAATTTTTTGAAGAGTATCTCTTAACAAAATGGGTAAGTTGGTAGAAATGAATTCTTTGGTGGTGGATTGATACTTAACCCAGTCTTCTTTTTGGCCCCAAGTGAAACCAAAATAATCCGGATTATCCTTGTTGGTAAACATACCAAACACGTACGCTGATGACGAAGAGATTCCGGAAATGCTGGCATCGACGATAAAGTAGTCCCCTTCTCTGACGGGATTATCAATAGTGAAAGAAACGGCAAGAGTATGTTGGGTAAAAACGAGAAAAGACAACAGAAAAAGAAACAACACGGGCAGGATTTGTTTCACTTTATACCAACTATAGCAGAATGGAGGGGTATATAAAGAAAAAGAACTCCTTGCGGAGCCTTTTTCCGATTTACTATTGCTAGTATCTCTGATCGAAAACTTACGTTCTCGACTAATGTTATTTATATGATATTGCAGAGGAGATGTCAAGCGGCATGTCCTGGTCACACACATTTGGCACTCTGAGGGTTAGTAATGTGTTGCTGCAATT
>CAYHNG010000002.1:0-110279 GCA_964357975.1 uncultured Pseudomonadales bacterium
CACATTACTAACCCTCAGAGTGCCAAATGTGTGTGACCAGGACAGAAGCTTGACAAGAAGGGGGGGGTGGAGTATTATAGGGCTCATCTGTAAATTAATATGGAGGTTCTCGTGGAATTCGCTGCTTTGATTCTCTTGATTCTGGCCGTCTTGACTCTCAATATCAAAACACATGGTGTCAAGTCGGGCACGATTGTAACCCTCTTAACATTCACAATCGGTTTGGCATTTATCTTGGTGGTCGAAATTGTAGGAGAATGGGCAATACTGATCATCGCGATTATTCTTCTTGTCCTAGCCTTGTTTTTCCTGTAGGGATCGTCCCCGCCATTTGGTGGGGATTTTTATGATTTTTCTTCGGGGAGAAGGTTGGATTTGAGCTGGTGGACGGAGTCGAGCTTGTTGCCGATTTGATTCATAGTTTGGGAGGTGTTGTTCATGGCACTGTAGGCATTGGTGAGATGCTTGCCCAAAAGGAGAAAGTTTTCGTTTAGCTTTTCGTAATCTTTTTGAACCGCGCGGAGCAGGGTAAAGACTTCGGAAGTTTTACCGGCAATCTTTTGACCTTCCAGCGAAAGAAGAATGGTTTGCAGGTGAGCGTAGAGAGTAGTCGGGGAAACGGGATAGACACGGGAGTCACGAGCCAGATCCATGAGCTCTTGTTCGTTGACTATCTCGTAAAAGATGGTTTCGGAAGGAATGTACATAAGAGCAAAATCGAGAGTGCCTTCTTCGGGGAGAATATATTTACCGGAAATATCTTTGATATGTTTTTTGACGTCGCGGATAAAGGCAGTGCGAGCAGCGGCTTTGTCGGTGGCGGACGAAGCTTGATAAATCTTTTGGAAATTTTCCATAGGGAACTTGCTATCGATGGGGAGAATGCCGGCTTGAGTTTTGATGGCGGCATCGACGATAGAACCTCCTTTGAAGTGATACTGGAGATGAAAACTGTTTTTGGGGAACATCTGACCGATGAGGTCTTTGAGAACTTGTTCACCGATGTTACCTCTAAGCTTTGGAGACTTGAGATAGTCCTGAAGATCTTTCATGGAGCGACTGACCTCGCCGAAGGCACCGGCCTCTTTCTTGAGATCGGAGATGACCGCGGTGGCTTGGTCCAAGCGGGAAAATAGTTCGCGGTAATTTTGTTGAAGAGAGGCGTTGGTGGTGCGGTTGGTGGTATCAAAAGACTGTTGGAGAGACTTGAGCCAAGCGTTGAGAGTGGGATCGGTTTTCTGGGCTTCCAGCTTTTGTTTGAGAAGGAGGTAGACCACGATCAGCCCAACGAAAAGAAAGAGGAGAATGATCAGCGTGTCGGAGGACATAAATTCATTTTAGAACAAATGAACGAAATAATGGAGTTATAATATGGCAGCACGCTCACAAACAACCTGGAGGCACAAATGGGTAGACTTCTGTATTTGATCGTAGGTAATGTTGCCGGCGTAATACTTGGCTTGTTAATAGGGGCAATATCGTTGATCGTTGCCGGATTTACGAGCCTGAAGATTACGGTAGTGATTGGAGTTGCGGTGTTGATTTATGTTATCTGTTTCATTGTGGGGATTGTTGGCGCGATTAAAGACCCCTTCGAGATGGATAGTTAGTTTGTTGAGGAGCGGAAGCTCCTCTTTTTTATGGTTAAATCAAGGTGTGGAGAACGTAAACAGAAGACAGAAAAAAAGATATGGGTGGCTGGTGTTTTTTGCGGTGATCAACTGGGTGGCCATAGGTCTGGTAATTTGGAGGGTCGATCCGGAAACAATCAGAGATTTTATTATTCCCGGTAGCTATCTTCCCATGACACTCTTGGTGATGGGAGGGATCTTTTGGCTTTTGTCAATTCTCTTAATGTCTGCCTCCGCAGCTTTGAGATGGACTATTGGGATGACGGCTTTTTTGGAATTGAGAGTGCTGGGACTGGGGTCGGTATTAAATGGGATTTTGATTTTGGGACTGCTGATTTCGTGGGAGGTGTACACATACAAATCAAGAACTCAAGGAATCAAGGAACCTGCCTCGCGGCAAGGCGGGTCAAGAACTCAAGAGGTAACCATTCGCGATTAAACAAGGGAATTATGTCATTGCGGCGGTGAGGTGTATGATTTCATTAATTAAAGTTATTATTTGGACAGAATATGCAACTTTCACAAAACCCCATTAACAAGACACTGCAGAGACAGCTGGATCAGATGTTCTATCAGGTTCTGGCGGAGATCAATTCGCCGGAAGACTTAAGAAGAGTATTCTACGATGTCCTGACAGAGGGGGAGAGGATGGCCGTTTTAAAACGACTAGGAATAGCGCTGTACTTAGACAAGGGAAGAAATTATGAGGATGTCAAAAATAATATAAAGGTCAGCTCGGCAACGATCGCGACGGTCGCCGAAAGCTTGGGGAATCCCGGCTGGCAGGAAGTAATCAAAAGAATCAAAGCTGAAGAATGGGCTACTGTGTGGACGGACAAAATTACCGGAAGAATCAAACGGATTTTTGGGTAGAGTTTTGGGGTAAAATGGGGCATGGGAAAGTTTTATATCACAACCACCTTACCTTATGTAAATGCCGAGCCTCATATCGGTTTTGCGATGGAGATAATTAGGGCCGATGTCCTAGCTAGAATGCACCGACTGGTAGGTGACGACGTGTTTTTTAATACCGGAACAGACGAACACGGTCAGAAGATCTATCAGAAGGCAACATCCGAAGGCAAGAACCCACAGGCATACTGCGATGAATATGCGGCCAAGTTCGAACGTCTTAGATCTGCCCTTAATCTATCTTATGATAATTTCATTAGGACTACGGACGCACACCACATTTCGGCGGCTCAGGAGTTTTGGAAGCGATGTGCAGCCAGCGGAGATATTTATAAAAAAACATATAAGGTCAAGTATTGTGTAGGGTGTGAGCTGGAAAAAACGGATTCCGAACTTTCGGAGGGCAAATGTCCACTACACCCCTACCAGGAGTTGGAAAATATCGAAGAGGAAAACTATTTCTTCAAATTTTCCAATCATCAACAAAAGTTATTGGATTTCTATGAAGCCAAACCGGAGGTGGTTATTCCTGATTTCCGGCAAAATGAGCTGAAGGTCTTTATTAAGTCCGGCCTGATGGATTTCAGCATTTCCAGACTTAAATCCAAGATGCCGTGGGGAATTGAGGTTCCGGAAGACTCAACTCAAGTGATGTATGTATGGTTCGATGCTTTAGTGAATTATATTTCGGCTTTGGGTTGGCCGGAGAATCAGGAAAAATTTACCGGGTATTGGCCCGGTATTCAAGTATGTGGAAAAGATAACCTCCGGCAGCAAGCGGCCATGTGGCAAGCCATGCTTATGTCGGCCAATCTCCCAAATTCAAAACAGATTTTTGTCGGTGGTTTCCTGACCTCAGGTGGTCAAAAAATTAGCAAAAGTTTGGGAAATACGATTAACCCAATTGAGTGGGCAGAAAAATATGGTGCCGATGCCTTGAGGTATTTTCTGCTTGGGGAAGTGAGTATCTTTGAAGACTCGGATGTAACGGTGGCACGATTTGAAGAAGCCTACCAGAGTAGTTTGGCCAACGGAATTGGCAACTTAGCGGCCAGAGTGGCCACCATGTCGGAGAAAATTGGACTAAAGGTACCGGAACAGAGACTGGGGATACGAGAAGCGGTCATCAACAAACTGGCTACCTTCCGATTTGATGAAGCAGTCAAATTCATCTGGGAAGATGTGAAAACGGCGGATACTTTGATCAATCAAAGAGAGGTTTGGAAGCTGAAGGGTGAGGAGCAAGAGTTTGTGTTGGCAGATTTGGTAAGAATTATTCGTCAGATAGCGGCTGATTTGGAGCCGTTTATGCCGGAAACTTCCAAGAAACTGATTGATTCTTTCGGCAATGAAGAAATAAAGCGTGGGGAAAATTTGTTTCAAAGAATTGACAGGTGAAAAGGACAAAATTATGTTAATTGATACACATTGTCATCTGACTGACGAACGCTTCGCTAATATTGGTAAGGTTTTGGAGGATGCAAGGATGGCGGGGGTAGAAAAAGTGGTTATGCCGTCGACCAGTATTGGAGACGCAGAGAGAGCGGTAGAAATCGCAGAAAAATATGAGCAATATTGTTTGGTGGGAATTCACCCGGAGGAAGTGGAAACTTTGTATTGGCCAGGTGGAGACCAACAAGGAGTCGCCTCGCAGGACTACCTACAAGGAGACTCCTTAGGGAGGAGAAGGGATATGGGATTGGTTAGAACAATGGAGGAGATGCAGAAAATCATTAAAGGCTCTAAGAGGGTGGTTGGGGTTGGCGAAATTGGATTGGATTTCTATTGGGACAAAGAGAGAAAGACAGAAGAAAAACAAGTGAGATTGTTTCGAAGACAGATGGAACTGGCGGTGGAAAATGATTTGCCGGTGGCAATTCACATGAGAGATGCCGAAGTAGAAATGAAGACTCAACTACTCAAAATGAGGTGGTTGCCTCGAGGACAGTTCCACTGCTTTGCCGGTAGTCGGGAATTTTTGGAAATGATCCTGGCAAAGGGTTACTATGTCAGCTTTGGCGGAAACATTACTTATAAATCGGCCGGAAATTTGCGTGAAATATTGAAGCAAGTACCTCTTGATCGACTACTTTTGGAGACGGATAGCCCATATTTACCACCGGAACCTCTCCGGGGAACGGTCAATACCCCCGCTAATGTTAAAATAGTAGCTGAATTCGTAGCCTCCGAACTAAACCTGAATCTCAAGGAGTTGGCAGAAATAACGAGTCAAAACACAAAATGTTTGTATTCCTTAGAAAACTGATCACCAAATACCCACGTGCCAGCCAAAGAGCCCTGGAGATTCTTCCGGGTTTTACCAGCTGGACCTTTATTCTGTTTCCGGTTTGGGGGTCGATCTTTTGGCCAATCGGAGTTGCCTATTTCATTATCGCTTTTAATGTCTACTGGCTCTACAGATCAACAACCCTAGCCTGGGCCGGAGTGATGTCGTATTACCGGATAAAAGCCTGGGAGAAGTATGACTGGATGGGTGATGTAACCGGTTTTGCAGATTGGAAAGAGGTGATCCATGTGATCGTTTTACCGACATACAAAGAACCGGGTGAGATATTGGTAAGAACTTTGGAGGCACTGGCAAAACAAACAATTGGCCCAAAACAAATAATTCCCGTGATTGCAATGGAAGAAAGGGCCGGCGAAGAAATAAATGAAGAGAGAAGAACCTTGCTAACCAAAGAATTCGGAGATAAGTTTGCCGGACTCTTTTTTACTTATCACCCGGCTAATCTGACCGGAGAGGTGGTGGGAAAATCCAGCAATGCGTCATGGGCCGGGAAAGAATTCAAAAAAGTGTTGGCCAAGCGATCAGCTTGGAAGATAGATAAAATGACAATCTCGTCTGTGGACTGCGATGTGGCTCTCCATCCGAATCATTTGGCGGCGATAACATATATGTTTCTGGACGACCCAAATAGATATCGGAAAATCTGGCAGGGGGCAATCGTTTTTTACAACAACATCGAAAGAATCCCGTGGCCAATGAGAGTATTTAACAGGATGAGTAGTGTCATCAACATGGCTCAGCTTTCGCGCCCGGATAGATTAATTAACTTCTCGACTTACACCTTAAGCCTAAAGCTGATGGATGAAATCAATTACTGGGATACCGACGTCATTCCGGAAGATTATCGAATATTTTTCAAAACTTATTTTGCTACCAAGGGAGAAGTAGAAGTTGAGCCGATATTCATTTCCGTCTCGGCCGATGCGGCAGAGGCTAACGGGTTTTGGAGTACTTATACAAATACCTACGAGCAAGTCAAGCGTTGGGCCTGGGGAGCTAGTGATGATGCCTACATTATCAAAGAATACATTTTGGACACCCAAGCACCTTTTTGGGATAAAACCATCCGTGTGTTCAAAGTAATGGAGGACCACTTTATGTGGCCGGTTAATTGGTTTATTATTACGGTCGGAGCAAATATGCCACCACTACTGAACACCACCTTTTCTCGAACCGTTATCGGGAGAACGTTGCCTCAAGTATCATCTGCCATACTAACCTTGTCTTTAATCAGTTTGGCGGCGATGGTATTGATAGACCTGAAGGCAAGACCAAAGGTGGCAGGTCTGTCTGCCTGGAGAAAATTTGTGGCGCCATTTGAGTTTATCCTTCTGCCGGTAGTAGGGTTCTTCTTTTCGGCTCTGCCCGGACTGGATGCTCACACAAGACTAATGATGGGAAGATACTTAGAGTACCGGGTAACCGAGAAATCCTTCGGCGGTGCTCAGGACAGGTCCTTCAAGGGGGCTCAGGATAAAAAATAAATGACAAAAAACAAAACAGCGCAGCAACTACTACTGACCGGATGGGTAATGATTGTGTTTATGGGGATCGTGCTTGCCTGGTTCTGGAAAGTCCTGCCACCTCAACTGCCCTGGTTTTATTCTTTACCCGGTGGAGAACAACAGCTGATTGGAAAACCGGTTCTGGCGGCAATTTTACTCGGAATGGCAGCTGTGGTGGGAATAACGAGAGTCTTGGCTTCATGGGCAGGTAAAGGAGATGTTCCGGTGGAGACAACCATTATGGCTGGTTCACTTCTGGTGGTAAGTTTGGTAGCTGCCGGCTTTTTTAGAGTGATACAAATCTTTGCCTTATGATTAACCCGGTAATTACCGTCTTTCCCTTCATCATTTCTTTTTTAATTAGTTTGGTGATTACGCCTCTGACAGTAATCTGGTTTTCCAAAATGGGATGGGTGATAGACCCAAAAAAGACACCACACCCGGCACACATTCACAAAGAACCCGTTCCCAAAGGTGGTGGTTTACCGATTTTTGTGGCAGTTGTTTTGACTTTAGCGATTTTTCTAAAGTGGGACAAACATTTAATCGCCATTGGAATTGCATCGCTTCTGGTCTTGGTGACAGGATTGGTTGATGACATCAAAGGTCTAAACCCCTACTTAAGACTAACGATAAATTTTGTGGCAGTAGGGATAATAGTGGCCTCAGGTATTGGAATTGCCTATGTGTCCAATCCCTTTGGGGGAATAATTGACTTGTCTCAGCTACGCTGGGGGTTTGAATTATGGGGAAAACATCATGAGATTTGGGTGCTGGCCGATCTGTTCGCTCTCTTGTGGATTCCGGTGTTGATGAATGCCATCAACTGGTCTTCCGGGGTTGACGGTCAAATTACCGGGGTGGTCTCGATTGCCGCAATAGCCTTAGGAATGATCTCGCTTAGTTTCAGTTCCGATATTACCCAGTGGCCGGTAGCAACACTGGCCTTTGCACTTTCCGGCGCTTTTGCCGGTTTAACCATTTTTCATTTTTTCCCACAAAAAATAATGCCGGGTTATTCGGCCACCTCTCTGGCCGGACTACTTCTTGGAGTGATATCAATTCTGGCCACAGCCAAAGTAGGAACCGTGCTGGTGGTGCTAGGGGTGCCACTGGTAGATTTTATTTACCTGGTAACAAAAAGAATTCTTTCCGGAAAGTCTCCGGTCTGGGGTGATAAAAGCCACCTGCATCACAAGTTGCTGGAGATAGGCTGGGGGAAGAGGCGGATTGCCTTGTTCTACTGGCTAATTACGGCGATATTGGGAGTGGCGGCAGTGAGAGTTGAGGCTAGAAGTAAGCTGACGATCATGATAGGATTGGTAATATTAATGTTGGTTTTCGTACTATGGCAATATTCTTGGCATTTCTCAAAGAAATCAGGCCGCGACAGTGGGTCAAAAATCTAAGCTTGTTTGCAGCACTGATATTTGCGGGGCTTCTTTTTCAAGAAGGGGCCTTTGGTAAAGTCTTGCAAGCGTTTTTCGTTTTCACTATTTTTAGTAGTGTCACCTATCTTTTTAACGACTTAGTGGACATCGAAGCAGATCGGAAACACCCTTACAAAAAATTTAGACCGATCGCCAGTGGAGAACTACCGGTACCGATAGCGGTAACCGCACTGATAGTAGGGATAATTACCGGTTTGGCTTGGGCCTATGGACTGAACTATTATCTGTTTATCAGCGGGGTGACTTATTTGCTGATTCAGGTGGCTTATACCAAGTACCTCAAAAATATCCCCATCATAGACGTAATTGTGATTGCTTCCGGATATCTAATTCGAGTTTACGCGGGTGCCCTCACAATTTCGGCTCATATGGACGTTTGGTTCCTCATGACGGTGATAGCGGCATCCCTGTTCCTGGCTGTCGGTAAAAGAAGAGGAGAGATGACTCTATTGCTTCACTATAAAGAAACGGAGACCAGAGCGACTCTCAAAAGATACACCGAGCATTTACTGGATATATATACGGCAATGTTTGCTACCGGGACCTGGATCACCTACGCCCTGTTTACCTTTAACCAACCCAAGATTGTACCGGACGGCAGAGCTTTACAACTGATTTCGATTTTGCCAAAAACTTTGATATCCGAAAAATGGATGATGATTACAATTCCGTTTGTGGTGTACGGCATCATGAGATACCTACAATTAATCTACGAAAGGAACGAAGGAGAGAGTCCGGAGAGAGTTCTTTTGTCCGATAAGCCACTGATGATTACCGGTGTAAGCTGGGCGGTGATGGTGATAGGGGTGCTTTATTACATCGGTTAATCTAGCGGACCCAGTTCTTTAAGTTCTTTTGCGACAGAAACTTCTTCGTCACCGCCAATTTTACCCAAAGAAATGACGAGGGCGTGTCAAGATGATCTATTTTACGATCTTGGCGTATTGAGATGAGACGAAGCCCCACGATCCCTTGAGATACTCGATACTGTACCAGCCTGCAGTGGATTCTGATTCCTTGTAGGCGAAGGTATCACCGGGATTAACCTTGGCCAATTCGGTACCGGCGGTTGAAGCGGTCTCGCGGACCTTGAGCCAACCGGTGGGGGTGTTAAGAATCTCGACATAGGGTTTGACAGTGGCGGAAGAAGTGGCCTGTTTGGGAAGTGGAGTAATGACGACAGTACCGGTAGGCTTGGGAGTAAGAGTGGCAGAGGGCGTCGCCAAAGGTGTGGGTGTGGGAGTTGGCACAATTTCCATGGTCGCCATCGTTAGGTTAAGAACCAGTCGATAACCTGTCTGGACAGCGGCATTAACAATTTTGTCCTGAAAGCCAGGTGCCGCAAACGAGAAAACATGAGGGCCGGGAGCGATATCGGCTGTCACCGGAGTGAAGCCAGCGGGTTTACCATCGATGCTGACTGTCGCATTAGCGGGAAGGCTGATGACGTTTACGGAGGAATCTTTGTTGTTGGCCAACTTTTCAAAGGAAAGCGTGTAGCTATGAGATCGGTCCGGAGTGGAACCAAATTCGCGGTGAACGGTGGTGAGAGTTCCGCTGACCAGGTTGACTTTGGCTTCCCATGATTGGCCGGAGTCGATGGCGGTCATCTGGATGGTAGTAAGGCCGGGCGAGAGGTTCTCGTCGTAAAAGGGAGTTTTGCTAACCGACTTTCCATTGATGACTATGTTGGCGTCTGGGTGAGAGGTAATTTGGATACCGGATTTCTTGGCAAATGGATTGAGCTGGCACCCAGCAAGAAAAATAGAGAATAACAGGATGGGCAGTGTGCGTAAAAGACGTGACCTCATATTATCCTTAGTTTAGCAGAAAATGCTAGAATAGTGCGTGCAGTTGGCCGGATGGCGAAGTGGTAACGCTGAGGTCTGCAAAACCTCCATGCGAGGGTTCGATTCCCTCTCCGGCCTCAAAGTTTTTCGGTTATTAAATATTCGCGCAACTTATTAAGAGCAAGTCTGCGGTGACTGATCCGGTTCTTTTCTTCGATGCTCATTTCGGCGAAGGTTTCAGTGTAACCATCCGGCTGAAAAATAGTATCCCAACCGAAGCCGTTAGCCCCTCTTGGTTCGACAATTTGACCAGGAATTTCACCTTCAAAATACTGAATGTCTCTCGTACTATTTAGATATCCAACAATCACGACGGCTTTGGCGGAGAAGTTGCCAAACCTCTTGGCAATTTGAAAGAGACCATCGTTGCCAATGGTTTTCATAAACCATCTGATGAGAGGGCCAGGTAGACCGGGTATGGCATCTAGATAAAGAGAGGCGTCGTCGACAATAAAATTGCCGGATTGGTGTCTTTGGGCTTCCACCAACTTGGCTTCGATGATTTTTTTGGGATCGACCTCTTGGATTTCAGGTAAATCTATATTTAACTGTTCTATCTCGGGAACAATGAGTTTGGTTTCTTTAAACTTCCCTTCGTTACCGGTGATATAAAACAGCTTCATGATTACTCCAACGCCTTACCCACTTTGATGGTCTCTTCCACCAGTCTATTGGCGTAGCCCCATTCGTTGTCGTACCAAGCTAAGACTTTGACCATAGTTCCGTCAACTACCCGAGTCATATCCAGATCAACGATGCTGTATTCTGACCGGCCAATAATATCGGAAGAGACAATGGGTTCGTCTGTCACCGCCAAGATGCCGCGATAGCGTGGTGTTCTGGCGGCGTCGATAAAAATTTGATTTACTTCCTCAACGCTAGTGGCGTGTTGAGTAATAAAAGTAAAATCGGTGATAGAGCCGGTAAGAACGGGAACACGAAGAGAAATACCGTCAAAAAGCCCCTTTAGCTCCGGAATGGCCTGAGTGGCGGCAATGGCGGCACCGGTACTGGTGGGAACAATGTTCATGGCCGCGGCGCGGGAGCGGCGAAGATCACGGTGAGAGTTGTCCTGAAGATTTTGATCGTCGGTGTAGCCATGTACTGTAGTCAACATGGCCTTGAGAATACCAAGTTTTTCGTGAAGAATGTCGGCTACCGGAGCAACACTATTGGTGGTACAAGAAGCATTACTGATAACGGAAATAACATTGACTCTATCTTTATGAAAGATTTCTTTTTCGTTGACTCCCAAAACAGCAGTCGGGACGCCGGCGCCTTTGGCAGGAGCAGAAAGTACGACCATCTTCACGCCACCGCAAATATGAAGAATGGCTTTCTCCAGAGAAGTAAACGCTCCGGTAGACTCGATAACAATTTCGGTGCCATATTTGTCCCAGGGAATCCGTGAAGGATCTCTTTGGGCCAGAACCGGGATACGCAGTTCTTTCTTGGGATGTTTGATGTTTAGATACCCGAGAAGAGGATTTGCGTCCGAGACTGCATCCGGTTTCTGAACTTCCTCAGCGGAAATTTCATAGGGGAGTGGACCATAGGAGGTGTCGTATTTAAGGAGATAGGCCCAACCGTGAACTCCCTGTGACCCGGAAGTATTGATGGCGACAAGATTGGATTCGTCGAGATGGCTGGCGAGCCAGACACGAGTAGCGGAGCGACCGATACGACCAAAACCGTTGATGGAAAAATTTATCATAGAGGGCAGTAATAGTAACTAATTAAACTGTAGCACAAGACAACTTACTTGAGGATTTCGAGGAGGGGGTGGGTGCCGGTGGCCAGGAAGTCGAGCATGGCCCCTCCGCCGGTGCTGACAAAGCCAAAATCCGCGTAATCAAAGCCCAATTCGGAAATGGCCGAAAGAGTGTCACCCCCACCCAAAATGGTAAAGGCGGGACTATCTTTGAGGGCCTGGAGTACCTCTTTAGTGGCTTTGGCATGGACTCCATCCTCATACAGCCCCAATGGGCCGTTCATAACGATTGTTTTAGCTTCAGAGATGGCCTGGAGAAAGAGAGCCGTAGTCTCGGCGTTGACATCGAAGCCATCCGGGGTAAGCTCCTGTGGCTGGGCAAATTTACCCCCAAGAATTACCTGGTCGAAAAGAGGGGAGATGGTGCGAATAATTTCAAGCTTGTCCTGCTTGGCACCCGAGGCCAAGAGGAGAGTGGGGTGGGCGGGAGCCTCAAGGAGATTCTTTAGGGTGGAAACTTCCCTATCAAACTGAAGGCCGGTGCGTGTAGGGAGAACTTCGGGTATTGTTTGGAGGCTGGTACAAGGGCGGTAGTTGGCAAAAGCGTCGTAGACATAAATATCGGCACCCTGGCTCAATTCCTCAGCAAATGCCCTATTGATAGATTCTTCTCGGGAATCAAATCTTAAGTTTTCCATTAAGGATAAGGGGGATTCCCCTGTCCAGCACTCCCCTGTAGAAAAACCCGAAACAATAAAATGAATATCTTGTTTTATCAATCTTTTTAGCTCCTCTTGAACCGGGAGGAGGCTAAAATGAGCATCTTTCGCTTCCGGACGGCCAAGATGCCCTATCAGACAGGTGCGATGAGCATTTTCCAAGCAAAATCGAAGAGTCGGTAAGAGAGCCTCCAGGCGATAGGTGTTTCCTACCCGACCTTCCGCCACAGGCACGTCCAGATCGGCTCTAAGCAAAATATTCTTACCTTTGATTTCTTCGGCTGTAATCATATAGATTGAGTTTACCACTGACAGATTTAGGCACAACTTAGGCTGATAAGCAAGGTGATAGACTTGACTTTAGAGGGTCTGACATGGTATGATACCGTTCCGCTTGAGAAGTCAAGCCTTTTTTGTGCCTTACGCGGGCTTTCGCCCGCATCTATGATACAAATCCTACCTCAAAAAAGAACGTCGCACCCCCTCTCCAAACTCTTCAGGCCGATGTTCGAAAAAAGAAATCTTAAAGCCGCCTTGGGCGGTATTATTTCCGTTACCTCTCTCGCCTCAGGTATGTTTTTTATGCCTGGTGATCAGTCAGTGAGAGCTTCGGCAAACATCCAGCCTTTTGATGAGAATATCGTGATTGAGACCAAAAGAAGCATGGTAACGGTGATCCCGGAAAACACGGGGGTATCTCAGGAATTTCATTATGGCCACGCCGGCTTAGATATTACTGCCCCACTAGGCTCAAAAATCCACCCATTAAAAGATGGTGTAGTCGTTCTCATGAGTTTCACCAGATGGGACTATGGTCGCTCAGTGGTTATTGATCACGGAAACGGTATGCAAACCAGATATGCCCACATGGGAAAGATTTTTGTAGAAGAAGGCGAAAGGGTCACTACCGACATGGTCGTAGGCGAAGTAGGGCTGACAGGTAGAACAACCGGACCCCATCTGCATATCGAGGTGCTAAAAAATGGCCGAACAGTAAATCCAAGATCGTATTTGTCTCTAGCGAAGACTAACTAAAAATTTCAACAGTTTTATGTACTGTTTAGCCTGATTTATCAATGGTTTTTGTTGTGTGAATAACTGATATATTTTGTGGATATGTTGACTGTGTTCGTCTGTGTGATAAACTATGGGGTTGGATAAAACTCGGAAGGACTCTTACAAGGAGGCTTGGGATGGTACTAATTGTTGTTGGTCGGAACGGTGAAGGACGGCAGAGCTTGATTTCACGAGCAATGAGACTGAATGCCGATTTAGCTCTTGCTCCGCGTGGTGACATGGCAACGATTGTCTATGGTATATCAAGCACTGCAATAAGGTCATTGGAAACCGAGAGTGCGTCAAAAATCGATTCAAAAGTCTGCGATCATGCATATCTCCGAACCGAAAATGTTCAGAGTATTTTGGATAGATTGAGGGAAGATGCAAATAACATAATAATTGATTAACTAAAGTCCCGCCGAAAGGCGGGCTTTTTATTGAGTTTTGGGTGTGAAACAAAGGGCTGATAATTCCCTGAACCCATATCAATTCTTTTGATAGCACTATCCACTTTAAGTTGATGTTCTAATTCGGCACCTATTTCTATTTGCGTATAGTAATTGTGCAACCAACCGAAGGTAAAGAACATCTTGTGTAGACGGATTATCACAAAAAAGACCCCATGCGGGGTCTTTTTTGTGGGTTTTGATGGAGTGAGATTCCTCCACTACGGTCGGAATGACGAGTGGTTACATGCCCACGCCTTCCATACCTCCACCTTGAGGGATGATATCTTTCTTCTCTTCCGGAATGTCGGTAATAAGACATTCGGTCGTCAGAATCATACTGGCGACAGAAGCGGCGTTTTGCAGAGCAGAACGAGTAACCTTGACAGGATCAAGGATGCCGGCTTTAAGCATATCTTCAAACTCAAGGGTGAGAGAATTAAAACCGTATGAAAGGCTTTTGTTTTCTTCAACCTTTTTGACAACCCAACCATCATCGGACCCGGCATTTTTGGCTAACCAACGAAGAGGTTGTGAAAGAGATTGTTTGACGATCTCAATACCAATTTCCTCGTCCGAGTTATCAGCCTTGATACTTTTCAAAGCTTGACCGGCGCGGATCAGGGCAACTCCACCACCGGGAACGATACCTTCGTCGATGGCGGCTTTGGTAGCCCCAACAGCGTCTTTGACGCGCTCTTTGAGCTCGTTGAGTTCGACCTCTGTAGCGGCACCAACTTTAATAACAGCCACACCACCGGCGAGCTTGGCAACCCGTTCGGCCAATTTATCTTTATCGAATTCGGAAGTAGATTTCTCTAACTCGTGACGAATTTGATCAAGACGAGCCTTGAGAGCTTTTTTATCTCCCTTTCCACCAATAATCTGGGTATTATCCTTGTCGGACCAAACTCGATCGGCTCGTCCGAGATCTTCGACAGTGACCGAGTCCAGTTTCCGGCCGGTATCCTCAGAGATCAAAGTTCCGCCGGTGAGAATGGCGATATCTTGGAGAAGGGCTTTACGACGATCTCCAAAGGCCGGTGCCTTGAGAGCCAAGATATTGAAAGTGCCACGCATCTTATTCACAACCAGTGTAGCGAGAGCTTCTCCATCGATGTCATCGGCAATAATGACTATATTTTTGCTGACCTTCATGGTGTTCTCCAAGAAAGGGAGGAGATCGCTAATGGCGGATATTTTCTGGTCACAGATAAGGATATAGGGATTTTCGATAACCGCTTCCATATTTGCCGGGTCGGTAACAAAGTAGGCAGAAGCGTAACCTTTGTCAAACTGCATACCATCTTTGTGCTCGATCTCGAATTCCATACCTTTTGATTCTTCAACGGTAACGACGCCATCGCGGCCAACGAGTTTGAGAGCCTCGGCGATCTTGGCGCCAATCTCCGGATTTTGAGCCGAGATAGTGGCAACAGACTGCCAATCGCCTTCAGAAAGATCGGTTTTTATTTTTTGCAACTCTCCCACAATAGCAGTAACTGCTTTGTCGATACCTCTCTTCATCTGCATGGGGTTGGCACCGGCAGTAATATTTTTCATTCCGGCCAAGACAATTTGTTGAGCCAAGAGAGTAGCGGTAGTGGTTCCGTCTCCCGCTATATCGTTGGTTTTACTGGCGGCTTCTTTGACGAGCTGAGCTCCCATGTTTTCAAAAGGATCTGCGAGCTCGACTTCTTTGGCAACGGAGACACCGTCATGAAGGACGGTAGGAGCACCCCACTTTTTATCAATAGCAACGTTTCGTCCTTTGGGTCCAAGAGTGGTGACTACGGCTCTGGCTAATTTATTGACACCACTTACTAATTTGGTACGGGCTTCTTCGGCAAAAAGTATTTGTTTGGCCATATGTTTTTGGTTATTGGTTATTAGTTAATAGTTATTTGACTGTGGCGAGAATGTCATCGAATTTGAGAAATTGATATTCGGTATCACCGATCAGAACCTCGTTACCACCCCATTTTTTGTAGAGGACAGTGTCCCCTGCTTTGGCAGGAGAGCCTATTTCGACACCTCGATCGTTGATTAACTTACCACCGGCGGCGAGAACTGTGCCGTATTGAGGTTTCTCCTCGTGTGAGTCAGGAAGATAAAGTCCGGAGGCGGTTTTCTTCTCTTGCTTGGCGGGTTCGACCAAGAGAAAGCCTGGTGCTGGTTGTAATTTTTTGACGGTAAGGGTATTAACCATATTTTGTTAGAGTTAATTGATAAAGATTGATCAAGGAGACTGGTTGAGTATATCAGAAAAATAGCAATCAACCACCTCGACTGCTATTTTAAAAACTAAATGATTTTTTTGTCAAGACCCTCGTCTCGGCTTATTTCAAGATGACTATCTTCTCAAGGATGAAGTTTATTTCATCAAGAGTCTCAGCATCGACGGCTGTTGGGCTGATGACAGTTAAATAGCCGATCGAAGTCGGGGAAGTGTATTTACCCCCCGAAATACTTTCGCAAACATCAAAGATTGAAGATGTATCGTCCGTGACTTTCTTGGCCCACCTCCAGGTGATAATATCTCGCTTAATCAAACTTCGAAAATCAGAGTAACGAACCGTCATCTCACCCCCGTCTGGGTCAGCCGGAAAAAGACACTCACTGACTTCTCCGGGAGCCTGACGGATGGTCAAAGTTGTGGTGCCTTTTATTAGAGTAAGGGTGGAGTTTCCACCATCTTTAGAACTTGGAAAATTTCGATATTCCTTGATAGACCAAATCGTCGGATAATAAAATTGGTAAGAGGTAAACAGAGGAAGCGGAGATCTAACCGTCATCATATTCCATCTAAGGTTCAGAAGTGAGGATGGTGTGGCTGTGGGAGCGGGAGGCAGAGTAATTTCGATGACAGGTGAAGTCTCAAGTCCAGTTTCAGAAGGATTAACTTCCGGGTTGAGTCCGACATTTTCGGTAAACGGGGCAGAGGGAGACATGGGAAGGAAACGCGACGCAAGAACACCAAGCAAGGTACCAAAAAGGATTAGGGCAACACCGGTCAACAAAGTTTTTGTTAGAGAAGGTGAGGATTTTTCAGTAGGTGGAAGGAGGGGTGGAGTTTCCTGATGACTTGTTTCCGGAGGCGTTATCCACAAGGATGTCGGGCTTGGCGGTGTTGTCGGAACCGAGAGTTGAGGATCCTGGAACGGAATTTGAGGGGGTTCGACTCGAGGAGTGCCCACCGGCACTGCTGATTGGTCCCCTCCCCATGACTGAGGTGGAGTGTAACTGACTCCCAATCCGATTGACGGGTCCGGATCCGAAACTACCGTCCTGGAAGTTTCTGGACTCTCCATCAGGGAATCTTCCGGAGGGATCATTAGTTCTTGATCTTTCTGGTTTTGGTTCTGGTTCGGATCCATGTTTGGTAGATTGATTGGTAGATAGAAGACCTTTTTCCATGAGCAATCGGAGGAGACTGGTGATCATTCTTAACCGGCCTCCGGAATTGGTCTCTTTTATTAGTTTATACGCTTCGTCGTAATTTAGCCATTTGACGTCGTCAAACTCTGTGGCGCCGATGGTGATATCGGTAGTGTTGGCTTCTGAAGTGTAAAAGTAATAATATTTTCCTTTCATCACTACCGGATCTCCCGAATCAGTCACCAAATCTCTTAGTCCTTGTTTTGAAGGAGGAAATTCTATTTTGTCGACGGATATCAATTTAATATCCTGACTGCATTTTTTTACAAAATCCTCCGTAACCTCTTCTCCCATTTCCTGAAAGAAGGTTTCCTTGATTGTTTTTTTGTTGTCCACTCCTCCCTGAGGAAGAGTCCATTGATTAAACGATTTCTGATAAGTCAGAAGAATTTTTTTATCATGCAAGAAACAGCCAACAACACTTGGACGAAGTCCTTGATTCCTTAGGGCATCAAGATCCCCGAGAGTGGGTTCCTTGAGAGGGGTTGGTGAAACAACTGATGGAGGGAGATTTCTCGACTCCGCTCGAAATGACGAATCGGTCGGAGATTGCTTCGTTGTTTCACTTCTTCCGCCAGAGGCGGACTGATGCGCAATGACGGGTGTTGATTTTGTGGAAATAGTTTGTCCGGTGGTTTGAATGGCGGGTGTTGATGGCGGTTTGGAGATAGAGGGAATGACATCCGGAGTAGACACTGTCGATGACGATGGAGGGATTTTGAAAGGGTTGGGTTTGGATAAGGCCGGAGTGGGAGGAAGTTGGGGGGTGTATGGCGCCTTTGGTGGTGTGGGGGCTGTGGGAGCAGGTGAATTATCAGGGGTTCTAAGTGCCTTCGGAATATATGGGGGTTCGGTGTATCGTTTGGGAGCCGGGGTCATAATGGCGGTAACTTGAGACATATCCATGGGCTCGATTTTCCGATAGTACTTCTCATAAGTGGCTTCGAGAACTTTTTCTTTCTGATGAGTGCGAGTATCGGGTAAAGGTAAACCGTAGGATGAAAAAGGTTGTGTCATCTGAGAATCGACAGACATTTTCATGGCCAATTGATATTTACCCAACCCAACGAGATCATCTGCGGTGTACAGATTGTTTAACTCTTTCATGATTCGGTCAGCATCTGAAGCTCCCACCACGTAGCTCATGACCGTACCAACGTTGCCAAAAATGGCGTTTTGAATCTCTTCAGGTAGTTGGGCGATATACTGGTTGGCAAGGACCAGGCCCAATTTATATTTTCTGGCCTCAGAAAGTATTTTGACAAAAGAGGAGGTGGCGAAGTTTTGGAACTCATCGACATAGAGAAAAAATTCACGACGTTCCTCCTCCTTAATGTGGGCGCGATTCATGGCGGCAATTTGAATCTGAGAGATAAACATGGCGCCAAGTAAGGCCGCGTTGTCTTCTCCAATCTTACCTTGCGGAAGATTGAGAATAATGATTTTGCCGGCATTCATCATATCCTCAAAATCGACAGTGCTTTTGGGATGGTTGATGATATCTCGGATGGTGGGTGAGGTGACGAATTGACCAACCTTGTTAAGAATTGGGGCAATTGCTTCCGTTTGGAATTTCTCCGAGTATTTGTCGTATTCATCACGCCAAAAGTTGACAAGTATAGGATCGGTAACATGAATAAGGCATTCTTTTTCTCGAAAATCTTTATTGGTTAGAATACGAGGGACATCGGCAAGGGTGGTTTCCGGTTTGTAGACTAACGTAAGTAAGGTGTTTCTGAGGATATACTCAAGACGAGGGCCCCAGGAATTGCCGTAGAGTTTACTAAAGATCGAGACAATACTGGAGGCGACCATTTCGCCTTGTGTCGGGTTTTTGACATACAGAGGGTTCATCCAAAATGATATCCCAGGTACTGAAGGATCCAGATAAGCAACGTCATTAATACGACTCTCCGGAATGTATTCAAGAAGAACTTCGGCCGCGTCACCGTGTGGATCAACAAAAGCAACCCCTTCCCCGTGTTGGATGTCATTAATGGCCATGCGACCAATAAGAGTTGACTTTCCTGTTCCTGACTTCCCCAAAATGTAGGTATGACGGAGGCGGTCGATCCCCTTCTTCATACCGAAGACGGCCAGATGGTTTTTATATTCCGTCTTGGCGAAGAAATTATAGAGATGCTTTTCACTATCAGGAATTCCCTCATCAACCGGTAAATTGGTGGGCGCTTCACCTTTGAGAGTTTTTCCCCAGGCAATCCCCTTGATCGGAGCAAGTAAGACTCCCGGAAGGTGATACATGGCAGCGATCTCACCGTAATTAAGATATTGATACTGATTTGAATATTTCGCGGAGCGATCAAGCATCATCTGACGGAGTTTCGTCAGAGAACCGGAGAATTTGTGTTTTTTTAAAGCTAAACTGTTTCCTTCAGACAAGGAATAAGTTCCAAAAGAAGCGGCCAATTGTGATAATAGCTGTTTTGAGGTGGCTTGATCGGGGGTAATTGCCGCAAGTCGAATATCACAACTAAAAGCTTGGAATAATAATTTTTTTTCGATAATGGACTTGTAAGGACTTGGTTTACTTTTGGCCGGATCCGTAGCGGTTGCCGGAGTAACGGTCTCGAGAGAAGACCGAACTGATTTCTGCCAATTTTTGGGGGCAGCGAACAGACAAATTTGAATAATAGCGGCCTGGCCCGCCGGGACTCTTGCCAAACTGCCCAAGATGGAAGCCATCTGGTCCACCTTATCATCCAAAGTACTATTCAGAGAAAGGTTGGATGGTCCGGTGAGAGCCAGCTGGCCAATAGCAGGTTGTCCATAATTCAACCAATCTGGAAGATAATCCTTCATGGGGGTGATAAGGGCGGTGGGATACTGGGCGGCTATCTGGGCGCGAACAAGGTGTTCCAGTCGCTCGGGGCAGGCTATGATAAAGAACGTGGTTTGATTAAGGTTGACGATCTCCAAACAAATAGTTTCATGGGTGCCCAACAGACGGTCCATAAAACCGGCCTTGAGTGAAGTTCTCAGAGAGGAAAGAAATTCGATGAAGGCTGCCTGCCCGGTAAGGGAGTCTTTCGCTGGACGAACCTGCAAAACAGAGTATTTGGGCAAGGCCATGAGTTAAGTATATAAAATAAACTAGACAGTGGGAGTAGCAGAAAGAATACTCTGCCCGGAACGTCGAGCGTCAGACTCGATCACTTTGACTTCGGAAAACAGAACATTTTCGATAATCAAGGCACTAGTGTGAAAGAGATCGTTTAATTCAGCTTTAAGCTGTGATTCGATTTTAGAGCGCTCGGCTCCGATTTCTTTAGAATCGTGCTTGCTAAAGGCTGAGGCGATCCGGCTCCGAGAGTATGGCCGGATGACTTTTGAGACAAAATTGTCACCAATATTTTCCCATAGAAGAGGAGCATTGGCTTTGTCCAAACGGAAAAGTATGGAGCCTTCGATGGAGATGGTTTTGTTGTCTTTGGTGGTGGCAATGACCGGTTCGTCACCAAGAGCTTCCTTAATCGAAAGATCGAAGCCGTGCCTAATGGTATATTCCAGAACCTGAGCGTTGAAGAGTTTAGCAATTTGCCAAAAGGGAATTTTGAGATGAAGACCAGGTCCCCAGACACGTTTAAGGACACCCGCTCCCCGATCGTAAACACAAGCTACATGTCCGGGTGGAACGGAGATAAAGAAGCCACCAACGACTTCATCGACAAGAAAAGATACTACTAATTTATCAAAATCAGCCATAACTTGGTCTATTATAACCTTTTTTACGCTGTCGGAGGAGTGCTTGTGGGGGGAGGAGTGCCCGGAGAGGTGGTGGTGGCTGCCGTTGAAGGCTGACTTGCGACGTCTTGGTGCCTGAAGGAGTAAGTAAGGTACAAAATCTGTCTGATGATTTTGAGGGCAATACCAAAGGCTAGAGAGGTGATAATAAAGACCTTTTTGCCGGCCGGAAGAAACATGAAAATCAGAAAGCTAACCACCGGAAGGATAATCACCAAAGAGATGAAATCCTTACGAGAAGGCTTGACAGGCTCAAAATAGAGGTGGACTATTTCGCTTAGACAAATCATAAGAGACTGAAGCAGGTTTAGAGCGCTGTTGGTATGGGAAAGATCGTATTTCCCGAGAAACATTAAATTGATGGGTTGATGAACGGAAGGCATAAACTTATATAGCAAGTGCATGTCGGCTCCCTCGAGGCCGGTAGTAAAGATGCGATAAAGAATCAAAATGATTAACACCTGAATGGTAATAGTAAAAATTTCAGAAAAAATAGCACCAGGACTTTGGCGCATTAGCTTCCTGATTTCTTCTTTCTGCTTGACAGGATCATAAGCCAGATCTTTTTTTACCTGCTTAACCATGAGCGAGATCTGAAGTTTTTCTTCGTCGGACTGTTCACCAACGAAATCGATGGGAAGAAGAATGAGGCGGACGGCTACCGCAAAAAGAATAACTGCAATGCCCATATCCGGGGCGGTAAAGACTTGCCCGACCAGCCAATAGAGGCCAACCAAAATATTGAAGAAAGGCTGATAAATGTAGAGAGTAAAGAAATCCATATTCAAAGGTAATTATATGTCCTAAGAAGTTTTTAGGTGGTGGCTGATTGCTCCGGCGAAGTCGGTGGTGTGCAGAAAAGCAGCGTGAAGATGAACAGTTTCACCGGTTTTTTTAGGAGACATATACAGGAGCTGTATGAGGTAAAAAAGATAATTTAGAGGGGCGAGGACATAAAATATGAGCATGGAGTGAGATTTCTCCACTCGTTTCACTCGGTCGAAATGACGAGGACCTTTTTGTAATATCAGGGAAGTGTAGGCGTTGGCTAGATACTTTTTGGTCCACCGATTTTCATAAAGAAAAGTCCGATAAGTGTCCCCCCTGTCCAAAAGAGGTACCACCTGGAGTACTTCGTGAGCCGTATATAAATTTCGTTTGTCTATGGGAACCGAAAGAGACAAGGAATCGAGCCAGAGATTGGGGCAGAAGGCATCAACCGCCGTCGAGTGGTCCTCCCCCGGATGACGCCGACGAAAAAATAGGGACATGAGAATGATTACAACCGGGCGGACAAGCCAAAGACAATATGGAGAGGTCACAAAAAGGAGATCTATATCATCATGGGGGTGAGAGTTGCCGGCGGCCACCGATCCGGTAAGGGCAACCAGCCGAAGGCCGGGAAGAAATCTAAGAGTTTTGACCAGTTTCCGGGCATGTAAGGTTTTCAATTTTGAGGAGTGCGAAACGGCCGAACGAAGCCTTTTCTGTGATGAAGTCATGGACGGAGGAAGTAGGCCTTTGATGGACCTAAATGGGACCGACATGGTGGTAACTAGCCAATAATGAATCTCCTCAGGCGACAAGGGAAAATGAAAATAATCGGCGTATCTGATGGTTTTCGAAACGGCTCGACGAAGATCCATAATTATGGCGTAGGCGTGAGAGTGGGGGCAGCAACCAAACCATACTGAGACAAAACCTGTGTGAAACCGTTATTTAAAGTCTCGATAATTTTGACATCTTCTTGATTGGTGGCAGTACTATTGACTGCGTCCTCCAAATACTTTATGAGACGAGAATTGAGTGCCGTTTTGGAATCCTGAGTTTTGGAGGCCGTGTAAAAAGTCCGAGCGGTATTGAGACTGGAGATAAAGGGGGCGAGGATGGGATTTTTGGAAGCAATTTCGGCAACGGCCTTGTTTGCCGGAGGCTGAGGAAAACCCCGGTCTTGAGTGGCGGAATCAAAAAGTATTTGTTGGGCATTGGCTGAAGCCAAGAAACTAACAAATTTCCAGGCCTCTTGTGGGTGAAGACTATTCCTGGCAACACCTTCAAACCAAATGGAGGTCCAATTTATCGGATCGATATCCGGAAGTTGAGGAACAGGGACAACCTGCCAAGAGAGTGATGGGTTGATGGCTTTAATATCTTTGGCAACCCAACTGGGAGCAATAATCATGGCCACTTTCTCATTGGCGAAAGCTACCGTAGAAGGAGGCAAAGTATCATCCCAAACTTGATGTTTGGTGACAAAATCGGTGTAATACTTAAGAGTAATTCCCACCTCGGATCCTTTGATGTCGGTGAGGGAAACTCCGGCTTGAAGAAGCATCATGGAAACAATGTCCGGCCAATATTCGACATTGGTGGTGTTTCCGAGCGCTACTCCGGCTCGCCTAATTTTACCGGTAATGGGCTCCAGTTCTCTCACCGTTTTTGCTGCCGTGAGAAGATCTTCCCAAGTTTTAGGAGGTTGGAGTTGTTTTTGTTGAAGAATGGCAGTGTTGACAAATAGACCGAGTGTTTCAGCTGTCATGGGAGCACCGTAAACCTGATTACCGGAGACGAGAAGCTTACTGATAATGGGATAAAAATTGGTTGATAGTTCGGTGGCAGAGAGAGTGTTAGGGGGAGCAGGAAGCAAATCGGCGGCAAAAAGAGGAAGCCAAGTTGTGTGCAAACGAACCACGTCCGGGGGTGTTTGAGCGGATAAGGCGGTCTTGACGCGATCTTGATAATCTTGTGGAGATTGCAACTGATAGTCAATTTTAATGTTGGGATTTTGTCTCTCGAAAGCGTCGATAACCGGTTTCATAACGGAGGATGGTTCCCATAAACCGAAATAGGTTAAGGTAACAGAATTGGTGGGAGACACGGATTGGGTTTTGCTGCCAACAGACTTCCCAAGAATCCGAAATAAGAGGAAGGCCACGAGGCCAATAACAAGAACACCGATAGCTATGGGGGCAATAACCTTTAGAGGCGAGGAATTACCCGAAGGAGGGTTGGCCGAAGCGGGAGGTTGGTAACCGGGTGGAGGAGGCGCCGCTTCTTCCGGACTAGGTAAAGGAGAGGCTTCCACCACCGGAGGAAGAAAATTCGAAGGTTCGGGAACGGTAGAAACGGGACCGGGTAGTGGAAATTGATTATCCATAAATTAAATAGTCAAGTTAGAATATATAAACGGGGACTACCGATTACAGTTAAAGTATATCAAGAATGGAAAAATTTAAATACCTCTTGGGTTCGTTGATGATGGTTATATTGTTGACCATGACGATATATGTTGGCTTCAGGTTGGCCTTTAGAAAATTGATATTCCCCAAAGTAGATATCGCAGGAGTGGAAATGACTGGCTTAGATAAAGCTACCGCTTTAAAACTGATGACCTCCTATTTTGAAACAAATCCCAGTGAGGTATTGTTGGAAGCCGATGGAAAAGTTGTCTCAAAACTGACAGGGATTAAAGTGGAGTACGATCTGGTGTGGGCGGTCGATCAAGCAATGGGGGTAGGCAGAAACGGAAATATTCTGACTCAAATTACCGAAACAGTAAAGGTGTTGCTTTATGGTAGAACTATTACCCTACCCGTCAGCTATAACAAGGATGATATCTTAGGCTTGGCAGATCAGATGTCGGAAAAGTTAAATCAGAAACCGGTATGGCCAAAACTAGTGGGCGATAACAAAAAATTTAAGTTGGTACCCGGAAAAAATGGAGTGGAGGTAAAAACAAACGATCTGATCGGTGATATTATCAAACAGTTTGGTTTACCCGGTAGACACGTAATTCAGGTGCCCACCAATTTGGTTGAGACCAAAGAGAACAAGGAGTTAGTCCGACTGGCCACAGGAAGCTTAGAAAAGTGGGGTGACAGTATATTAACTCTTCGTTTTAGAGAGTTTGAAAAACAAGTGGGTAGTGAGGAGATGGCTGCCTTGTTTGGATTGATTAATGACCGGATTGATGCCAATAGATTTGAATTACTGGTAAATGAAATCAAGCCTCTGGTTGAAACTGCGCCGAGAGATGCAATTTTTGTCTTTGAAAACAATAAGGTTAATGAGTTCAAACCCGAAATTATCGGAGCCACGATCGATATTCCACAGTTCCAATCCAAACTGGCTGAAGCTCTTGTTTCCCCGGAAGAAAAAACCTTCGAAATTCCGATGATTCTGACCTACCCAAAGGTAAAAACCGGTGATATCAACAACCTAGGAATCAAAGAACTGATCGGGTCAGGAAAATCTACCTTTTTTCATTCAATTCCCGGTAGAGTCTTTAATGTAAACTTGGCTGCTTCAAGGGTAAGTGGAACGTTGGTAGCACCCGGAGATGAGTTTTCCTTTGTAAATGCGGTAGGAGATATTTCCAAAGCCACCGGATATCAAACCGCTTATATAATAAGTGCAGGAAGAACTGTTTTGGGCGATGGTGGTGGTGTTTGCCAAGTATCAACAACCACTTTTCGAGCCGCACTGGACGCAGGGTTGCCGATTACGGAAAGAAAAGCCCATGCTTATCGCGTCGGATATTACGAACAAGATAGCCCTCCCGGTATTGATGCGACGGTCTATTATCCCACGGCCGATCTAAAGTTCTTAAACGATACAGGTAGCTATATTTTGATTCAAGAAACGGTAGACACCAAAAAATTATCCATGCAGGTAGATATCTATGGCACGAGTGATGGGAGAAAATCAATCATTTCCAAACCGAGAATTTCAAACCAGACTCCTCCTCCACCCACAATGTATGTGGATGACCCTACCCTACCTCTGGGAACCATGAAGCAGATTGACTGGTCGGCATGGGGGGCAAGGGTGGCTTTCGACTACAAGGTCGAACGAAACGGTGAAAGTATTTATGAAAAAACCTTTGTAAGCAATTACCAACCTTGGCAGGCGATATATTTGAAGGGCACCGGAGATTTGGCAGTGAGGTAACTACAGATCTCGGATGTCAGATATCAGTTCTCAGATTAGAATATAAGGATGAAGATATTAGCGATTGAGAGCACGTGTGATGAAACGGCGGCGGCTGTAGTGGAGAACTTTGGCGAGGGAGTCAAGGTGATAAAAAGTGTGGTGGCAAGCTCGGTGGAGATGCACGAAAAATATGGTGGAATTGTCCCTGAAGTAGCCGCAAGGGAACAAATTAAAAGTATGATTCCGGTAATTATGGAAGCAATCGGCGATGATAAGGTCGAGGCGGTAGCCGTAAGTTATGGACCGGGCCTAATGGGAAGTTTGCTCGTGGGAGTGGAAACCGCCAAGGTTCTGGCGTGGGCATGGAAAAAACCATTACTTAAAGTAAATCACATGGCGGCCCACGTGCTGGCAAATTGGATCACTAAGGAAGGATCTCAGATGTCAGATGTCAGATCTCAGATTCCGGAGATGCCGGCCGTTGGTTTGGTAGTTAGTGGAGGGCACACTGATCTGATACTAATGGAGAGTTTGAGTAAGTGGACTTGGATTGGAGGGACACGTGACGATGCGGTAGGAGAGGCTTTTGATAAAGTAGCGAGAATCTTAGGACTTCCCTATCCCGGTGGACCGGAAGTGGACAAAGCGGCAAGTAAGGTAACAGAGAAAGAATGGGAAACAAACAAAAATGAATTTAAATTACCTAGACCCTTGATCCATGATCCTGGATTAGAAATGAGTTTCTCGGGAATTAAAGCGGCAGTGGCGAGAGTGGTAGAAACAAGATCTCAGATGTCAGATCTCAGATTTCAGATGTCGGATGAGACTTTTAGGAATCTGGTGGCGAGAGAATTTAGTGAAGCGGTAACAGAGGTTCTGGTGAAGAAAACCATGATGGCAGTTGAACAATTTTTACCAAGAAGTGTTGTTCTGGCTGGTGGAGTGGCGGCAAACAAAAAACTCAGAGAAAGGTTGAGAGCTGAAGTAGAGAAGACAGAAGAAACAAAGTTTTTTGTACCTGAACTTAAATATTGCGGAGACAACGCCGCAATGGTTGGTGCAGTAGCTATACTACGCCGTGAAGAAGCGGAGTTAGACCTAAAACCGGAGCCAAGTCTGGCGACGGTCTAATCGAAATAAATAAAAAAACCCGCCGGCAAAAGCGGGTAATAAAGAGACAATTTTTCTATAGAGCAAGGAGCGCCAGACCTATGACAGCGAGTATGCCTGCTACGCCGTATGGCTTGTTCCCCTCGAAGAAGACTTCTTTCTCAGGTCCTCGATAAACACTCTCCCTGATCGAACTTCTTGGTCTCGGTCTGTAAAAAAGTTTCACCAGAACAAGAAGTACAGCAAATACTATAAAAACGATCCCAAGAATATTTAGGAACATCTCTCTCTCCTCTCGGTCTGTTAAAGAATGTTAGTTATGGGATATTATAGTATCCCTTAGGGTCCCCGTCAAGGGATGAGTTTCAAGCCTGAGCCAAGTCTGGTGACAGTTTAGGGGTTTTTAATAAAGCAACAAATAAAGGGGTGGTCTTTTTCTTCATGTAGGGTAATATCCAACAAATTAAAACCTGCCTCGACCAGACATTTGGCCATTTCCTCAACCGAATAATATGAATAAAAACGACCTTTATTGTCGACTTCAGTACCAACACCTTCTTTGAGGGTTATAAGACCGATGCCACCCTGACGAAGTTGATCTCTTAACACCGCGAGAGAAGAAACGATTTCGGCCTTATCCAGATGAAGAAGCGAGGCAATGGCCAGAAGACCATCAAATTTTGGTGAAAGACCGGGAACTCGAAGATCCTGACAGGCAAAATTTCCCTCCGGATAGCGGGACTTGGCAATCGACAGCATCCCCAAAGAAATATCGGTCCCTACGTAGCCATAGCCCATTTCTCTCAAAAGTAAGGCCTCATTGCCGATACCACAACCAACTTCCAAAACAGTTCCATCGGGCAATAGTTTTTGAAAGAGGGCTAATTCCTTTGACCAGTAGTGACTGACCCCCTCTCCCCTAAAAGAATTAAACTCTCGAGCGTGGTGATCATAATATGCAAGGGTGTTCTTTTCATGTTCATTTTTGTCCATGTCGGAGCATACCATGATCCAAAAAAAAAGAAAAACCCACCGGTAAGGGTGGGCGGTGCAATGTCTATTTCTTCAGAGTGGTTGTTTCCGAGACCACCTTCCGACGAAAAAGATTGAGATAGTAGTAGTCCGAGAATGATTGTATTGAAAGAGCAAAAACAAGCAACCCGTCGGAGTAGATTGCGAAGATCACAATGAGCACGATGCTTGCAAAGAAAAAGAAGTAATCGATCTTCTTGGGGACGTAGTTGGCCGGCTTGAGCATGTTGGCCACGATGATGAAGGCACTTAATAGCACCAAAATGAGTGTTGGTGTGGGCATGGGGGTTCTCCTCGTATGTCAGGGTATGTTTCTTATGGGGTATTATAGTGCCCCTTAAGGCTTTCGTCAAGTGATGAGGTAAAATGAGGGTGATGGAAAAGAATTACGATCACAAAGAATACGAAGAGAAGATATATCGCGAGTGGGAGGCTAGTGGAGCCTTTACTCCCCCTACTGGAGCTGGGGTAGCAAAAACCGGACAGAAGACTTTAACGATCATTATGCCACCTCCAAACGCCAATGATCCGTTACATGTGGGACATGCGATGTTTGTGACGATCGAGGATATTCTGGTTAGATTCCACAGAATGCGAGGTGAAGCGACTCTGTGGCTTCCGGGTACTGATCATGCCGGAATCGAAACGCAGTTTGTCTTTGAAAAGAAATTAGCTAAACAGAAAAAGAGTCGATTTGATTTTGATAGGGACACTCTATATCAAATGATCTGGGATTATGTACAAGAAAACTCCGGAGTAGCGATCGAACAAATGAAAAAATTGGGAGCAAGTGCCGATTGGAGCAGATATAAGTTCACCCTCGACCAGGAGGTGGTCACAGAGGTTATCAAAACCTTTGTAAAGCTACACGAAGACGGATTGGTCTACAGAGGTGTCAAACTAGTCAATTACTGCACCCGATGTGGGACCGCCTATTCGGAACTGGAAGTGGATCATGAGGATCGAGAGGACAAGCTCTACAAAATAAATTACGGAAAAATTATGGTGGCGACTACCAGACCGGAAACCATGCTCGGAGATGTGGCAGTGGCCGTTAATCCGGATGACCCCAGATACAAGAAGCTGATTGGCGAGAAGGTTGCCTTGCCACTCGTAGGGAGAGAAATACCCATTGTCGGGGACTCAATGGTGGACATGGAGTTTGGAACCGGTGCCGTAAAGATTACTCCGACTCACGATCAAAATGATTGGGAGGTAGCGGTAAGGCAAGGGTGGAATATGGAAGAGATTGTCAGAGACTATCAGGTAATCGGAAATAACGGCAAGATGACCCAGAATGCCGGGAAATATGAGGGGTTGAACACAGTAGAGGCGAGAGAGAAGGTAGTGACTGATTTGGGAGAAGCTTTAATAGAAACGAAACCTTATCTTCACAGCGTGGGTACTTGTTATCGATGCCATCGAATAATTGAGCCTTTGCCGATGAAACAATTCTTTATCAAGGTTAAAACTCTTGCAGATAAAGCTCTGAAAGCTCTCGATCAAGGAGAGACGGAGATTATGGGATCCGGTCATGACAAAATCTTACGTCACTGGCTAAGCAACTTACGAGATTGGAATATCAGCCGGCAGATTGTTTGGGGAATAAGAATACCGGTGTGGTATCCACCAAAAGAACTCAAGGAATCAAGAACTCAAGGAATCAAGACAGAAAATGAGGAGTATGTGGTGAGTGAGAAGAGCCCGGGTGAAGGGTGGATTCAGGAAACAGATACGTTTGATACCTGGTTTTCTTCCGGCCAATGGCCAGTGGTGACACTAAAAACCGGTAAACCGGGAGACTTTGAGGCATATTATCCAACGAGCGTAATGGAAACAGCCTATGACATTCTCCCCTTTTGGGTGATGAGGATGATGATGCTCGGCATATATATGACAGGAAAATCTCCCTTTAGAACGGTGTATTTACACGGATTGGTGCGAGATGAAAAGGGAGAAAAGATGAGCAAAAGTAAAGGCAACGTGATCAATCCTTTGGACTTGACCGAAAAATATGGAGCGGATTCTCTGAGGATGGCCCTGGTCATGAGCACGACGCCAGGACAAGATAGCAACACGGGAGAGAACAAAGTACGGGGTATGAGAAATTTCGGGAATAAGATTTGGAATGCGGGAAGATATGTGTTGGAACTTGGATCAATAATGTCAGATGGAGTGAGATTGCCACGTCACTCCGTTCCTCGCAATGACGGCGTTGGAGGAGAGAAAGATGATGACTTTGAAAAGAAGATGGAGGTAATAAAAAAGGAATTAACCAGATTGTTGGAGGATAACCGTGTCGGACTGGCGGCGGAGTATATTTACAATGAATTTTGGCACTGGTTTTGTGATGAGCAGATTGAAGAAAATAAACAAGGAAGGATTAGTGACGAGGTCCTCAAAGCTGGATTTGAATCATTTTTGAAAATGCTTCACCCGTTCGTCCCCTTTGTGACGGAAGCGGTGTGGAAAGAGGCGTTTCCGGAGGAAGGATTGATTATTAGTCAGAAGTGGCCGATTTAAATAACAATAGCCCGTCTCTTTAGAAACGGGCTATGCAAAAAAATAGTTAACCTTCGTCTTCTTCGAACCATGTTCCTTTTGTCTCAAACCAGGGGTCGGTTCCTTTGTAAGCCATGAAGCCACAGATTGTGGCAATAATGAGCACACCGGCAGTACCAATCCATGCCGTAACACCGGTGAAGGAAAGCCACAGCTAGTGTCAAGTGAGTTATTCGGCTTTTGGCACTTCTGCCGGCTTCTCGCCTTCTTTAGCCTCACCTTCAGCAGGAACGGCACCGGTAACCTCAGCCTCTGCCGGAGCTTCTTCAACCAGAGGAGCTTCTTCCTTCTGTGGGGCGCCTAAGGCGACAATAATTGTCTCAAGATCGGTAAGAACGGTGACCTCGGAAGGAAGTTTGACATCGGAAAGCTTAAGACTGTCACCAATCTCCTTGAGGGCAGAGATATCGAAAATGACGCTTTCGGGAATATCGGTAGGTAGAGCTTCGACTTCGATTTCGTGTAAATTGATATCAAGTACAGCCAAACCATCCTTAACCATCTGAGCCTCTCCGACAACTTCGACAGGCACATTGGCGGTAACCTTTTCTTTAAGGTTCACTTGATGAAAATCGACGTGGTACTTCTTGCCGGTAGTGGGATTGTTGGTTAAACCCTTGATAAGAGTAGGTCTTTCTTTATCCTCGCCTTCGACTTTAAGCCAGATGAGACTGGTTTCTCCCGCATCTTTATAAATCCGATTGAATTCAACTTCCGAGACTTGGATGGCTTGACTTTTGATAGTGTGGCCAAAAACGTTGGCCGGGATAACGCCTTGTCGGCGTAATTTCTTAACCTTACTACCTGTAAGGAGGCGCTTATCTGCTTTTAAGATATATTTGTTCATGATTGGTATTGTATCTTAGAAAGCCAGGCTTCTCAACTTTTATTGACTGCCCAAGACAAAACTAACGCCAAAGGTGGAAGTTCTGGGAGGTAAGACAATCCCCAGATTGTTCTGGCCGGAAGTGACCTGCTCGGTAATGACTGCAGGTCTGGCCTTGTCGGGTATTTTAATATTGAGTTCAGAAGACTGATTGAGAAGACCCGGTTGACGATATTCGGTAAGGGAATAGGCAAAGGGTACTAAGATAGGTTTGTCTAAGAAGGTAATGAATTTGATTACTAGGCTATGCGGTTGATTGGCGGTAAGGGAGATGGGGATCTGGAACCTTTCCAAATCATTATCCCTCTGTTGAGTGACCAACCTTATGGAAATACTTTTATCATCCAATAGAATTTGGTCCAAGACCGAGCCAGCCGGAGCGTAGAGCTGAATTATCTCGTTTAGAGTTCGGTTTACATCGGTAAGATTTTCCGTGAATTGATACTGGACCAGATACTCGTGGAGAACACGATTTGGTTCCAGCCAAGCAGAATGAAGTATTTTTCGTTGGAGAATATTCGACAAGGGTAGAAAGGAAAAATTGGAGACATTTAAGTAGGTAGTCTGAGATAAACAGTTGGCGACACTTGATAACCCCCCGTGGCAGACATGAGGGTATACAGACCCGGCATAAGAACGACCAATAAAGGATTTTTCGATATCGGAATCCGAAGTCCAGAAATACAATTGATCTTCTTCCGATTGTTTGGCAAGGACCCTCCCAAAGAAGACGAGAGACCTCTCGTGACCAAAGAAAGCGTCGAGATAGTAGTCGATAAGTTTTTGATAAATTGTGCTTGGAGAGTTCGTGGCTAGTTCCTTTTGAAACGATTCAGCGGTAATATTTTGCCCATCGAGCAGAAGACCTTTGTCCTCCACGAGCAAACTCTCGATAAGCCGGTCGTTGACTGCGAGAATAATGTCCGGCTTGAATTTGAGTGTTTTTTCAATAAACCACGAGATATTAGTGGCTGTTTGGGGAAAATCAGGGTTGTAGTTTAGATCCCTGACTTTCCAATCAACCTGACCGGTGAAGCGACTAACAAACGGCGGAGCCGCAACCACGCCGGTAGCCAAAGAATCCAACTCGTCACTCCGATAGATATTTCTGGAGACAAGACGACCCTGCTCCAAAACTAACACCAGAACATAGTCGATGGCTCCTCCGGTACTTCTTATCTCTTGGCTGTTTTGGAAGAGAACGACAATATTTTTGGCCGAGTCCCCTGCCAAAAATACAGGTATAAGTTCGGAGGTTTTTAGAAGGTCCGAAATTTGTAGCTCGACTAATTTTAAATTTTTGAATTCAGGGTTGGAATTGATTTTTTCCTGCAAAACTAAGGGCAACTTGTTCTGATTACTTAAAAGTTCAATTTGATTAAGATTTTCATAGACCTGACTAAGATTCGACCGGAGAGCGAGGATCGTGTCTCCATAGAACTGCCCGGTGGACGGGCCTCCAATGGTTTGATAAATTTTCTCGGCCAATTGGTAGGTTTGTTGGAGACTAGCCAGACTCTCTTGTGAGTATTTAAGAAATATGAAGAGATTGAAATTTTTTTCATGAATATCACTGGCCACTATCGAGACGACAGGCGAGACGACAGAGTAGGAGTATTCCCCTATCTGTGAGTAGAATTTCGATCGGCCGAGATCTTTGACCGATAAGGCAATATTGCCTTTTCTCATGTCAAAAAGAGTGGTCTCCAGACTTTTTAAAGAAAGTGCCGTAAAGTAGATATAGCCGAGAGTTAAAATTAAATAAACAGCGGCAACCGAGACAATGATGTATTCGAGGGTTTTGGTGACTAATTGACGAGCGGTTTCAATATTTTTTACACTCCCCTTTTTTATTTTGAAGCTGACGATAATTCCGGAAAGTGATTGAAGCCAGGAGCTTAGCCTCTTCAGTTTCAGGTGCTGGTTTTGCTTGTGAGCATAATGAAGTTTTGTCAGTAGTAAGGTGCGATCTTCCGAAAGACGACGTACAGCGTCTTTCAGTTTGGAGGCGAAATCGTCTTGAGGCTCCCAATTTAGTAGAGCTCTGGTTTGATTGCCCAAGCTGCTTAGGTCCATGTCGAAACTTTGATCCACTCCCCCCGCATCGATTTCAAACTCAGGTCCCTCAGAATCTTCCAGATTTTTTTTGATCAAATAGGCAATCTCGAGATCGGTGATAGGATCTCCTACAACCCAAAAACTTTTTCCGGCAGTATTATGTAAAAAGAAGATTTTTTGGAGACAGCCGGTGAGATCGCCAAAGGAAACAGGATAAAAATTATTTTCACCTTTTTTGGATATTGAGATCTTTCTCTCCGCTATAGCCTCGAGAACATATTTTTCCAAATAGGTCTCAGAGTATAGAAGAGTGGATTGAAATAAATCTCTAAGGTACACCAAGCGATGTAGCGGACGGTCACCTCCAAGCTTGTTAAGTAGTTCTTGGAAATAGAGGTTTTTCTCGGAATCAATTTGTTCACCATGGAGAATCAAGACGGTTAATTTTTGGTTTCTTTTTTTGACTTGATCGTAGATTTCAATAATTTTTTGGCTGATGTGACTTAGGTCTTGCGAAAGGTCAATTAACGCCAAAACATAAGGAAGCTGGATGATGTCCTTGAGAGGCCGAAAGTTTATTTCCGGTGAGTCAATTTGACCAAGAAAACTTTCCTCAAGAAATGAGTTGTTGCTCCAGACAGCAATTTTGATAACACCTTCCGCCATTAATTTAGTATAGATGATTTGTACTTTTACCTTTTTGTTTATTTCTGTATATACGTTTCTTTCTATTGTTTTCTGGCCTTGTTAACTTTTTTACTCTGTGCCTATTTTATCTACTATTCTGTTATTACTTTCTACATGTGAAAATTATTGGCTGCGATTGATTAGACTTATTCACATTCGTTTTTGACCACAAGATCATCAATAGTATTGCTTTGAAATCCGTGAAAATTTATGGAAAGTTATTTATTGAGAGCGTCGTTAACCAACTGGTCGGCTTCTTTGTTTTTGTCTCTAAGCACATTAACAAAGGACATTAGTTTTATTTGATCATTGTCTCTGAGTTTTTTGATCAGACTAACAATGGACTTTCGTAACTCTTGGAGATGTAGTTGTTTAACTTTATAGAGACCGGTGATTTGTTTGACAATCAGTTCGGAGTCAAGAATAAAGCGAATTTTTTCGGTAGAGATGTCCCGGATTTCAATTTCTTCTAAAGCTCTGAGGACGGCGGTATATTCGGCCACGTTGTTGGTCGTCTCACCAATTTTTTCCGAGAGAGTAAAGACAACATGACCATCGGCTTTGGCGACGACACCAATGGCGGCCTGGCCCGGATTACCCCGGGAACCTCCATCGGTATTTATTTCCAGTAAATCTAGGGTTTTCGACATAGGCATAGTCTACAGTAAAATCGCTCCGGCGAGAAGAAGAATGAGTTTGTTTTGAGGAAGTGTCCACCAGTAATGATCAAAAGAACCGGTAATGATGACGATGACTACAAGCGTGAGAAATTGGGGATTGAGAATTTTTCGGTAATTTTGGTGAAGAAGAAGAACGATAAGAGCTAACCCGACAAAGCCAATCTCTGACACAAGCAGAACCGGCAGGTTGTGAACCGGCTGTAATTTCTCCGAGAGCAAGAATGAGCCGGGAAGAAACCGGACAAGAGAGGGGATGAAGTTTCCAAGCCCAACACCCAAGAGCGGAGACTGGAAAATAATATACCGAGAAGGAACCAGAAGAAAAAAGCGGTCGGAAACGAATTGAAGACTAGGCAGAAGGTTAGGTAGTACCGGTTGAAGCAGAGAAAATGTAAGAAACGAAACAATAGGAAAGAAGGAATTAAGTGGAAAAGTGAAGACCAGAAGAAAGGCGAGGAGAGCCCCTTTGGAGAAAGTAAGAAGTAGTCCGAGAAACACAAAAAGACGGTGCCAGAGTGCACTTCGGTGAAGATGAAGAAGATAGTAAACAATAAGAAGATAGCCGGCAAGAGAGTTGGGGTGAGAAAAGAGGGAAGGAGGCCGAACAAAATCTAACCCTCCGAGAGAGAGTCTGGCGAGACCGGAGGTAGAGGAAGTAAAGGCCCTTTCCCCAAGCCAGTAGAGGAGACCGCCGAGGGAGGATTGGCGGAACAATTGAAACATCTCCAATGAAACCACCAAAAGGGTGGAGATTATAAGAGGTTGTCTCACTTGAGACCAAGTGACTTTCCTAAGACGAAGGGTAAGAAAAAAGAGGAGATAAAGTAAAACTCGCCCCCACCAAAAAACAGAGTTAGGAGGCGAGACCCCGTAAAAGGAGTTAAGGAAAACATATACCAAGAAGGAACCAACTTTAAACTTATGGTTTTTGAGCCAAGTGATAATAATCTTGAGATTTAGGGCAATGAAAGCGATGAGTGGGAGGTCGGTGAAGTAAAGAGTGGGGGAGAGATAGTCGATTTTGATGCCGGCCGCACGAGAGAACTCGGGCCAAAAATGAAGTCCGAGTTGGGATGGAAGAAAGAAGACAATTAGTTGGAGAAGGATGATTGAAAACACTAAGGAGATTGTACCCCCTTATTCTGCGGTGGGAATGATTACCATTTGACGATAGGGGGCTTCACCACGTGATTCGGTCCGGACGCCTTTGTATTCTTCCAAAAAGAGATGGATAATGCGGCGTTCGAAGGAACTGAGATTGGGGAGAATTATTTCCTTTTGGAGGGAGACGGCCCTGTCGGCGGCATTCTGAGCCAATTCTTTGAGGGAGTCCTCGCGTCGTTCCTGATAGTCATTTACATTAAGATGAAGTTTGGGCCAGACACCAAAGCGCTGATAGATCATGAGAGAGAAGATCATACGGAGAGAAGCCAAACCTTCACCATGATGTCCCACAAAAATACCGGCGGCGTCTGTAGAGGGGGTCAGGAGAATATTGATATTGTCCTCGTCGGCAACCTCGATTTTGATTTGATCTTCGTTAAGCTCCAGTTGAGTCAAAACGTTGGAGAGTATTTCGGTAACCTTTGATTGGTCCATGTTAATTATTGTTTGATAACCCTTAGTTTAAGAAGGATGGGTTTTAAGCCACCCAGACCGGAGAAGTAGTATTGTTGAACAATAGAAAAGATGGTAGAAACTACCCAGTAAAGAATGAGACCGGATTGAAAGTTAAGAGAGATCAAAACAGTCATAATCGGCATCATGTAGAGCATTTGCTGCTGCATGCTGGCGGCCATCTCCAGATTATCTTCTTCCTTTTTCTTTTCGTCTTTTTGTTTTGGATTCTGGACGTGAGATTCAACTCCGGACTGCATCATGAGGGAGAAAATTAGCTGAGAAACTCCGGCGAGAACCGGCATGATATAGGTATGGTCGGGCTTGGTAAGGTCTAAGTAAAGAAAGTGGGGGTTGACGAGAAGCCCTCCAATGGAAGGTTGTTTGATAAATTCCATGAAGACTTGATACAGAGAAATGAGAATAATGATTTGAACTATTTGGGGAAGACAGCCGGCGGCAGGGTTGATGCCTTGCTCTTTGTAGAGAGCCATTTGGGCCACTTGAAGCTCTTTTTTGTCTTTGTGTTTTTCCTTGAGCCTGTCTAAAGCAGGTTTGAGTTCCTGCATTTTTTTGGCTGACTTCATGGAGGGAAGAACAAGAGGAATAAGGATAAATTTGGTGATAAGGGTGATAGCGATGATGGGTAAACCAAGATTGCCGCCAAAAAGACGATAGAAAAAGACAAGGACTTGATAGAGGATGTAGTTGATTGGTGCGAGCATAGTTACTTCGGTATTACTCAGTATTAATATTTGATTTTAGCAGGCCTCGCCGTTCGGCGGGGTGGTACCGGGTCTACCCCGCCTTTGGAGAAAGGTTGACAGCGGAGAAAGCGACCTATGGAGAGTTTTGTCCCGGTAATGATACCATGAAGGCGAAAGGATTCTTTGGCGTATTCCGAACAGGTAGGGGAGAAGCGGCAAGCAAAGGAAGAGCCAAACAGAGCGTGGCCGAGTGCGTGGTAGTAAGGTGAGATGTATTTTTGGTAAAAAGAAATCATACAAGGGGATTATATCTTGTACTGATAAAATTGACCTATGTATAACCATGCGCCGGAAAACTATGTTTGCCCGATCTGTTTGGCGGTAGAGGGAGTGGAAAATGAAAGTACGATGATTAAACAGCCGGATATCTTCTACAAAGATGAGGTTGTAATGGCCTTTATTAGTAGCAAGTTTGACAAGAATGGAGGACATCCACTGATAGTACCCGTCAAGCACTATGAGAACTTGTATGACTTGCCGGAGGACATCGGCAGTCGTATTTTATCTCTCTCAAAGAAAGTGGCACGGGCGATGAAGGAAGCGACCAATTGTGATGGAGTTACCGTAATGCAAAATAACGAGCCGGCGGGAGATCAGCATGCCTTTCACTATCACCTCCATATATACCCTAGATATCTCGGAGACGAGCTTCACAAGAGTATTTTGGACACCAGAGTTTCCTTGCCGGAAGAACGAGCTACTTTGGCAGACAGTTTGAGAAGTTGTTTAGAAACAGGGAACGATTAAGAAGAGAAACAAAGAATCTGACCGGATCTTTTATTTCAGGTTTTTGTTTGTGCTTGCTTTTGAAAGGAAGTTTTTGGGTGTGACAACACTCTGGCCGATTTCTTTTTCCAGGTTTACCCGAGCATTTCCGGCGATCTTTCCACCTCGACGAGAGACCTTTTTATTTTCGGTGAAACCTTTGGGGGTGTTCGGTCTTGGTAATGGCGGTAGTGGAAGCTTCCCCTAGCATGGAGAAGAGTAGTTCCAGGTCGGACATGTGATCCCGGAGATTTTGTCTTTCCAATCCCTTTATCTGTTTGTGCTGTGAGGGAGTGACTCCAAAAGCGGCTTGGGAGATTTCGGCCGTAAGAATGGCATATTCCTTTTGGAGCTTGACTCCGTGAATTTCCCATTGTTCGGTGAGATCTTCACGAATAGCGATTGACCTTATGCGTTTTTCTATCCAACTATCGGGGTAGCCTTTGGCTTTGTAAATGGCTCTGGCTCTTTTTTGGGCGAGTTCCGGATCTTCTATTTCTTGAATTCTTTCGTAGCCGACTTTGGCCAGCCAACGCTTGAATGGTTCGGCTTTGGGAGAGGGGATCGATTGGATGATTCGGAAGATTGTTTCCGTGTTGGCACAATCTGTTTTGTACAGTTTTCCATCAGTGGAGGTTAGTTTCAGTTGTACGATTTTTTCGTACAACTCAGAATTACCTTCTTTGATAATTTTTATTTTTAAGTCACTCCAATATCTTCTCGGAATACTACTACCTGTAAGAGCGGTTATGACATCTGTGATGGAGAAGTACCATTCATTTTTGTAAATGGTTTTGCGGATTTCTTTCTTCTGAAAAATAACGATCTTGGTAGGATCAATTACTTTTTTGGGCATATATTTAATTTATGCCATAAAATACCCGAAGTCAATAATTAGCATTATTGGAGTTAAGTATTATTTATTTGTCATCTCGAGCGTAGTCGAGAGATCTTACTCCATTTTGATGCGAATACTTTGAGATTTCTCCACTTCGGTCGAAATGACGGGTTCTTGACAATAAAAAACAGGGTGGTAAAACCCTGTTGGCAATTACTTTTGTTCGGAAAAAATTTGGACGAGCCAGGCTTTGATCTGGGCTTCGACTTCGGGGGCAGTGATGGTGGGCTTGTAAATAACAACTCCATTATTCCACCAGTTCTTACCTTTGCAGTGCCATAGCCCCATTGATATTCGAATTGATGCATTCTTACTTTGTTCTGTAATAGTCCAGGAAGCACCATAATGGGTATACACTGTTCCACCCGCCAATGGGTTTGTGTCGTCTGATTCATAAGTGTAAGACACCCATAGATCCCCAGAGATTCCTCTTTCGGGACCTTCGAACATCTCAGATACCTGCAACCCTTGTCTTTTTGCTTTGTCAAGAACGATACAGATATCTCTAATTGCTTTCGCAGAATTCTGCCGAAAGACCTTTCTGACGTATGCCAACCGTTTTGGTCCTTCAGCCTCAATTTCTATTTTTTGCAATTCAAGCCTTGTTCTTTCTTCATCTTTTTTCTTAATCTCAAGGGCTCTTTGCCGGGCTTCGTTAATCCAATTTGACATTGGTTGTTCTCCTTTTTAGGGTGCCGGTGTGTTCTAAGAGGGTATTGTACCTTCAAATCGGGCAAAATGATAGTTCTGGGAGAATCGGAGGAGAGATTATTTGAGTTTGGGGAGGAGGGAGGAGAGATCGGCAAGAAGGTCGGGGTGAGGGGTGTCGAGGACGGAGCGCTTGGGGATGACCAGGTAATCGGCGGGGAGGAATTGGGGGAGTAGTTCGGCTAAGAGGGCGGAGGTGACACGTTTGATGCGGTTGCGGTCGACGGCGAGACGGGCGGTTTTTTTGGACAATAGAATGGAAAATCTAGGGACGAGGGGATTTGTCGTATGGAGACCTGCAAGGACTCTCCTTGCAGGAATGACGGAGGTTTGGGTGGAGTGAGATCTACCCCTTCGGGTACCATCGGCCCCGACTGCGCTCGGGATGACAGAAGAGAGGGGGGTGGGGGCAGTGACGATGGTGAAGTGGCGGGTGTGGAAGGATCGGCCTTCACGGGTGAGACGATCACGCTCTTTGCGTAGGGGAAGCCGGTTTGTGGCCGGAAGTGGCATTTTAGAGCGCTAACTTGGTTCGGCCCTTAGCTCGGCGACGTTTGATGACATTACGACCGGAGGCACTGGCCATCTTAATACGGAAACCGTGTTTTCTGATACGTTTGACTTTTTTGGGTTGGTAGACTCTTTTGGGCATATAGGGTGATTGTTGTTTAATTCGTGGAGTGAGATTCCTCGACTACGCTCGGAATGACATGACACGTGACTGGTGAGTATTATACCTGATAAATGTCCGGAGCGAATGGATGGTAATTTTGATGGAGACCAATAAGGAACCTCCTCGCAGGACTACCTACAAGGAAGATCCTTGTAGGGGAGCTGGATTTGTGATGTGGATAGTATTATTCTTTTTGGGTAATTTGGGGGTTGTAAAAATGTGGATAAGTAGTGAGAATGGGCGTATGGACAGTGAGAAGTTATGGCATAGCATTTGCGGTGAGTTGGGCGTTTCGATGTCTCCCGCCAGTTTTGCAGGCTTTATCAAGCCTTGTTTCTTGCGATCGGTAACTCCGATTGATGATCAACGACTGCTTTTGGAGTTGGCGGCTTCATCTGTTTTTTTGAGTCACACCATCGAGACCAAGTATTACAGTCTCATCAAACAAGCCGCCGAAAAAATTTCCGAAAAGAAGTGTGATATCGCTTTGATTGTGGTTGAAGCTACCAAAGAAGTTAAGTTGAGTAAAAAGGAAATCAATAAGATGGGGGAGGTAAATGAGACCAGCATTGGACTATTTACCCCACAGGAGGAGAATAAACAAACCGGAACCAATCTGAATCCCCGTTATGTTTTTGAGTCATACATGGTGGGAAGTTCGAATAGACTGGCTTTCGCCGCCGCCAAAGCAGTGGTCGACTATCCCGGCACCAGACACAACCCACTATTTATCTATGGGGGAGTCGGGGTTGGAAAGACTCATTTGATGCATGCGGTAGGACATGAACTGGTCAAAAAAGGAGTGGGTAAAGTAGTCTGTGTGACAAGTGAACAGTTTACGAACGATTTGGTCGGTTCGTTTAAATCCAAAATGACGGATGCTTTTAAGAAAAAATATCGACAGGTAGGAGCATTGCTGGTAGATGATGTGCAGTTTTTTGGGGGAAAAGATTCAACACAAGAAGAGTTCTTCCATACCTTTAACGAACTGACAAATAAACAAGCGCAGATTATCATGACGAGTGACCGAAAACCACAAGAGATCGTCGGTTTGGAGGATAGACTACGAAGCCGCTTCTTGGGTGGCATGATGGTGGATATTGGTTTACCGGACTACGAGATGAGACTGGCGATTTTGCGGCAGCGAGCACTAGATATTAAAGCAGAAGTAGAAGATAGTGCCTTTGAACTAATTGCCAATAGCTATCCAACAAATGCCCGCGAGCTGGAAGGAACTTTCGTCAGGCTAGCCACAGGTGCCAGTATTGACGGGGGAGTCTTAACCAGAGAAATGGTACAGCAAACAATGGGACTTCCGGCCAATACTGTGAAAGACATTAAAGTGCGACCGATCAAGGTGATCTCGACAGTCGCCAAGTATTTTGATTTCAGAAACAAAGATCTCTTGGGGGAGAGTAGGAAGGCCGACTTGGTAGTGGCGAGACACATTGCCATGTATATTCTGAGAGAAACACTAAAGCTTAATCTGACTGAAGTCGCGGAGTTGATGGGAGGCCGAGATCATACTACAGTGATGCATGCATGCGAGAAAATGGAGCTAGAAATTGAGAAAAATATGGATATCAGGCGTAAAGTAATGGCTCTGAAACAGGCGTTATACACCTAACTATCCACAACTTATCCACGCTCTGTGGATATCTTAAGAAACTGTGTAGAAGTTTTAAATTTTCAGGAAACGGGTGGATAAACGACCAAGTTATTCAGAAAAGAATCCACAGAAAACAAAGGTTGTTAGTGCAAGGTGCGAGGTGTGGGACAGTAATTTTGATATTAAAAGGGTGGATGTAAGAGTCAAAAAAATATTAATAACAGAGAATGTAGGCAAGGGGCAAAGCTACTATCCACTTGTCCACCGCTTCTATTACTACTCACTACTATTTTTATTTAAGATAAATATATTATTTATAACAAAGAGAGATGATAATGGAGGCCGATAAGGATTCACCTCGCATGGTTACATACAAGGAGAATCCTTTGGTAAGGGAATCGAGATGAATGAGGTTATAGAATAAAAATACATATACAATAGGGAACTGATAAGAGCTTGCTCGTCTTCTTTTCAATAACCTTGTTATTGAAATATCCAGACTGTGCTTCCTCTTATATTCGCTTACAACTTCGTTATAATGCTTGAATATGAAGATAACTGTATTGTCAACCGACTTAAAGAAATATCTAGGAATTGTAAATCGAGGTATTGGGGTAAGACCTCAGCTGCCTATTTTGTCGGGTGTTCTTTTGAAAGTGACAAAGGAGGAAGTAAATTTGGTGTCGACTGACTTGGAAGTAAGTTTTTGGGTGAAACTACCGGCCAAGATAGATGAGGAAGGAGAGATGGTAGTACCGGCAAAGCTTTTTGGAGAATTGGTGGCCAGTTTGCCGGCTGGAAATGTAACTCTTTCGGCAGAAAAAAACACTTTAACAGTTTCCGCCAAAGGTATTAACGCAGAAGTTGTAGGACAAGGGGTGGAGGATTTTCCAAGTATTCCTAGAGCCAAAAAACCTCAAATTACCTTAAAGAGTGGAGATTTTAGACAAAAGATGGATCGGGTGTGTATTTCGGCGGCACGTGATGATACAAGACCGGTCTTGACCGGTGTCTTGTGGGAGTTGGAAGAGAATAAGACTATTTTGGCGGCGACAGATGGATACAGATTGGGAGTTGATAAATTAAATGTTGGCAAAACAACTATTGAGAAGAACACCCGTTTTATTTTACCGGCACGATCTCTTCAGGAAATATCCAAAGTCCTGGCTGAGACAGGTGAGGATAATTTTGGTATTGAATTTGACAAAGAAAATCAACAGGTGATCTTTACCATTGCCGATATGGAAGTCTCCTCCCGCCTGATTGCAGGCGAGTTTCCGCCCTATCAACAAATTATGCCGAATACTTACTCAACAAAGGCGGTATTTAACAGGGAAGAGCTACTAGAAGCGGTCAAGAGGGCCAATTTGTTTGCAAGGGACAATGCCAATATTGTAAAAATGACCATCGAAGGTGAAAGACTAATTGTGAAAGCGGAAAGTAGTCAGCTTGGAAGCAATTCGACAGAGATCGAAACGGAAATTGAAGGAGAAGGTTTGACCGTCGCTTTTAATGCCAGATATCTATTAGATTATCTGGGAGTGAACAATGCGGAGAGAGTGGTTTGGGAGACGGAAGGGGAACTCAAACCAAGCGTCTTCAAGAGAGAGGATGATGACGGCTGGATTCAGGTAGTAATGCCGGTTAGGGTGCAGAATTAGACCAGGCTTCCGGTGGTAACTGTAACTGTGGGTAGATCCTGGTGATGGCCTGATCTTTTGAAAGTATCCAAACCAGACCTTTATTTTCCGAGAAAAGCACCATGTCGTTTTTTTGATTTACTGACGGTTTTATTTTCAGATTTAGTCTATTGATTTGTGAAGAGCTGGTGATAATTTGTTTGAATTGCTGTTTGCCGATATCGACCAACATGATGAAGTCGAGTAACCTTGGTTTGGTGACTTTTTCGACTAGATATAATTCGTCTTTTAGCCAAAAAGTGATAGATTCTTTGGTCGTATCGTCGAGCTTTATTTTGTTTAATCCTTCGATATAAAGATACAAATACTCATTGTCTGTTGCGACGACGACCTTATTGTTTGAAGTGATTGAGATCGGATTGAACTGATTGGCTGTTTTAGCTATCTCCGATTTTTGATTAGTGAGAAGGTTAACTACGTATAGTGATTTCTTGTCCTCAGACAAGGCGATAATCGAATTTGGTTTTTCGTACCAAATATAACTAAAATACTCTCTTTCTTTTTGAGTGATGTCTTTTTCGACTAGAGTTTTCAAATTTAAAATTTTTTCTTTTTCAGGGGAGATTACCAAAGCCTCGCCATTGCTATTCAGGAGAGCAACTTCATTATTAGCAAGTTTTTTTATGGCTGTATTTGTGTAGGGGTTAAATATTTGTTGGTCCTTTATGACAATAGGAATATCACCCATCCAACCTAATGATATGCTTTTATCTGAATTTGGAAGATGCCAAAACATAAACTGATACTGTTTCATGAACTTTTCAAACTCTGATTCGATTTGCATAGTTGGTTGGACGGTAGGTTGCGTTTTTGTAGGTTCTAGAGGCTGGGGCGATGATGAAAATGGTTTGCGACTTTTGGTGAGGGTGTTTTGAGCGAATAGAATTAGTATGAGGAAGATAATTCCAATTACGATTATTAGCGTGGTTTTTTTGATTCGAGCTAGATTTAAGGACATTGTTGTTTGACTCGATTAATAAAATAATCCAAAAATTCTACACCAGGATCATTCTTTCCCGGTCGTAATTCGTAATGCCCAAAGATCTGAGTGTAGGGAATATGGTACTGCTTCATCATAAAACAAGTAGAATTGACGGAAGACTGAATTTCTGCTTCACTGGGTGATTTTTCCTCCGGTTTGGTGGGAGATGTTCCGGGCGGAATAAACCAAGCTCCTACCATTTCATTGTTGAGACAGTAGTTATTTTCATTCCCCCCAACACAGTAGGCGAGCTCCGCCTTCTTTTCCCACATTTGTTGCCATTGCTGAACCGAGCCGTCTTGGTCGGTGCCAATTTGGCAAGAGAGACCCCTTTCTACAAGGGTATTGTAGGTGACATCATTGTTGGTCCAACCGCCACTCCAGTGGATGGTGATTTTGGTGGGGATGATACAGTAGCCGGATCTTCCTGGTCCAGTCAGAAGTTTTTTAACTACAGGGAATGATCCTGCCTGTACCATAATTTCGGCACCAGAGTCTTCTCCACAGTCCAGATTGTATACTCCACCACCAGGTTCTGTTCCTGGTCCCGGTCCACCACCCGGCCCTCCACCACCGCCATATTCTGCATAATCGACCTTACTAAGACTATCGAATTGAACAATGGTGGAGAGGATGGGAGCAATTAAATAAGATATGGCAACATAAAGTCCTACGACAATGATAGCTCCGATAATGATACCTATGGCAGAAATCACGGCAATCTGGACAGATCTTCTGAGAATGATTAGTCCACGTATAAAAGTGGTCCCTGCGGTGACGGCGACCGCTCCTGCAGCAACGACGGGAATAATCAAATCTCTAGATCTGAATTTGTCTCCCCAGCCCAGTTCTCTCCAAGTATTATCTAATCCTTTTTTGGCTAGACCGATGGTTTGTTCAGCAACAAAAATGATGGCTTGAATGGCAACATCAACGATGACTCCTAGTCCGGGAATAATGGCATTGAGAGACTCGGCCGTCACACTAATACCAAGCTTGACAGCGGCCCAGGTAACGACTTTGACAGCCGCTTTGGAAAGAGCTTGAGAAGCTAGCTTTTTGACTCCATCTTTAAGACCCTCCCTCAACAACAGGTTAGGGGCATTTTTGAGAGCCTCACTCCCGAATCTTTCAACCAACCTCTTGGCTATTTGTTCGCCGGCTTTTTTACCGGCCCATTGTTTGAGAGATCCAACCGGGTTCGTAACTATACCGATGATTTGGTTGCCTTTACTTACAGCCTGAAGAACATCTTTGCCGAGTTTGGAGTTTTCTATCTCACGGATAGAGCGTCTGGCGGCTTGAAAAACTTTGGTATTGTTGGCGAGAAACTTAGCGGTAGCCGAATTGGGGTTGGTGGTGGCGTATTTTTCGGCTTGGCGAAGAACACTACCGGAAACTCCTTTGGAATAGGCCAGTATGGCCTGACCTTGACCTCCTCCAATGATGGCGGCGGCTTGGGCACCTTCATAACTGGCATACTGGTGAATTCCGGGAATGTCTTTTTGAATAACAGTGATCAGTCCGGCGATTTTGTCCAGATCCGAAAAACCTCTGGGTTCGATTCCTTTGCTCTTGAAGGCATTATCGTATAGATTCTCCTGGATCTTAAAAACTTTGTCGTTAGCAGCATTAGAGAATTCCAAGAGATCCTGGTCTTTTTTTTGATGATCGGCTATTGCCGAAGTGTGTTGTTTGTATCTCTCTGATTGGGAGTCAACAAAATCAGTAAACCGGGTGGATGTTTTGTTGAGACTAGAGGTGAGACTAGAGTTGACTTTGAGCAATTCAGCAAGTTGTTTCTCTTCGGAAGCAGAAAGGGTGGCTTTTGAATGCAGAATATCGATGGCGGCTTCGTTTTGGGACAACTTATCTTCAATGTCTCTGATTTCCAGTTCGATATCATTAATTTCTTCAACTACTTCCGAGACAAAAGAAGTGGAAATATCTTTCACTCCTAGTTGAAGAGAAACTGTTTGAATAGCAACATCAAGATCGATGATACCGATGGTGTTTAGTTCGACTGCCTGCGAAATTATTTGGTTTTGAAGATGTGGTGAGAGTTCTTCAAAACCTTCATAGGTAAAGGCTATACGCTGGACAGCTTTGTAAGATGGTGCAAGTGTATTTTTTACTGAGCCATCTTTGGGTGAGCCGAGATCAACAATGGTTTTGTCGATATCACGAAATTTTTCTCCCGCCTCTTCGCGTTCACGGCGATTGGCCATGATTTGTTCGCGGATATTGGAATGAGCGAGAGCAATCTTGACTTGTTCGGCGACGGTGCGTTGACCACTGGACTTAACCTCCTTTTCGTTTAACCGAGCTTGATTTTGACGATATTCTTCGACGAGACCTTCAATTTCCGGGGGAACAGAAGTCTCCTCCTTAACAGATTGTCTTCCTCCTTCTCCCTCGTCCTGATTTGAAAGCCAACTGTAGAAATTGATAATTTCTTGTATTTCAACAGCATCAGAAACAAACTTTTTAAAATTATTGGTGTTAACTAAATGATTTTCAACCAGAGAAGTGGGCCATAAAGTGATCTTTTTGTTGATCTTCTTAAGTTGTTTGAAATAGTTGTGGTAATAACCAGAGCCGACACTAAACCATTGAAAGATATCATTCTGATTTTTTTCGGTTATTTCGCTTCGGAGTGCCTTTTGAACTTGTCCCAGCTCGTATATTTCTGTCTCGTAATTGGCCATAGTTAGGGATTAGATGGCTCGGCGATTTCTTGGGGTTGGTCCTGAGAAGCGGCTTCGGCGGCGGCACGAAGTTTGTCTTGCTTTTGCCGTTCAAGAATCTCAGCCGGCTTACTGGTAGCCAGAGCGTGTTCATCAGCAGAGGAAATAATTTTGATGGCCACGTGATTCATGCCAGCAAAGAAGATACCTTCTCCAACGCCGGCCGAAAGAAGTAATTGTTTCTCCCCTTGAGAGAGATAGAAGACTTCGGAGATTTGATTGATAGCGGCGGATGACTGTTTGAGTAGTAATTTGAGAGCCGAGTTGGTGATGATGGCTTTGCCGTAGGCTGAACCCAGAAAGTCGTCAACGTTTTGTGAAATGATGGAAACACCGAAGTAATACTTACGTGCGCGTTTGACAAAGCCTTGAAGGATTTTGGCTGAATCTTCATAGCGCATCAAGTACCAAGCTTCATCAACGACGAGCATTCTTTTGCGAAGATTTTTGCGAACTTCGTTCCAAACAAAGTCCAAAATCATAAACATAATGATGGGCCGAATCTCATCGGCGGTATCCCGGAGGGTAAAAACAGTAATGGGAGCATTGATATCAATATTGCTCTGCTGATCGAAGATACCTTTGACGGCACCCATGACGAAACGTTCAAGCCTGGCGGCTAGTGTTTTACTAACAGCTTCTTCCATACCGATCAGGGAACGATAAAGATCTTCCATGCGTGGTGGTTCGAGAGTGTGAGTGGATGGGTCTTCGGTAATGCCTTTTTGGCGATAAGTGAGAACAAGAGCGCGGTTCATGGTAGCTTCTTCAATGGGATCCATTTGACCAATCATGATTTTGAGAAGAGACATGAGGAAAAGGTATTTGTAGCCCATTTCGTCTTCGGTACTCTCTTTGGGTCGAGCAATTTGGAAGGGATTAATTTTGTGGGAGGCGCTGGCCGAAAAAGAGAGGTAGTTACCACCGACCGATTTGGTGACCATTTCGTACTCGTTTTCAGGGTCGAGAATAATTACCTGGCAATCGAACATAAGAGATCGAAGAATCTCGAGCTTAACAGCAAAAGATTTTCCGGCACCGGAAGTGGCTAAAATGAGCATGTTAGCATTTTCGAGGGAGAAACGGTCGAAAATAACGAGAGAGTCGTTATGGGCGTTGATCCCGTAAAGAATTCCTTGATTATCGGAGAGTTCGGAGGAAGTAAAAGGGAAAGTCGTGGACAGAGCAGTGGTGTCCATATTTCTTGTGAGCATAAGTTTATCCTTGCAATAGGGAAGAGTGCTTTTGAATGCATCTTCCATTGAGAGGGATGCAATCTTGCTGATGATTAAAAGTGACGCCAACATAGATTGAATTTGGGCGGTAGAGGTATCCAATTCTTTTTCGGATTCGGCGGAGATGCTGACATAGAGTGAGAATTGAAAAAACTTCTCGGCGCCTTTGACAAGCTGAGATTGGAGAACTTTGGCGTCTTCGAGACCGGCTTCGGTAGCGGCACGAGGAATGCGACCTCGTTCGATATCGGTGTTTATTTCAGCTTCCATCTCGGCAATACGGCGGCGTAAACTATCGAGAGTATCTTTGGAGTCTGAGGGGTAGATAAACATGGAAATGTCCAAAGAGTGGTTGAAGTTGATTAAAGGAGAGAGCCAGTTGGCGGAAACGTAGCGAGGATAACCGGTGACAAAAAGAGTACGGATATAAACATCGTCAATTTTGATGTGAGAAAAATCGACTTCAACGGCAGAAGGGGCGATAATATCTTGGATAGATTGACTAGAAGCGGCGGATTTTTGATCTACAGTTGAGGGAGTAGCTTGCGTGACATTAGAAACCGGCGGGGTGACGGGTGTAGAGGTAGCCGGTACGCTTTGTTTTTTGCCAAGAGAAAAAAGGTTCAAAGCCATGATTTAAGTATAACTGAAGTTAGGAAGTTTTAGGAGGCGTTTGATCTTCCTGGAGTGATTGCCTGAGTAACACTGCCTTGATTGTAGATAGTATAAAAGAGAGTGACCAATTCACTGGTAGTTAGCTGGTTAGCCTTAAGACCGATCCTGGCGAACTGACGAATAATGTGATCGCGTCTGGGGTAGAGAGCCATAGAAGCTTTCTCTTCGATATACTGCAGATCGAAAGGAGGTTTTTGGGGTGATTTGGATAGAGGATTGAAGCTGGATTTGGTCAGACCCAGTTCGACCGCAGAGAAAGAGACGATAACGTAAAACTTTTTTTCGAGGACACGATTTTCTTTGACAAGAGACTTTACAAATTGCCGATAGGAAAGAAGCTGTTCTTTAACCTTCTGCGAAGGGGTAATCTGGATACGATTATCCAGAAGGTTAATGTAATCGGATATATTTTTGCGCTGTGATCTGATGAGAATTTGAATAGAGAAAGACAGCGAATTTAACAAACCGGCATAGCCGTAAATGGTAGCATCTTGCTCTTCTTCGGAAAGCAAATTGAAGTTGATGGCAGTGGTTTTGAGAACCAATGAACAAGAACCATCTTTCAAAAAAATCAAATGGTTTTTGATGGTGTAGATGTCTAGGCTTTCCTGTGTTGAGGATTTGATGTTTTCGGACATGATTAGATGGCTTGAATTTTAAGAGGTCGAATAATGGCTCCGGAAAGGTCGAGAGAGTATGGGGAAAAAGTAAAATCTTCTTTTTCGGCCAGGATTTGATAAAGGCCATTTTCCAAAGGGCGGGCAAACATAAACTGGCCGAGTTTGTTACTTTTGGTAGCTCGGGAGGTGAGTCCGTTGTGTTGAATTTCCACCAGGACTCCGTCGAGAATTTTTCCTTCCGGGGTCAGAGTCAGGCCGACAAGAGTGTTGGGGGTCGTAGGGGTGAAAGGAATGGGGAGCTGGGCTACTTGGGAAGTTGTTGGTTCAGGGTTGCTGGTTATTTCAACCACAGGCTGATCTGCCTTTGGCTGAGGTGCGGGTGTGATGGAGGGGGATTTCTCCACTACGGTCGAAATGACGGGAGTGACTGACGCGGTGGGGGTGGGTGTAACGGATTCCGGTAGAGGAGCATTTGGGGTGATGATGACAGGAGTGATTTGGACAACGGGGGGTGACGTAATAGGGGTTGTGGAGTGAGATTCCTCCACTCGGGTACCAGCGGCCTCCGCTCCCGCCTGCAAAAGCTGTGCTTTAGTGTCTGCGGGCAAGTCGGTCGGAATGACAGATGGGGAAGTATCGGTGACACCAGTAGAGAGCTCGATACGAGCGTTAGAGACGGCTTGAGTACCAATATTGGGTCCGGTAGGTAAGGCCATATCCTCATCTACTACTTTGGAATGTCTCCAAATATATTGAGTAGGTGAATAAATTGAGCGGATAAAAGCAAGAATCCAGACATCCAAAGAGCGTCCTTGAACCGGGACAAAAGCCATACCTACTCCAAGAACAATAAAAAGAAAGGAGAGTGGATACTTAAAGAAGAAAGGCAATGGCAAACTGTAAATTACGATAGCCAGAACAATAGAGATGCCAAGTGAGGCGAACTGTTTGATGGTCATGTCACCGATCAGGCGGAAGCGGTAGGAACTGATGTCTTGTGGTAGTGGATGTTGTTGGATGGCCATGTCGTAGTGCGAAGTGCTTGGTTATTGGTTGCTGGTTCGATGAGTCTAGTTAAGTATATCTTGTCTGGTGGAATTTGGGAAAAATATTCTATATATCTGCTGAGTTAAAATGTTAAGATGAGAGTGAGATGCAATTTTTGTTGTGCAATTACAGATGGAAAGTTTGGAACAAGTTTTTTTATCGGGAGTTCGATGATGATCTGGACTACGATGCATCAATTGATCCTCGCAAACTACATAATAAAAAAAGAACAAAGAAGAAATTTGAGGGGGGGAAAAAGGGAGGAGTTAAACGAGGAGAAGAGATGCTGGTGATGGACAGTCAAGAACCTGCTGTGGAAGAAGTAAATAAACCTAAGACAAGAAGTGTTGTGCGGTTGGAACAAATGGGGTTTTCAAGTAGTGAGAGTGGAAGCAGCTTGGAGCGAGCGTTGGCGTTCGACGTTCTTGCTAGAGTATTGGCCTTACCCGAAGGAACAGTTTTGAAGCTGGAAATTCCAGTAATAAAAGAAGGGGAGAGAGTTGTTGAAACACAGGATATTGAATTGAATTTAGAAGCTTTTCGAGAGGATAAAGATGGTGAAATTTTTAAAGCTCTAGCGCGCCATTTTTGGCAAGATCTAGCCGCGCACGGGATCGAACAGGCTTCAAAGGAAGTGGGTCAACAACCAAAAATGTTACAGTATTCCGATGCGGACGGAGAACTTTGCTTGAGGTTTATGAGGGAAGCTGGGATAAAAAGTCCAGGTATCGAGTATGTAAAAAAAGGTGATCATGCCACTGGAAAAGTCACGGTGGACAGTGGAGGTAAAAACGGTATCTTTGTCGAACTAAATTGGGTTGGAAATCCTGGAGAAGAAAGATGGGTGGTAACGACAAGGGTTGATCACCACGGTGAAGGTGACGACGCTAGTCCAAGCGCCGCGGAGATTATTTACAAGGCGCTAGTAGGTTTGGGTCTGTTGGAGAGTAAGGTCAGCTACGAAAAAGCGGTTGAATTTTTGAACGCTACAGATAGTGGAAATATTCCTGGAGTTTTGAGTAAAGAAGAGATGCCAAATTATTTTAAGAATAAGTTTGCAAAATCTTTGTATGGCTTGCAAGAATTCTTAACAGGAGAAGACATAATAACAGTATTTAAAATGAACGGAAAGCCTCTTGAAGAGTTATCTCCAAAACAGAAGGAGGCTATTAAGACAAAAGGTTTTACCAAAGCAAAAGAAGGTGAAACAAAAATTGACAAAAGAATTGCGCAAGTCCAAGAGAAGGTTAATAAATCAATTACGGCAATAGAGAAGTTGATTGCAGAAGGTTGTGTGCTGGAGACGGAAAAGTACGGACGCATTCTAGTGGATATTGGAGGAACGGTTCCTTTGACAGCTAGAGCGGCGAGACTAATGGGATTTGATGGATATATAAATTGGAAGCCGGAAGATAAGTTTTTTATGGTAGTGGCTGATAATAAAATTGATTTTGATTTAAAAGATGGTATTAAAGTCAGAAATATGTGGATCAAGAAAGATGGTGCCGGGTTGGAGATTGGCTTGGGAGATATTGTGAAGGAAATGAAAGGTGAAAAGGGAAGGCTTGGAAAAGGCTTGGAAACTTATTTGGGTGTGACTGCTGCGACAGAAGAGACTAAAGCTAAGGAAAGACTGGTTTGGTATGACGAGATTTTGGAGGATTTGGATAAGATTACACTGTTGGACGATGAAATGGTCGTTAATGGAGAAAGGCTACGAGAGGGTATGTATTCTGGTCAAGAGGATGCATTAATAATAAAAATGGATGAAGTCCGCCGTGATACAGCCGCGAAACTCAGAAAGAAGGGGATTAAACTGGAAACACTTTCGATAGATCCGAACAGAGTAAAAGAATACAAACTTCGAAGAGACTTACGGGCGGCGGTGGAGTATTTGAGAGAGGAAAATGTTTCACAGGAGGCGAGGGAAGTTTGGAAGACTAGGGCAGAAGCTGTTGTGTTTTTGAATGGAATTGGCATAGGGGATCGTGTTGGAGTGGATTACTTGCCGGATTCTGAGGATGCGAAGGAGGTGAAAGAGGCAGTGTCCGTGCCTGTGACTGAAAATAAAGAGGAGAGAAAGGCTAGGATTGAAAATATGTTAATCCAACTATCCGAGCTGGGTGATGCAGGTGGGGAAAGGGAGGCTATTTTAGCCTCGTTGGAAGCTGAAGGGATAAAGGTAAGGAAGTTCTTGGCGGATATGGAGAAAGCCGCACCTGGTAAATCTAAGGACTTGATGCTGCAACTTAGAGCCGTAGTAGAGGTTTGGAGGATGAGTGAAGTAAAAAAAGCCGAGTTTCCCGCCATGACGAAGATTGCTGGTGCCTACGCACGCTTGTTGGGTCTTGGGTGATATAATTGAGGCTGAGATTAGATATATTTTTCAAAAATGACTGAACACAATGAAGCCACGAACGAACATGAAGAGGAGAGAATTGCGGAGAGTTTGGCTGATCCGGCCGCACAGGCAGAGGCGACAAGGATAATAGGTCAGGTGAATGTGGTGCCGGAGGCTCGTAAGAAATCTTATATAGACAAAGTATTGGATATGCCAGCAGGTGAAAAGCGTGACGCGTTGTTGGCAGGATGGCTGGATAAACACGGGGAGGAGGCCGATGAAGGCCTGCAGGGGCGGGTGTTCGCGGCCATAGGGCAGAGAGAGGCGGCTCTTCCTCCAGTGATTGACTGGTCCAGAGCAGAAGAAAGTTTTGAAAAGTTAATAAGCCCCACTTCATACGGTGGTAACCCAGAACAAAAGAAAGCTGCGGCAGATAGATGGTTGGATTTATACGGTCGACATGAAAGTGTTACAGTTGAGATGCGCGAGCAGTTGGAGAAAATAATTAATCCAGAAACCGAATTTTCGGATGATCTAAAAGAATGGATTAGAAATTATTGTCTGGAAAGTGTTTTTGAAAGAGGTGAAAGAAACTATCGAACAATATTAGGTTCACTTGTAAATATGGGTGGCGCCCTTGATGCTGAACGTAATATTCCTTTAGATAAAATTAATCTTCTGAAACCGCAAATTCAAGAGCTAGTGGAAGCTTTGGGTTTGGATAATTTTATTAGTATTCGAGGAGTTGTAAGTGAGTGGGACGGCCTGAAGAAACTGGAGGAAATTACCTCTTCAACATTGAAATCAGCTTTGTTTGTACCAGAATATACAGAACGTTGGGTTGAGGGTGACTATGATAAGGATGACAACCGAATCGGTGATCGGATGGTCACCTTGCCGGGTGAGAATGGAGTGGCAAAAAACATGCAAGAAGAGGTAAGTAAAGGTATCTTGGCCCTTAAAAACTTTTTTGACAACAATGAATATTGGGATTTTGTGGGTGTGTCAGCAGACAAAAGGACAAAACTCTATAAACAATTAGGATTAAATAAATATGTCGGTGAGGTGGCGTTTGCAATGGGAATGTCAAATTTAATCTTTACCGAAACTAAAGGTACAAGTTTGGATCCGTTTTTGTTTATGGTTCACGGAGATACCAAAAGGAGAAAATCCAGAGAGGTTGCTGTGGACAGAGAGGTAACAGCAATGGCTTATGTGCAATTTCAAATGGCAAACAAAGACAAAAGCCCTAGCCCGGATGAAATTGAGGTTTGGCTTTCCCAACACTTTCCTAGCCATCTGATTCCCACTGGACTCTCGGCGGGAGGAATGGCGGCATTGGAGAATGGAAACTGGTTGAAATGGAGGGTACAAGAGAACCTTTTTTCAGCATCTCAGAGAGCGATAGATATTACTTATGAAACAAATAAAGATTATTGGATAGCCATTGCAAATGCAGGATTTGACGTTGGTGGGGTGATTGTAAAATGGACGGCGGATGAAGTTCAGTTAGAGTACGATAGAAAGAAAAGAAGAACAGTAATTGGAGCCAAGGGGAGATTGACAGAGGATGAGGGAAAGATGAAGGGCCAAAAAGCGATTGAGAAACAAAAAGATAAGGAGTGGAAGGCATTAGTCAATGCTGTTTCCGAGTCGCCAGAAGTGCAGATAGCAACAGATACTGAATCAAGAATAGAAGAAATGAAAACGGCTTTGGATTTACTTGTAGCTTTGAAGGAGGCCTTAAGACCAGAATCGGATATAGATAAATTGGCCGCTCTAAAGTCCAAGAGTCTTATTCACTGGAAAACATCCATGAAAGCAGCTGGACGAGTCGATGTAAAAGATATGGTAAGCGAAGAATTTTCTTTTATTCCGGGACAAAAACAGAGTGTAGATGAATGGGTGTCAACAGCAATGTTAACTTCATGCCAATCATGGTTGCATGCACATTCGATTGCAAACTTCAAGAACCCTAAGCCACTCGATATGAAGACACTGGCGGAGAAAATGGAACAAATATTAGCTACGGATGTACAAACTCCAGACATACAGGCTTATATTTGGACCGGAAAAGATACTGAGAAAACAGAACCTCTGTTGGCAAACAAAAGAGCGTACATTGATTACGCTACAGATCTCTGGGAGGACTGTTTCGACGTGATCGATAAAATAACGAGGAATGTCACGCCAGATAAATATCCAAAATGGTGGCGTTCTGGTGTGAGTGCAGCATCAGGGATAGCAGATCTGGCTGCTAAATCATCCCCATTCTATCCACTGTGGAATACTATAGCGAAAAGACTAAGAAACAGAGCATAGTTGTTTTTAGTTGCCGGAAACTGTCTTCTGGGCTTCTGGGATATTAATATTAGTTCCACCGATTACTGGTCTGGTTGAGGCGGAAGGTCCACCATATGCCCCACCAAGACTGTTTCTTAGACTACGAGGCAAGCCGGAGTATCCTGTTTTTGCCCATGATTCGTTAACATTAACTCCTGTTTTGAGGGCTTCGCCAATGGCGGCGCCGTAGGGGAATGGAGGTGTCTTGAGGGCTTTTTCGACCATTTCGCAGTACTTGCTGGACATCATTAGTAATCCAAAACCAATGGTAGCAAGCATAAGGCTACCAACTGAACCGGTCCACGTGCCGGTTGATACGTTTCCGGGAATGGTTAATGGAGGCGTCCAGATATTACTAAGGGTGGATAGCTGATTTACTCCAAGAAGATTTTCCAGCCCGGAGGTTATCCATCCAGTAAGTGGGCCTCCTGCGGCGGCTAAAGATAGTAGTGGCTGGCACATAAGTGCATATGAAAGAGTGAGAAAGAACATAGCCACCGGAAAGACGGCGAGGTTGCCGTAGATGCTTCGTAGCCAATCTCCAAAAGAAGTGGAGCCGGGAAACAAGTTACCAAGAAGTAGAATGGGGGCAAAAATAAGATTAATAATAACTCCAAAATAGGCCTGGAAAAGCTTCATGATTAGTTTGAAATAGGAAATGGCGACGGCAATCATAATAATTATCCCTATGACGATCCCAAACCAATTAATCAAATAAACACCAACAAGGGCGGTGATTATTCCGAGAAAACCTCCGATGATTAAGTTGAATAAAACGAAAGGAGACACCATTATAGCAACAAGCATGTTTACAAACCACGATCCAAAAGCTCCAAGCACGCCCTGACCACTGACCGTATTGATCATATCCTCTCCGACTCCTGATCCGAAACCGCCCGAGTTGAGGATAGCTTCGTTACCTCCAATCCTCAGAATGTTGATGGCCATTGCGCCAGCGATTGTAGAGATATCTACCAAAAAGCCAACGATAGCATAGGAGAAAGTAATCATGAGGAGGGTGGCGATGAGCTTGGGAATAGCGAGCTGAATGGTGGCGGCGGTTTTGGAGTCTATCTTGATTCGAAACATAATCATTATCCCATAAAGAACGAAACCGATAGCAAAAAGCATGTAAGCAATGTTTCTAAAGGCACGCCAGAGAGGAAGAATCGGGGCGAGAGCGGAGAAACCATAACCGGGTCCGGCCGCATAGGTATCGCTGATAATGTGGTGTTTTTGAAGATTAGAGGAAATATAAGTTAAGTAATCATATGTACCGGCAGGCCTAGAAGATATAAGGCCGGTGGCGAATTTTCCCAACTTGCCGATTAGACCTCCCGGTGCTGTGGGGCTGTAAGCAAGGTCGCTGATTTTTGTATTAATGGTGACGGGTTTACTTTTTAGTTGCTCGAACATTTTTAATGAGTTCTTTATGGAATCTAGGAAATTATCATGTGGATTGGTAAACATCAAAGTACTCCACCATTCCATGCCTTGAAGGATGACAATATCAACAAAACCAACTCCATCACCACTCAGCGAATCGACACCGGGAGCACATTTGCCGGAGTACCAAGTTTCCAGATTCATAAGGTCTCCGGAACGTTTATCGCAGAATTCTTTGACGTAATCCTGTATGCCTTTTGATCCAGGTATACCAAAAAGATTCGGAGTCGCAGCCGCCGCGTTTGTGTAGGGAACTATGATAGCGGAAATAGTTATGAATACGGATAGAAATATGAGGCTGAGAGATTTTTGAAGAAGGGACATAGCTAGAAAAATTATACAGGAAAATGACACACCTGGGTGGAGTGAGATTGCCACGTCGACTTGCTCCCCCGCCTGCAGCGCTTGATGCGCAGCATCTGCGGGCAGGTCGCAATGACGAGGTGTTATTTGCGGTAGATTTCGTCGTGAGTGCCGATATCGAAGAAATATGCTGAACCGTCAGGAAGTATCTTGTATAACATTCTGATGCTTAAATTTGCCGAAACACTGTGAGTGTTTGTTAAATGACCTGATAGTTTGTGACCCCGTAAGGACGGATGTTTAGGATTGACGCTGAATATTTGGAGTTGCTTGAGAACTTTATTGGATAATTTGGAATCATTTCTTTTGATCCTTTTTAACCCAGCTTTGAACTTGGGAGAGAAGGAAATTTCCATTATAATTTTGCAAAATATTCCTCGAGATTGTCGACCCTCTCTGCCTTGTCGATCTCTAACATGGCCTGTTTGTAAGATTCTTCGGTTCTCTCGGATGCCCTGAAGGTGGGGTAGGAATCCGCCTGAGCTTTCTCAATAATCATATGCTTAACTACTTGAGTGACAGGAATGCCCAATTGACTGGATTGACCCAAGAGAAACTCGTAAAGCTGGCTAGTAAGACTTATTTTGACCTGTATTTGACCTTTAATCATACCTGAATGATACCATATCTGGCTTTATTTGTCAATTGGAAAGAAAGGCTTACTGTCCGCAGGAAAAGGTGTGATACGGGTCGAGGACGTCTTCTTTGTAAGTATCCAAGGGGGGATATATCCCATTTTTCCCTGTTTCCGGACAATAACCGGCGTAGCTAATGTGACTTTGAAGAACTGTAGCGTCGGTCCATGCGCTACAAGAACCGGGAATGGAAGTATTGGTCATAGGGAGTTCAAAACAAGTATCGCTGGTAACTGTGGGTGGTAAATAGGCAGCCCCTCGTGAAAGTGCTTTTGCCGTGGCAGCGGCGGCATCAAGTAAGTTGCATGGAGAGATATTTTCCTTTGTTCTGGTTGGATCGATTTTTTGAACGGCGGTCCAATTTGCAATCTCACCTTCTCCTTCCCAAAAGTAATAAGGTCTCCAACCAAATCCGGCTATGGATATATTACATGATCCAGAACTACTGCAGGCTTCGGCACTATACATAGCCGGGTCACACATTTGTCCGTCTGCAATAGGCATGGCTCCACCGCAGATGGCCCACTCTTTTGCGTTGGCATCGGTCCATGTAAGGAATGAACGATTAAAGGCCCCTTCGTGAAGCATGACTGCTAAAACACTAGATGGAGGAACGCTAAAGGTACTTCCTACAGTTTCCAAAATATCTTGTAAAGTCTTGGGAATTTTTTCAGGAACCTGGCTTTCGTGAACGTAACGAGTGAACTGGGTAATTTTGTCGGTATTACACAACTTGCAGGAACCTCCTTTGAGAAACGAAAGATCCGTACTACAGACCACTGGCGGAGTGGGAGTAGGGAGGAGGTAACAGCGGGGGGAGTTTTGGAGTTCTTTGGGGACGGTCCAACAATTTTGCAGGAGATGCATAGAGTCTTGGGCGAGGTTATTTACTCGATTAATGGGTTCGGCTGGATTGAGGATGTCGGAGTTGCCATTGGGTCCGGTGGAGGTGGCACCTGCGTCGACACCATCCACACGGTAGGAGACGAAGTGTCTGGCGATGGGAGCGTCGATACTGGCATTGACGGTTTTGTCCACGCCATCCGGGAGGATCATCTTGTAAAAGGAGTATTGATCGTTGTTGGCAACTGTTTCCTTTATGTCGGTATGTTTGGGATTGTTAAGAACATTTAAGGTTTTACCGTGTGAAATTCCTTCTACAGTCCATCTCATCCGACAACACTGTCCTGATTTTTGATCTTTATATCTACCCTCCCACTCATTGATGGGACAGACGCCGTACTCGATCCAACAGTGACCATTATCGTCACATTTTTCTTTTTCGGTTGGTGGATGACATTGGGGGTCGTAGTTCCAGGAAAGTTTGTCGCCCCGAATTGAAAGCACTTGGTGATGGTCGTCGGCCGGCCTTTGATTTGGATCTCCGCGATCGCCAGCAGCGGTTTTTGGTGCAATTAGATGATAACTGACAGGGAGGGGACAGGTGATATTGGCATAGCCGTCTTTTACTTTTTCATTTAAGTTGTCGATTTCATTTTCGGTATAGCCAACCTTCTTCAATTCGTCGTTGGTAAAGAGATCGGTGACTTTGTTCCATAGCCAGCCAAAGGGGTTGGTGACGATGGCAATAGTCTCTTCTTTCACTCGTTCCAAAAAGCCTTTCTGGGCAAGTTTTACTTCAGGCAGAGACAAAAGAGTGTTTCCGATTCTGTAGTCCGAGATACCACTTGGGCTAGCATATTTATCAACGATCCATTGTGGTTGAAGAGCGGGGAACATGCCAAACTTGGGTGAAAGTAGCCCTTGGTAGATAGCCCCAACGTAGGGAACACTTTCTCTGGAAACGTTGGTAAGACCAGGTTTATTTGTACCATAACGACCCGCATTGTCCTCGTCAACCAGATATGGTGCCCAAGGATAATCCCCGTAATACGACTCTTCTTTTTCGTCTTTCTTTTTGACGATGTAACTTCTAGTGCCGTTGAAGTCTAATGGTACGAAAGCGGCGTATGGACCGTCGAGATCATTGCCAAAGGCACTGATGGCGGCCTCGTAAGCCAAGATTGCAGTGTCGGCAAGAAACCCCAAGTCCAAATCAAGAGCCAGCTCTCGGAGTTCCTGAAACATGGGCTTCAGAGATTCGGTGGCCTGGGCGTATTCGGGACAGACGGGATAGTCGACAAGACAGCCAACACGGATAAATGGCCAATGCCAAAAGAGAATTACTTGTTTACTTAGGGCATTGTAGAGTTTTTTAAAGTCGGTTTTCTTCTTGAGACCATTTCGATCGACAAAATCGAAGTTAATGTTGTCGATTTGATCTTTGTTGGCCATGTTTAGGACAAATGATCGAAGATTGGCTTGGTTGGAGGCCGGGAGTAGCCGCCAGTAGGTCCGATAGGCCTCGCGAGTAGGATGACCATCGTTACCGGCATTGTTTTGTGGATCGTAGCTGTCTGAAAGATCCATGGGGCGACCAAAAAGTGAAGTATAGAGATAATTTTGAGCAATAAAATCAGCTGAGTAACTAGCTTCGGTGTCTGGGCTGGGACCGTAACTGCCGGTTTCGGCTTCGCGGACGTCGGTGTAGACGAGCATGGCGATGAGACATTCAGGATCTGTTCCTCCTGGTGCAGGTGTTCCGTCCGGCGCTGCCCCACCAACACCGCATTTAGTAAATGGCTGGTCTATACTTGGAGATAAAGAGTTCTTATATCTCTTGGCAGTGTAATGGGCAATAGGTTCGTAAATACAAGTTCGCTCATACTGCATAATATCTACTTGAGTATTTTGAAAGTGATTCCAACAGCTACTGTTTGGTGGAAAAATACCGTTTTGAGACCCCAACTGTTTCCAGCAGTCTTCTGGAACATCTGGGTTGTCTCCGATAGGAGTAATGGGGTCGTCAATGATGGATTGAGGTACGCAGTGGAGATCGAGATCCATGGGATACTTGATGCAAACTTCTCCCGCAAGACACATGGTGTTGCCACAGGTGACACCAACCGGCGGGCCGGGATTTGGTTCCGATGGAGATGAGGATGGTGAGGGTGATGGTGTAGGTGGTGGTGGAGGGGGGGCGGCTAGAATGACCTTATCCAGAAAGAAATATAGAAAAATAAATATTGAGACAATAAAAACAAATTTCTTCACTGAAACTATTATACTTTGTATCGGGTGAGAGTTTAGGTGCCAAATTGGGTAACCTTGGCACCGGTAAAGTTCTCGATGAGAACTAAGGCCAGCCAAACCACCGCGAGGAGAATCAAGCCAATAACGGCCCAGGTAAACATGGAATAGGCACTGGCGACTGCTTTGGGTTCGGCGCCGGCGGAGATCAAACGAATTCCGGCCATAATGATTATTCCGACAGCAACGAGAGCCAATAGGGCAGGGATGGGTTGAAGAATGTTTTTAAAGAGACAGGTGATACCTTGTATCGAAGCGACATCGGTAGCATCGACTCCAGCAACATTTTGACCAACACATTCTCCAGTCCAATTACTGGCGGCATAGACTTGGGAGACGAGTTGGAAGGACATAAATATATTTTACATTGAATATTTCGGATTGTATATTTTTTTCTTGGATGGTTCGAAGTGCGCAAAATATCGTACTCGACCTCCGTCCCTCGAGTACGAGTGCGGATCCGCTCCGTGCGAAATTTTGCTTGCCCTTCTGCACCATTTGGTAGTCATAACAAAAACCGCCTGACGGTGGAGTTTTTGTATGAGATTGCTTCAGCTCGAATACGAGATTCGCAATGACGAAGTGCTTAGTAAGGTTTGGGGATGTTGATATTTCCCTCGAAGACGTCGACACCGAAGAAGTAGGCGATGAGTTTCATGAGAGCCCAAGAGGCAGCGACGATAGCGAGACCAACGACGGCGGCGGTGATACGATTTCTGGCTTGTTCTGTTTTACCTTTATCTCCACCGGAGGTAAGCCATTCAATACCTCCCATGACTAGAAAGGCAAAGGTAAGAATACCGGCTACGATGAAGGCGAGAGAAATGACTCTACTAATAAGAACACCAATGTCGGTGATCTTCATTCCGGTTGGTTGGGGAACTCCAATGGTTCCGGCGGCGGCATAAGCTTGAGAAATTAGGGACATATTTTTTGGTTTTTTAATAATTATTTATTCTATTACTAATTTAGTATTATACCCGTTATTGAGTTTGTCAATTGCCGAGAGGATTTTCGGTACACAGAGCATCCAAATTAATTCCGAAAAACTCAAGCACAATCATATAGACCGCATAACTGGAGGCAACGATGGTGAGGCCAATAAGGGCGGCCGATATCATCTTTTGGGAGGATTCGATCTTACTTTTGTCTCCACCGGAAGTGAGCCACTGGACTCCACCCATGACGAGGTAGACGAAGAAGGCGACTCCAGAAATAATGAAGGCAGCACTGACTAGATTACTGACGAGATGGCCGATACAGGTATAACCAAAGAAATTATTTTTAGTGGCCATTTCTCCGATGGGAAGAGTAATATCAGCAGCCAATACCTTAGGAATTATTTTTGGGATCATAAGGCGCTTGGAAATACCGGTTTAAGAATATTAATTTTGAAGACTTGTTGGATAAAGTAGGTGACCGCATAAGAGCCGACCAGTATTCCAATGCCGATGACAGAGCTGGTGATTTTTTTTTGAGCATCATCAATTTTGGCCTTGTCACCTCCGGAGGTAAGATATTCTATACCTCCCCAGACAAGATAAATAATGAAGGCGACTCCTCCAACGGTGATGACTGTCTGCCAAAGAGTGGCAATATAAAAGGCAAGACCGCCTCCTGGGTCCTGAGGTATTTTGGGCGACAGTGCCTTATTGACAATTTCGTTGGCGGCAAAAGCAGTAGGTATTATTTGAAAGGCCATTTTGTTTAGAGTTTTAGTGCATCAAATGGATTAAGAATGTCGAGACCGAGAACGGCTCCGACGATGCCAATAATAAAGAAGGAGGCGACGATAGCGATAAGGCCAATAGCCGCTTGGGTCATTGAGGTTTGAGCTTCCGAGACCTTTGCCTTGTCTCCACCAGCTGTAATCCATTTTAGACCACCCATGGTGAAATAGATGACAAAGGCCAAACTGCCGACAACGGTAATGGTGGTGATTAAATTAGAAAGAAATGTTCCCAAACCACTTTGGACACCTCCACTGATGCCTGTTTGAAAAGGGCCAATTCCTCCAACTTCACTGCCTAGTGGGATATCGGCGGCGGCAAGGGCTGAGGAAATAAATGTCATCATAATTTAGATAGATTTTAATTTAGGAGCCAAGATTGCTCCAAAGTCTCCAAAGAGGACCTTGCTGACGATGGCAATAATTAGGAAACTAGCGGCAATAATGACTAGCCCCACAAGACTCATGGTGATTTTATTTTGAGCTTCAGTTAGTTTACCTTTGTCTCCACCGGAGGCAATATAGGCAAGTCCACCAGTGAGGAGTTGCCAGAGAGCGAAGACTCCGGCAATAACTACAATGAAGCGAACTAGGGCAGAGATGATATCTGTGGTCTGAGTGGTTTCCTTTGGGATGCCTGCGGGAAGGTCGATGGTACCTATTACATTCGCGGCTAGGGCTGACTTGGCGAATAATGTGTTTAGTATATTGATCATAAATTAAAAGAATTTAAAGCCAATAATTGCCCCCATAACTCGGGTGATTAGGAAAGCGAGAACAATGAGGATCAGACCAAGTATTCCATAGTTTAGCATGTTCTGAGCTTGTTCGGTTTTGCCTTTGTCACCACTTGCAGTGATATAGTTGAAACCAGCCAGGATAATGACGATAAAGGCCATGACGCCGGAAATTATTAGCACATTGGAGATTAGAGGGTTAATAAGGTTGGCCAATGTGGCCCCACTACCGCCGACATTCAAGGCTTTGCCTGGAGCATAGAGATTTTCCAACGATTCTGCCGCAAGGACAGTTTTGATAACCATACTGCCATTTTACAGTAAAATTAGACACTATGGAAACAAACAAGCTTGGGCGGTGGGCAAAAGAAAAATTAATCGAACTGGCATCCGAAACAGATGCGAGACTGGAAAAATATTGGGATAAGGAGATAAAGAAGGACTTTGGTTTTAACAAAACGCAAAAAGAATTGGTGAGAAAAATGCTTTTGCATGCCAGAGAACACAACCTCAGATCGGCCAAAAGAGCAAGGGCGGGATTCGTAATTTATGGATATCAGCTGGGCAAAGAACCTGATCACTTAAGGAAGCAAGAACTCAAGACAGAAAAAGAAAAAGTGTGGAGGGCGGCGGAAGGGATAGAGTTGATTCACACGGCTCTTTTAATGCACGATGATTTTATGGATGGGGATAGGGTAAGGAGAGGAGGTCCGACGACTCAGGAATTTTTTGGTAAGGTAGACACACATTATGGAGATACGATGGCCATAAATGTCGGTGATGCAATTCTGTGTATGGGGTTTGACAGACTATTGGAGTGTAGCTCCGAGGGAGAAAAGACCAGACAGGTTATGAAACAGGTGTTCAACGGAATAACTCATACAGCCTTTGGGCAGGCGTATGATCTGAGTTTGCCAAAATTGGGAGAGATGACGGAAGAAAAGGTGATGAGTTTGCACAGAGCAAAAACAGCTATTTATACTTACGAGAACCCATTATTGATTGGTGGAATTCTGGCTGGATTAACAAAAGAGGTTTTGGAAATCTTGCGAGATTATGCCACCGATGGAGGAATTGCGTTCCAGCTGCAAGACGACATTTTAGGTGTTTATGGGAACGAGGAAAAAACCGGAAAATCAATTAACTCGGATTTATTGCAGGGCAAGGTAACCCTTTTGGTAGTTAAAGTGATGGAAACGGGGACAAGGCAACAAAAAGAAAACTTGTTGAGAATATGGGGAAAAAAGCAGGCGGAGACAAAAGATATCGATGCGGCGAAAGAAGCAATCAGAGATAGTGGGGCATATATGTATTCGGTAAAGGTGGCGAGAGAGTTGGCCGAGAAATCGGCTCGGACAACAAACAGATTGCGGGGGAAAGGATTAAACGATGAAGCAATTAACTATTTGGAAGGGATTGCGAGGTATATGGTGGAGAGAGAGGTTTAGAGTCTCACTTTTCGGTTCGAAGTGCGCAAAATGTTGTGCTCGACCTCCGTCCCTCGAGTACGAGTGCGGATCCGCTCCGCGCGACATTTTGCTTGCCCTTCTGTACCGTCGTTCGACAATACCTAATGTGACAAAGGTGAGAGTGTTTGGGAGAAAGGGTGTCCTAAGATTTATTTTATGGAAATACCCAGACATTGGCGCGAACAGCCAACGAGGATGAGATTTGATGGATCAGAGAAAAACTTAAAAGATTCAGAAATGAGAGTGTTTAAGTATCCCGGGGGGTCTATCCCATTAGTAGGTGATTATCAGCAGATTCGACAGCGATTTGAGAAAAGAGGTTTTAGTGAAGAAGCAACAGAGGAAATTTTATTTCGACTTTGGGGTGGAATCCCCGCCGAAGCGGCGATCTCTTTGGGTGAAGTCGTCAATAGCTTTCATGAATTGGTCGGGAGTGAAATCGGGGAATAAGGTAGGAGTGAAGTAAAGTTCCGAGTAGACACTTTGCCAGGGTAGGTAACCCGAGGTACGGCGTTCTCCACCGGTACGGATAACTAGGTCGGGGTCGGGCATACCGGCGGTGTCCAGGTAAGATGAAAAAATTTCTTCATTTATATTGTTTGCGGGAATCTGGTCGTTGATGATTTTTTTGATTGCACGAATGATTTCGTCCCGACCACCATAATTAAGAGCAAAGGAGACAGTAATTTTATTGTTTTTGGAGGACTTAGAGATCATTTCCATTGATTTTTTGGCAATATCTTCAGGGAAACGGCTCATGTCACCTAATATTTGTAGCTTTGCTCCTCGCTTAATAAATCTGAGAGCAAGGGCTCCAAAGGCAATTCGAAATATATCTAAAATCCCCCTGACTTCTTTTTCGTCTCTTTTCCAATTTTCGGTAGAGAAGGCCCAAAAGGTCACATAGGGGATACCCAGATCGACACATTTTTCGATCAGAGGTTCAATGGTGTGGTTGGCGGCGTATTCGTGACCTTTGACAGGTTCCAAACCTTGTTTTTTTGCCCAACGACGGTTGCCATCCATCATGATCGCAATATGTTTTAGTGGAAGTTCCATGCAGGTATAAATTATACCAAAAGAGGCTAAACAATATTGCCCAGTCCTAAAAAGTTGGTAATGACACGTACAACTAGATAAGCGGTAAATACCATAATGAGACCGATAAAGCTGTTTAATAGTCTTGTTGTAGCACTAGCTACCCTTTTCGGGTCCCCTGAGCTCATCATGTATTCCCAGCCGGCCATGACGAGATTAGCAAAAAAGAGAAGACCAACAATGACGAAAACAAGGGTGAGAAGGTCTTTTGATAATACACTACCAAGATCGGTGAATTTGTTGATTCCAACGACCTGGTTGATACTGTTTTCTAACCCCGTAATGTCTACTTCGTCAGCTGCCAGAACCAGATTGATTAATGACATAGTTTATTTTAGACCGGGAAGGCTAAGAATGTTAACTCCAATAAGTCTTAATAAAAAGACGGAAAGGATAATAAAAATTAGACCGGAAATGGCGGAAGTGATAATCTCTTGACCCTCTTTCAGCTTATCGGGAATGCCGGCTGAGGTAGTGATGATAAAGACTCCAAAGAGCATGAGAATAAGAGCTAGTCCACCCCCAAGACCAACGGCGATCTTGAAGACTGAAGTAAAAAATGACGCCCCACCGGTTTCGACTGAAGTTGATATGCAACCAAGAGCAGTATTCACTTCGTCAGTACCACATCCTGTGCTTGGACCAACAAAAGCAGCGTGTGTGGAATGTGGGGATAGAACAATCAGTGAAACAAGAAATATGAATATGAAGTATACGAGGCTTCTCATGTAGGGTAATTTTAACATGATAGGGTAAACTTAGAGAGATGAAGTGGAGATATTTTTTATTGTTGGTGATAATGCTATCTTTGGGTGCCGGTATGCGGTCGGTGGCGGCGATCGATTGTTCTGATGGGAATATCAACAATCTGGACATTGGTCAGCTCGAAATCTGTAAAAATGAGTCACAAAAAGAACTAGACATGTCACTGGCGGCGACGGCGCCTTTGGAAACTGAGGTCAAAAAACTAGGAGCCAGGATAGCGACTCTACAAAAAGGGATCAATACGGCTTTGGCAAAACTAAAAACCACCGAAACTGGAATTAAAGAAAGAAGTGAAAAAGTGTCGACACAATACCTGGTATTGGCGGTGAAGATAAGAGGAATGTATATCCGACTCCGATCCGAACCGTTGTGGGTGAGTTTGCTTTCTAGCACGAGCATGGGACAAACCAGGAGGGAACTGGCTTATAGACAAGAGAGTAATGATAAAGATAAGCAGGTAATTGTGAGCTTGGTGCAAGAAATTGGCCAACTGGAAGAAGATAAAAAAACTTTGGAAAAACAAAAAGAGCAACTTAGTAAATTGCAGGCGGAACTGGATAAACAAAACCTTTTTTTCCAGGCTGAGGTAAAAAAAGCAAAGGCCTTTCAGAGTGATTTGTCGGGAAAGATTGCGGCGCTATCGGCCAAGCAGGCGGCGATCTTGGCCGAGAAACAAGGAACATTTACGACAACAGTAGGCGATGTACCTTTGGCTGATGACGTAAACGCCAGACCGGATTACAATCCCGGATTTTCACCGGCTTTCGCAGCCTTTTCATTTGGGGCTCCTCACTTCAAAGGTCTGAGCCAATATGGTGCTTTTGGCAGGGCAAAATCAGGACAAAATGCAGAAACTATTTTGCATGCATATTATGGAGGAATCGAAATTAAGAAAGATTATCCAAGAGATAAAAAAATTAAAGTTCAGGGATATGGGGAAATGGAGATTGAAACTTATATGAAGCGGATTTATGAAGTTCCTAATACATGGGGGGACAATGGTGGCTTTGAGGCACTAAAAGCGCAAGCCGTCGCCGCCAGAAGTTACGCATTGGCTTGGACTGATGAAGGAAGAGGTGGTGCAATTTGTACAACACAGTCGTGCCAAGTGTTTAAGAATTCGGATAAAGGAGGTAACTGGGAGAGAGCGGTAAACGAAACAAAAGGATGGGTGTTGTGGAATAATGGAAAACCATTTAAGGCCTGGTACGCATCAACATCGGGGGGTTATCAGGAATCATATACAGATAGTTATAGTGGGTACACAACACCTTCCCTTTGGGACACATCGGATGGAAGAGGTGGTTGGACGTCTCTGGCATATGAAAAAAAGGGAGAAAGCCCTTGGTTTTATAAGGGTTGGTACAAAGGGACGTCAGGGGACACCTGCGGTCGATCACACCCTTGGCTCAATAGTGAAGAGATGGCGGACATCTTGAATGCTTGGATAGTATTGAAAAATGGTTCAGATGATAGAGTTTCGCCAGTTGGAAGTTGCTGGGGAGGGAATCCATATTCATTATCTGAGTTGAGATCAAAAGCTGGAGGAAGCAGTTACTCAAGCGTGAGCGGAGTAACCGTGTCATATTCCGACGGAGGATATACCTCAAAAGTACATTTTGATACCGATCGAGGTGGAGTAGATATTAGTGGAGCAGATTTTAAGAAGATATTTAATTTGAGAGCACCGGGGAGAATTTCACTGAAGAGTGGGTTGTTTAATATTGAAAAAAAGTAAGACTTAGAAAATTTATTTTTCGGTTCGAAGTGCGCAAAATGTTGTGCTCGACCTCCGTCCCTCGAATACGAGTGTGGATCCGCTCCGCGCGACATTTTGCTTGCTCTTCTGTACCGACTAAATTTTCTCAATACGTTTGGTACAATTAGGTATGCCGGAAGTTTTTAAAGCGGAAAACGTAAAAGGGGAATCAGAGGAGATAAAAAAACTCTTAAGTGAAAGTTTCTCAGGAACTTCCTTTGGATCATGTGTGCCTCATCCACACCGATTTAGATTTGAATCTCAGCAAGATGATGAAACGGTTTTGGTGCTGGGAAGAAGACATCTAGTAACCAATTTGGGGTGGGTAGCTATGTTGTGTTTTGCCTCAGTCATTCCATTTGTTTGGGGGGAGTTTCCTTTTTTGAAAGCCTTGGATGGTAACACTCTGATTAGCTTTTCAATGCTATGGTATGTAGGACTAATGTTTTTTGGACTACAAAGTTTTCTGATGTGGTTCTATAACGTCTACATCATTACCAACGAAAGATTGGTAGATGTGGACTTTGTGGGACTCTTGAGCAAAACGGTAAATGTGGCCCAGATTTCCAGAATTGAAGATGTCAATTACACCCAGAAAGGGATACTGGCAAGTTTTTTTAATTATGGTGATGTAATTATTCAGACCGCATCGGAACAAAGAACACCGGATACGGCAGGGGAGATGTCTGCTTTTACTTTCGAGTCGGTGGCTTTTCCTGATAAGGTGGCCGGAGTCATTTCGCAATTAACAGAGGAAGCAGAAAAACCATGGAAATAATACCCGGAGTAGTAATCAGCCTAAGCATGATAGTAAGTTTGATGGTGAAGGTATCGATGGTGCTTTTTTTGATACTTTCGCTCATCATGGTCAGGCAAGAAAGTTTGATGGATAAAGTAGTTAATCTGCCCATTGGAAAAAGCCTAAAACTACTCACTTGGGGTTATTTTTTATTTTCGCTTTTTGTGACGGTTATAGTACTATTAGCTTAAGAAAGGATTACCTGCCCAACAATGAAAACCGGTTTAGGATTATCTTTTTGGAGAGTTGTAAACGAAGAGGGAGTTAATGGTTGGGCTCAGGTTTACGCACGTATTCCGTTTGATGACTTGGAGTTGAAAAGCAAAGGGGCTCTTTTTGGTACGGTTTATGGTGAAGATAAAAACAACTGGGCAGAGAGAGATACGAAGCTGATGGCTTGGGTAGAAGAATATTTCAACAAGCTGGAAAGTGTGGGTGATTTGGGAGATTTTGGAAATGAATGGAGGGTGAAATACCCGGATTTAAACGGAGTTTGGGTGTGGGTTAGCTCCGAAAAAGGAAGGAGGGATCTGAGAATAGTGTGTTGGGGTGAGACAAAGGTGGTGTTGACCAGAAATAAAAAAGAGTTCGACTTTAGCAAAAACTTACTTCCGGGAAAGGTGGTGAGAGGAAATATTGAGAAAGGTGATAGGTTGGTGGTCCTGGTAGGTAAAATTAAAGAAGAGATGTTGGGAAACTTGGCCGAAATGACAGAGGAAGACGTTTTGCGGTGGAACAAGGAGTTGCAGGAGGAGGAAAGTGCTACTGCGGGATTGGTTTTGAATTTTAGAGAGCTTCCGGGAGAAGACGGTGAGGTATATCCAGACTCAAGAGTCGACGATACTCGGATGGTGGTACAAGAAGAGAAGAAACCCATACCCGACTTGGCCGAAGATAGACTGGTAGGACCAATTGGCTGGAAAGAGAAGCTAATCAATCGCTGGTTGAAGTTTCGCCCGGTCGAGCAGAAAGGCTTGATAGAAAGAACCAACCTTCCCAAAAGAAAAAAATGGTCGATGTTATTGGGGGTATTGTTTTTAATTTTGTTGGTGGTGAGTTTGGCTTCCGGTTCGATAAAAATGAAAAGAACCACCGAACAAAAAAAGTGGCAAGGTTTTTCGGAACCGATCGAAAAAGGTTTACTGGAAGCCGGAAGTTTGGTTTCGATAAACCCTACCGGAGCGAAAAAGCTGATTGAAGATATTAAAGCCAGCTTTAATACCGGAAAAAGCCAGTTTACGACCGGTCGATACAGTAAAGATCTCTCCATACTAGAAAAAAAGATTAATGACAGTTGGACGGCAGCTTCGGGAGAGAAAGAAAGCCAGCTTGAAGATATCTTGAGAATTGATTTGGTACGACAAGGATTTAAAGGAGATCGATTGGATTTACAGAAAGATAATCAATTTTTGATTTTGGATACTGCAATGGGAGTCATTGTGACAGGTGAAACGAAAGCAAAGGATATTAAGGTGGTTGCCGGAAAAGGTGAGGGTTTGGGTTGGGCAGACGTGTCTGGAGAGGGAACAAAAATAGTGGTTTTAAATAGCGGAGGTATAAGAAATGCGGTGACAGGAACCGATCTGGTGAAATTTGACTCAGCGGTGGCCAGGCCGGTGACCATGGGGAGTTTTGGAGGAAACCTGTATGTGTTGGATCAGGGAAATAAAGAGGTTTATAAATATGCCGCTGTAGGAGACGGTTTTGGTGATAGAACCAGATGGTTGAAGCAGGGTCAGTCAATTTTGGCCGAACCGGTGGATATGGCAATGGATGCCGATGTTTGGGTAACTTCCGAAAATGGGCAAGTTGAACGGTTTAGGAGGGGATCGAAAGAACAGTTTTCTCTGACCGGCCTACCGAGCAATATAAAAGTAAGAAGATTGGCGGTAGAACGGGATGGCAATAAACTGGCTCTTTTGGACAAAAATAACGGAATGATTGTAGTTTGTAGTAAGGGAAACGGGGTCTGTAATCAAGTTTTGAAGTCCAGCAAGTTGTTGGAGGCTTCGGATGTTGAATTTGATGGACAGGGGAATCTGATGGTGTTGGTAGGGGGGATAGTAGGGGTGATGAAATAACCAAAAAAACTACCACAAGGATAGTCTTTTTGTTGGTGGAGACGGAGAGAATTGAACTCTCGTCTGGAGTAATCTGATTACAGAGTCTACAAGCTTAGATTGCCGATTTTCCGTAAAGCTTCAGGCAAACAAGAACACTTTATGGTCGAGTTAGAATAAGTTAGTCCTCAAGCCTAAATCAAACTTGAGGCATTCAATCCGGTATTTTATCGCCCTGAAAGTAGCCCGGGATCCGCCGGCTCTCAAGACGTCTTTAAGCTACTGTTTAGGCAAAAGCGTAAACGGGAGCGAAAGATTTGATTTCATTAGCGAGGGATTTGACTCCACTAGCAACGAAACCAAGTAACTTGTCTTCTTTATTGACAGTTAAATTTTGGTCTGTTTGACTCCTATTACCAAAGGAGGCTTGCGTCTGTAAACGTACTATTCCATCGATTCCTGTCGTCCCCAATACCTATAATATACCACGAATGAGCGTAAATAACAACTGTTTTGATGGATTGTCCCTATGCTACACGACTGAACAGCGACGAGTATTTAGGCACGAAGTCCTCTGAGAAAACCGACTTTTTCGGTCAAGTTGACGCCCATCATTTGGTCCCTGCTGGCTTGCATAACAACAGCTGCCAAGAATAGGTCGAATTCGTTTTCATCCATAGCCTTAATTTTGGACTTAATACCTTCTTGGTACTTTTTTAAGCTCATTTTGGCCGTAAACTCACCACCCCAAGGATACTTGGCAACACATTCAGGGATAATTTTGGTCCAGAACAGATCCATTTTTTGTCCTTTCATCTATTGGTTTTTTAAACGTCTCGCTAAAGCCAGGTTTGAGACCCTTTTTTTAATCAACTCACGCTTTTCAAACTTCTTTTTGCCTCGAACTAGAGCAATTTGCACCTTGACGAGACTACCCTTATTATACAGCTTCAGAGGCACCAAAGTCAACCCGGCTGATCTCATTTTTGTTTGAATAGCCACGATTTCCTTCTTGTGGAGGAGGAGTTTCCTGGTGCGGGCGGGATCATAGTCGGGTGAGCTGGAAAACTGATATTTTTGGATATTGAGGCCAATAAGATGTGCACCATCTTCTTGAAGAAGAACTCGAGCTCCGGCGAAGTTGGCCCCACCACTCCTGATACTTTTGACTTCGGCTCCGGTCAGCTCAAGACCAGCCTCAAAAGACTCAATAACCTCGTAATCGAAATATGCTTTCTTGTTCTGGGCCAGCATGAGTCTATTATACGGTTATTAGTGCTTGGTTATTGGGTATTAGTTCGATATGATGAGTTATGATTTGGGAGGCAATAGTTGACTTTATCTATCCTAAGGTCTGTGTGGGGTGCGGAACATGGGGAAGTTTTTTGTGTCAGGAGTGTCAGGAGAGGCTCGATTTTGTTGAACAAATTTGTCCCATGTGCGAACAGGAATCTCTCATGGGATGGACTCACCCAAAATGTAAGACCCGATGGGGGATGGACGGATTGATTTCCATTTATGAATATGCGGAACCGGTAGCACGGGCGGTGGTGGATGGAATCAAATATGGGTTTAATCGAGAACTGGTGAAGATAGTATTAAAAGACTTTATGTTTGAAACGGGGATCGACTTTGATTTGTTGGTGCCGGTACCGTTACATTATTATCGAAAAAACTGGAGAGGTTTCAATCAGGCGGAGGAGTTGGGGAAAGTTATTGGTTCAAAGTTATTGATCCCAGTGGAAAATGTTCTATTAAGAACGAGAAAAACAAAGCAGCAGGCATTAATGAAAACAAGGAGGGAAAGAGAAAATAACATCAGGGGAGCGTTTAGAATAAGCGAAAAATTCAAAAATTCAAAACTGAAAAAACTCAAAATATTGTTGGTGGATGATGTTTTTACAAGCGGGGCAGACATGAGAGAGTGTACCAAAGTTCTGAAGAAGGGTGGGGTGGAGGTAGTGTGGGGGCTGGCACTGACTCACTAATCGTTTACAATATTAGTTGTGAAACGGGATTTTATTTTGGGTCTGATTTTGTTTTTTGTATTTGTCATCATGGCGATGGGTATGTTAAAAATTTCTAAAAAGCAGACCATTGAAGTTAAGCCGGAAAAAGTTTCGGTGGTAGCGTCGTTTTACCCCCTGTATTTTTTGGCAAGCGAGATAGGTGGGGAAAAGATATCGGTCCGAAATATTACCCCTTCGGGAGTAGAGCCACATGACTACGAACCAACGGTAAGAGACATGATGGAGACACAACGGGCTAGGCTATTGATACTCAATGGAGAAAAATTTGAAGCGTGGGGAGAAAAGGTAAAAACCGAATTGAAAAATGAGTTGATCCTAGAAGTGGCTCAGGGGCTGACAGAGGGAAACGATACCCATGTTTGGCTGTCACCGAGTCTCTTCAAACAGGAAGCTCGAGCGGTACTTGCCGGGTTGGTCCAAATTGATCCGGACAATATAAAATATTATTCAGATAGCGAAAGAATTTTGGAGGGTAAACTGGATAGATTGGCAGATGAATATAGAAAGGGATTGACCGATTGTCAAAGTAAGGAAATGATTACTTCTCATGCTGCTTTTGGTTATTTGGCTCGCGAATTTGGATTGAAACAGATAGCGATAGCCGGTCTGTCACCCGATGAAGAACCTTCGACAAAACAGTTGGCGGAAGTGGCTAAGATTGCTAGAGAAGACGGAATTAAATATATATTCTTTGAAAGATTAGTAAGTCCCAAATTGGCCGAAACGGTAGCCGAAGAAGTTGGGGCGAAAATTTTAGTATTGGATCCAATTGAAGGAATAAGCGATAATGATATGGCGAGGGGAAAAAATTACCTAACCATGATGGAAGAAAACTTATCAAATTTACGGATTGCACTAGAATGCCGGTAGACCACACAAACAATATCATTGAAGTTGAGGGTGTATCGTTTGCTTATAACGAGGACTTGGTCCTGGAAAACGTAAGTTTAAATATCCACAAAGGGGATTACTTGGGGGTGATTGGACCAAATGGTGGTGGGAAAACGACGTTAATCAAAATAATGTTAGGGCTTTTGTCTCCCTCTAAAGGAATTATAAAAATGTTTGGTCAGGATATCCATGACTTCAAAGAATGGTCCAGGATCGGATATGTACCACAGAAAGTAATTAACTTCGATGTCAATTTTCCGGCAACCGTTTTCGAAGTGGTAGCCATGGGAAGGTATGGTAAGCGGGGGCTGTTTAAGTCTCTGACCAAAGAAGATAAAAAGATAATCAATGAATCTCTAAGACAAGTAGAAATGTACGAATTTAAAGACCGAATAATCGGAGACCTTTCCGGTGGACAACAACAAAGGGTTTTTATTGCCAGGTCGCTTGCCGGACAACCGGAAGTAATTTTTCTGGACGAACCAATGGCGGGTGTAGATGTCATGGCACAAGATCAGTTTTATCAGCTTTTAAAAAAACTAAACCGCGAATTGGAATTGACCCTGGTCTTTATTTCTCATGATATAGAGGCAGTAGTAAACGAGGTGACCGAAATTGCCTTTGTAAACAGGAGTTTGAGTTATGACGATGATCCTAAGAACTTTGTAAAGGGGGACTTGGAAAAACTTTACGGTGACAAAAAATTTATTCATCACCACCACAAACATGCTTGATTTGTTTCAATATAGTTTTGCGATTCGAGGTTTGGAGGCCGGAATTATTATTGGTCTCATTGCACCGTTAATTGGTATGTTTCTGGTTCTAAGACGGTATTCACTGATTGCAGACACCCTAGCACACGTTTCTCTGGCCGGGATTGCGGTGGGGTTTTTGCTACAAATAAACCCAATTTTGACGGCGATAATTTCGACCGTTTTGTCTTCAGTGGTGATAGAGAGACTGAGAATTTCCCGGAAAGTATACGGGGAGTCGGCGTTGGCGATTTTTCTATCGGGAAGCTTGGCTCTGGCCGTGGTTTTGATTAGTTTGGCACATGGCTTCAATGTGGGTCTTTTAAACTATTTATTCGGATCGATCGTCACGGTGAAACAGGCCGATCTTCTGATCATTGGATCTTTAGGAGCTTTGGTGGTGGTGATTTTGACTCTTTTTTACAAGGAGCTCGTCTATATAACTTTTGATGAAGAATCGGCTCAGGTAAGTGGTATTCCCACCAGGTTGATAAATACCTGTCTGATCATTTTGGCGGCTCTGACGGTTTCACTTTCAATTCCAATTGTAGGAGTACTGCTAATATCTGCTCTGATGGTAATACCGGTGGTGACGGCTCTACAGTTTCGAAGAAGTTTTATAAAGACGATTGTTATCGCCGAAATGGTGTCATTGTTTTCCGTAGTTTCGGGGATATTTACCTCTTTTTATCTGAATCTTTCAACCGGAGGAACCATTGTGCTGATTTCACTTCTTGTCTTTGGATTTTCTTTGGGGTTTAGGAGAAGATAGGGGCGGCTGATTCTTTTTATTTGAAGATTTCCTTGAATACCACAGCCAATTCTTTGTCCATGTCGCTTGGTAATTTTGTATGTGGGATATGCAAATTTTCTAATACTGTGTCGAACCTTTCAAATCCTCCGCTACTTCTCAGTTCAACCCATTCAACGTTTAAACTGTTCAACTGTTTTTTGTTGGTATCGGATAATTTATCGGCGACAAAAACTTTACTGTCTCTGGCAATAACTGCGTCGGCACTTTCCGGATTTCCTCGTCCCATTAATTTTACTTCGCACTTATATTGATTGCTTCCGTCGACCAAATAAAAATCAATTTCTCTTTCAAAATCTTTGTCCTTTATCACTCTGCCATTTATTTTTAAAGCATAATTATTTTCGGAAACACCATATAATTTACAAAGGGTCTGCATTAATGGTTTTTCAACTCTTTTCCCGGCAGTGCTCCAAAGGCCACCTCTTAATTCGGACCTCTTGACGGCCAGGGTGTTAATCACGATTAAGCTTTCACTCACATTAAGAACAACGCTAACCCCCTTTAATTTGATGGTCAAAGTTAGCTCGAGATCGTGTTCGGAACCAACCAAGTTCTTAATTGATTCATATAAAAGATCATAATGTTCGTTTGAAGCCTCGATGACAATCCCTTTGGTTGAGGAATTAAACATATTGTGAATAGTCTTTTTATTTAAGCCGGAATTTATCGCGATTTCTTTGGCAGGCAAATTGGGATTTAAAAAAGCCTTTTTGTACCAATCAACGGTAATGTCCTTGCTTTTTAGCTTGGCATCAATGATCTGTTTGAAGAAATCGATGGCGAACTGCAAGAATTCGGCATTAATAAGGGTAACTACCTCAATTCGGTAATCTTCACCCTTTAACAATTTTCGGATAATATTTTGGGCTACCTGATCGGTTATGGTCATATTTTTCCCTTAATTAGTTTTATAAAGTTTTTGATGTCTACGAAATTCGGTTGCGAATCCTTTATATCGAGAAGGTTATCTTTTTTATTTGAACCCTCTCTCATGTGGTTTACGTATTTTGGTTCTTTTTCCGTTAAGAAGAAATGCCGGTTTAAATTAGTTGCTGCCTTTCCGAGAGTTCCGCTTCCGGCGAAAGGGTCAAATATTAAGTCCCCAACGAATGAATAATATTTGATAACACGATTGCATAGTTCCAAAGGAAAGACCGCACTGTGAACTTTGTCAAAAGTTGGATCAATACGCCAAACATTGGTAGTTTCGTATTTATCGGCAACCTTACTCATCTTTATCTTGTCCAAACTATACTGATGTATGTTCCAGTCTATTAACTTATCCGTTTTTTTTCGATAGACCATCAACATTTCAGAAATGGCATTTGGTTTGTAACCTAAAGGCTTTCTGTGCTGTAAGAAACCCGCATTTCTATTTTTAACACTGGCTTCCGGTTTAACCCAGACAATATCATCGATAAATTCCCAACCCATTTTGACTAATAACGGATGGATGTCATAGGGGATAGGATAGCGTTTACTGGAATGAGCTCGACTTATTCTTGGGATAATCACAGGGGAAGTGTTAAGCACAAAGAACCTACCCTCTTTGGTGGTCCGATGAACTTCCCGAAAAACTACCTCTAAAAATTTTAGATATTCATCATAACTCTGATAAATTGAATAATCCCTAGCGTTGTAATAAGGTGGGGAAGTAAAGGTAAGATGAATAGATTCATTGGGGACATGTTTTAAGGCTTCAACAACATCGCCTTGAACGATAGTATTTTTTAGAGAGATCGGAAACTCATCGTGTTTGCCTTTGTCTTTTGAACCATTGTTGACTCCATTTACTTCTTTACTAACAACTTCCTGAATCAGCTCGTTGGGATGATTGAGCAGTTTGGCCAGCTCCTTTTTTACTTGAGGGTTTTTGGAGAATACTAGTAAGCCCCTGATTGCCTGCAGGACCACTTTTGGATCTTTATCCGACAAGAGTTTAATTAAAGTGGGGATTGTTTGGTCGTTTCTTAATCTGCCAATAGCGGAAACCGACTCCCGTCTGACTTCGGTGCTTTTATCTTGTTTGGCGAATTTTAAAAAAGTCTTCAATAAGGAAACGTCGCCTAGTTTGGCAAGATTTTTTAGAGCTAACGATCTGACGGTCTCGTTCTTGTGGCTTAAAAGATTGAGTAGCGGTTTCTTGCTAAATTCATTTTCTAATCTGCCTAACTTCTCTAAAACATAAACAATCGTGCCATCGTTTTGATCTTGTAGAAATGACATGAGAGCTTTGGTGTCGTTTTTCAGGCTGTCAATCTGTGCTTTGTTTATTTGTTTGCCTATGGCTGATCTGTTCATAATTTGCGACTCGTTTAATCATAAGATAAGGCGGAGGCGGTGGGATTCGAACCCACGGGGCCTTGTTAGGCCGCGGGTTAGCAACCCGCTCGAATAACCACTATCGGACGCCTCCAACAAACCCTATTTTAACAGCTTATCGCGGTTAATCAGCCTCACGAATGATAAAATAGAGTTCTCGGAGAGCGGGCAGGACGGTAATGCGTCAGTCTTGAAAACTGATGAGCGCAAGCTCTAACAGGTTCGACCCCTGTGCTCTCCGCCATGGAGGGGTCAACATACTTCGTATGTAACCTCTCCGCGCTCGCAATTGTAGTCAGACGATCTTTAATTGCTCACTTGGAGGGGTCACATAGCGGTCTAGTGTAGCGGTTTACTAAACCGCCGTGTCGCAAGGCACCATGGGTTCGAATCCCATCCCCTCCGCAAAGGTTATAAATAGTTATACAAATGAAAAGAACATATCGAGACTGTTTGGCGCTTGAGAGAACTCAGATGGCTATTGATAGAACAGTCTTGGCTTATTTGCGAACTTCACTGACTCTGGTGATTGTTGGAGTCACCTTTATTAAGTTCTTTGATTCAAGCTTTATCGTCTATGTCGGGTGGACACTACTACCCTTTTCTCTGGGACTGTTTCTTTTCGGGCTATCAAGGTGTAGAGAAATGAGGGATAGGCAGTGATTATGTTAAGATGAAATGTGGCTACAGATCAAACAGAAGCATTGGATTTAAGCGAAAAAGTTTTGTTGGAGTTTGAGGCATACGACCGCCCTCATAAGGTTTGGAGTAAGGAGTTTTACAGTTCAGTGATTGTAATTGCTTTTTTGGTGTCAATAATCTTTTACTTTATTGAGGGAGTGATGCCCGTATTAGTCATCTGGGCTTTGGTTTTTATGCTTTGGGCGATGGCCAAAACGGTGCCTCAGATGATCAAGACCAGCTTAACCACTTGGGGCTTGAAGTCTCAAGGAAAGACGTACAGGTTTGAAGAAATGATGTCGTTTTGGTTTGAAACCCAATGGGGATCTAGGCTTATGAGAATAAACTTGGCGGCTGTACCCTGGCATCTGGTAGTCGTGATCGACCCCCAAAAAGAAGAGGATTTGAAGAAGGTAATGCTGGAAAGAGTGATTTATTTGGAGCCGGTGGTCACTTGGGTGGATAGAGCTCTAAAGTGGGTAGGAGAGAAAATGCCTTTAGAATGAGGGAAAATGCCCCGTAGAATGGTAAGAGCTTGCTCATCTTCCAAGCATAACTTCGTTATTATGCTTTCCAGATTGCGCTTCCTCTTATATTCTTCGTCATAGGAGCCTTCGGGTTCCTATGGCTTGAATATAAAATAAAGCGATTGTAGGGTAAAATACGGTATATGAGTCCGTAGCTCAGCTGGATACCTGCGGTATCTGTGCCTCTTCGTTCGTAAACTACAGCTTGATAATTTACTCGCTTCAAGCCGACAGATAGAGCAATAAGACATATGCGTTCGTAGCTCAGTTGGATAGAGCACCAGATTGCGGATCTGGGGGTCGGAGGTTCAAGTCCTCCCGAGCGCACTTTTTGGAGGATGGGCAGGACGGTAATGCGTTGGTTTCGAAAACCAATGAGCGCAAGCTCTAACAGGTTCGACCCCTGTATCCTCCGCCATATATGGATAAATTTATAGAAATAGACACCCGCTTTGCTGAAAATACCGAAAAAATGAGGCGGAATTATGCTGATTTAGAAAAGAGAGGTTTTCAAAGGTGGCCGGAAGAGGTGGTTTTGACGAGGACAAAATATAACAGTGCAAACGCGATGTTCGAAACGGTGAGTGTTCTTGATCCGGTAGAGGAGGAAATAAAGATACGAGAGAGAGTGGAGAATAATACCGGAAAGATATGGGAATCTGTATCGATGGTAGAAATATTTCAACAGCAACAAAAAAAGGTTGTGTTTGTTCTTAAGAGAAAAATACGGCAAAAAGGCGCTTTTGGAGTTGGCGGAGAGAGTAAGGTTGTTGGAATCTGCAAAATTTGACTCAAACGAAGATAAAGCGATTAATTGGATAGTTCAGGCACTTGAGGAGGGAGACATAGCTAAGGCGAGAGTTGATTTTGAAGGTCAAGGTGATAAGTTTGAAGGCAACAGAGAGTTAAATGAGATGTTACAGAAAGGGCTATATGATCCAAAGAATCTTTCTCCTAAAGATAGATGGAGAAAGATGGTGGCTGAAGAAGATTAAATTTACAGAAACAAACGATGGAAATAATAAAAGATAAACCCACTCTCAGAGATTTTCAAAAATATATTAGGAAAGCAAACACCGAACGCGGGTTTGACGACACGACAATTCCGGAATTGTTTATGTACTTGTCGGAAGAAGTTGGGGAGCTCGCTAAAGCGGCCAGGCAGGTAACTAAAATGCATACGGATGTGAACTCGGAGAAAAAGGAACTGGACCATGAACTGGCCGATGTCTTTAGTTATCTTGTGGATATTGCAAATCATCTGGATATTGATATGGAAAAAGCATTTAGGGAAAAAGAAGAAATTAACAACCGGAGGGTGTGGAGTAAGAAGGGCGCGTGAGACAGAGTAAATATTGAGGTTGATGTAAACTCAATTAATGAGACTTCTGAATAAAATCAAATATGCGGATGACGACACAATCTCACTGGGTAGATTGTTTTTGATTAGAATTCCTTCTTTGTTGTTAGGATTGATACTGGGTTTATTTTTAGCCTTTGTCGTTTCGGAGTTCAGAGCGGTTTTGGAAAAAGATGTCGAAGTGGCGTATTTTATCCCTCTAGTCGTTTATATGGCCGCAGCGGTTGGAAGCCAAACTCAAAACATCTACACGAGAGATCTGTTGTCAGGGAGGGCAAGTTTTAAAACTTATATGTTGAAAGAATCTGCTTTGGGAGTCTTACTGGGATTGATTTTTAGCTTACTAGCCGGAGTAGCCATCCACTTATGGTTAAATTCGATTCAACTAACAATGTCAGTATTTTTAGGGATGTTCGGTGCAATTATGTCTGCTCCTATTGTTTCATTAGTAGTCGCAGACGTCTTGGAATTGGAGCATTCAGACCCGGCAGTGGGAGCAGGACCGATTGCCACAGTAATTCAGGATACTGTAAGTGTGCTGATTTATGGTTTGGTTTGCAGTGCGGTATTTTTATGATCGTGAGGTAAAATTACCTTGTTTTGTATCCGTAGCTCAGTTGGATTAGAGCGTTCCCCTCCGAAGGGAAAGGTCGTGCGTTCGAATCGCACCGGGTACACAAAATAACTTTCTTTAGTTGTGTTCAGGATCAATGACTGCGTCATTGCCTTCACCCCCGCCTCGCCAAAACCGTTACGGGTTTGGCTCCGGCATTCTTCGTATCTGTTCTTTGTCCTCAAAATATCCACAAGGGATATTTTGAGAGAACAGATTCTCAGACCCCTCAGGAAGTGGTTGTGCGTTCGAATCGCACCGGGTATACATAGGTGTAGAATATTGAACATGATTGAAATGGACAGAGACCCAATCTTTTTTGAGGTAAAAGAAAAACTGAAAGGATTAGAGATTGAGGGAATTCTATTTGATCTGGACGATACCCTAATCTACACAAGTGAGATATTCATTATGTTTATGCAGAACTATGCTTCCGAGGTGGCCGGAAAAATTGGGGTTAACGCCGGTGAAATGATGAGCGCGTTGCAAGAAATCAATGATGAGGAGTATAAAACGATGGGTGTAAATCCAAAAAGATGGGCAGCTGTGGTAGATAAGTTGGCGAAAAGATTTGAGCATGGTGAAAAAGAAATCGTCGATAATTTGAATATTTTGATGAATATTTACTCCATCGAGCCGAGAATGAGAACCGGGGTAAACACAATGTTGAAAATAATCAGAGCAAGTGGAATTAAGATGGGCTTGGTAACCCACGCCAACGTAGAATGGACTAAGTTTAAACTAGATAAATTGAGTCTCTGGGATTTTTTTGACCAAGTAATAATTGTGGACGAGAACGGGCACAAAAAGGCAGACGACTGGAAAAAGGGCATGGATCTGCTGGAGGTAAGCCCTGAAAAGTGTTTGGTGGTTGGTGACAGTTTGGGTGGGGATATTCGACCAGGAGATGAATTGGGAGCCAGAACGGTCTATCTACCAAGTCCCTGGTCGGTTTATCGGCAAGGAGAAGTGCCGGAGAGAACGGTGATTATCAACGAGATTTTTGAACTACTCGCGGCTTTGGATCGATTAGAGTAAAATATACAGGTTCGGGGGAGGAGCTCGGATACTTCGTATCCAACCCCTCAATCCGCTAGAATTAGTGGGGAGGAGCTCGGATACTTCGTATCCAACCCCTCCTCGCTCGCAAATAAACCTGAATACATCTTTATTTGCTCACTCGGAGGAGTCGGATAGTGGTCCATTCCACACGCTTGGAAAGCGTGCAGGCTTCGGCCTACGTGGGTTCGAATCCCACCTCCTCCGCAAACACTGTTCAAATAGAGACTGTAAAATTTCACTATGGTGCAAAAACAATTACCTCATGACAATGTTAACCAACCTGGAAACAACGATCCTGTTTTTTTCTACCCAAAGGAGTTTTATGTTTTTGATAATTTTTCTTCATTTCAAGTGGATTACGATGGTTATTTGTGGCCAACATCAGAACATGCTTATCAAGCAGCAATATTTAAAAATACATCAAATGAAGTAGTTAACAAAATAAAGAACGCACGATCGGCGCATGATGCTCAAAAAATCGCACTTGAAAATAAATCCTTGCAACCTGAGAATTGGAATAAAGTTGAGGGTAAAATTATGAAGGAAATTTTGAGACATAAGATAAATCAACATCCTTACGTGCTTAAGAAACTCTTACAGTCCGGAAACAGAGAAATCATTGAAGACTCATGGAGAGACTCAAATTGGGGTTGGGGGCACAACAAAACTGGTAGAAATAAATTGGGAAGAATATGGATGGAACTGAGAAAGGAATACAAAAAAGTGTGATTTCTATTTCCAAATTTTCTTAACAACAAAAGTTTGGACTTCATCCCATACCCCCCGCCATGAAATATAAACTCTCCTTTATGGGGAGTTTTAATTTAATATACTGGTGAGACTCGAACAGTCGGAAGCAGTTTCGCCCGCCTGCAGAAGCTAGTGCTTCAGCGCTTGCGGGCAGGTAACGAACCTGCTGAGACAGGCCCTGAGACACCGTAGGTGACCGAAGGCGAATCCCACCTCCTCCGCAAAATGTAACTGATCTCACATAACCATTGACGTTGGGCAAGTATATAGCTAAGATTAGATAAATGATCTGGGTGACAAGACGGTCTCTGGTTAGGAACATAACCTTATGGCTATTGGGGTTGGGGTTGGTGTTGTTTGGTTATTGGGAAACAAAGAAATTCAGCGAGTGGACGATATTGAACGGTAAGCAAGAAATTCGTGAAAGTCTTTCTATATATAAAAACGCGTTGGAAATGATATTGATTCGCCGTTTGGATTTGGCTACCGGACTGGAGAAGTTCGTCGTTAATAGAAATGATAAAGAGATATTCAGAGATTTTCCGTTATTTGCCTCCGGGTTGCAAAATGAATTTGAGGGAGTAAGAAACGTGGGGGTGGCAAAAGGAGGAATTCTATCCCTTATTTATCCAATTAAGGGAAATGAACAAGCAATAAATTATAATCTCTTGGCGGATGAGACACCAAGTGTGAAAGCAGATATCGCCAAGTCTATCGGGTCGAGGAATTTGACTGTCAGCAAACCCTTCTTTCTTAGACAAGGTGGGCTGGCAATAGCGGCAAGAAAAGCGATTTTTAAGAACAACAACCTGTGGGGATTTATTTCGGTAGTCGTAGATGTGCCGACGACAGTAAATTACTCGGGGGTAAATAATCTATCGCGATCAACAAAATGGGCACTAAGGGACGAAAGCAAAGTGACTTTTTGGGGCGACGAGGCAGTGTTTCGCAACGAACCGGCCATTGTCCCTATAATATTTGATGACACTTATTGGGAGTTAGGTGGAATGCCGATGGAGGGATGGTCCGGTTCCGTTTTAGGAAAAGTACGACTTTTTGAATCGGCATGGTTATTCCTGATGATAATAGTCTTAGTGCTGGTTAACTACGCATGGACACATCTACCGGAGTCGTCAAGAAAAAGTGTCCAATGGGGTGGAGTTTGGGAAACTGCAAAACCGGCAGTCTGGTATCTGTTGCTTGGAGTAATTTGGATCTTTTCTTCCGATGCGATCTTAAATTATTTAGTAACCGACCCCACGCTTTTTACAGAGATATCGATAGTCAAAGGCTGGGCTTTTGTAGTCGTGACAGCGATTTTGCTTTTTCTGTGGACCTCACAGTCATTTGAAAAACTGGGTACCTTGCTGTCTTTACTGAAAAAAGCTCAGACAGTGGCCCAATTGGGATACTATGTACTGGACATTAAGACCGGTTTCTGGGATGGGTCGGATGTGTTGCAAGATATGTTTGGAATCGATGATAGTTATGACAAGGACATAGAAGGTTGGTTGAATGTAATTCATCCGGATCACAGAAAGATGATGAAAAATTACTTTTTAAATGATGTCTTGGGAGCAAGAAAACCATTTGACAAAGAATACAAAATTGTAAACAGAAAAACCAGAAAAGAGGTGTGGGTACACGGACTGGGCAAACTGGATTTTGACTTTCTGGGGAGACCAATTAGGATGATAGGAACAATCCAAAATATAAACGAAAGGAAAAAAGTCCAGGAAGAGCTATCTTCATTGAATTTTAAAGTTCTGACAGAGAAACAAAAACTGGAAAGTGTTTTACATGATATTGGGGACGCTGTATTCGTAACGAATACAGAGAAGAAAATTATCATGGCTAATTTGGCGATGGAGAAACTTTTTGGATTGAAGGAAGAAGACATGATAGGGAAAGATATGAAGGAAGTGGTACGTTGCTCTTATGAGTCATCGGGTAAAGAACCCAAAGATTTGATCAAAAAAGTATTCGAAAAGAAGAGGGTGTCCAGGCCAATAGAAACTTTAATTCTAAATAGAAAAGATGGAGGTTTAATTACAATTGATGGAGTGGCTTCTCCGATGGTAGACGAACAAAACAAACTCGTAGGAACGGTCTGGGTGTTGCGTGATGTAACCAGACAGCGAGAGCTAGAAAGGTTGAGATCTGATTTTGTGTCTTTAGCCAGTCATCAATTACGCTCACCCCTGACCGGGATAAAATGGTTTGTAGAATTGCTTCTCGAGGAAATGGCGATAATGAAACCGGAGAAAGCTCGTTCGTACATAGAGAAAATCGGAGAAAGTAACGGAAGGTTAATTGAGCTGGTAAATGACTTACTGACAACATCGAGAATTGAAGAGGGAAAGATAAATAAAACGAGCTTTAGGGAAGTTCCATTCCAAGACATATTAACGGAAAGTCTGAAGCAAGAGGAGAGACATATTTTGGATCAAGAGATATCGATAGAGAGACAGAAAGGCATCTCGAAGAACGTTGTGGTTAAGGGGGACGAAATACAATTGGTGCAAGTATTTTCCAATTTGATTGATAATGCGGTGAATTATTCCCCAAAAAAATCGAAAATAAAAATTGAAGTTGAGATAAAACAAAGAGAGTTGGTGTTCAAGATTGAGGATACCGGAGTCGGGATTCCTCAAAGACAACATAAAAACGTTTTTGAAAAGTTTTTCCGAGGGGAAAACGTGGCAAAGAAGTCAACAGGAACAGGGTTGGGATTATATATGACGAAACATATTGTGGAAGAACATGGTGGAAAGGTGTGGTTCGAATCGACAGAAGGGAAAGGAACGACGTTTTTTGTAAAATTACCAATTAAACAAAAAAAAGATGGATAACAAAAAGAAAGTGATGATCGTTGAGGACGATGCGGTGTTAGTAAATGCATTAACCCTAGCTCTGGAGGATGAGGGTTATGATATTTCGGTAGCGACAGATGGAGAGGAGGCGGAAAAAATGATCCAGAAGGAGGTCCCGGACCTAATTCTTCTGGATCTGCTGTTGCCAATAAAGAGTGGCTTTGAGGTTTTGAAAGTGGTCAGAGATAATCCGGAGACGAAAGATATTTCGGTGGTAATTCTGACAAACTTCGAACAAGAGACTAGTGTGGACGAAGGTATGAGACTGGGAGCAAAAGACTATATTGTCAAAGCCAATATCGATATCAAGGAAATTCCGATGATTGTCAAGAAATACTTACCCGTCTAATATCATTTGGTGGAGAGATAGATTGCCACACCCCGCCATAGGCGGGGTTCGCAATGACGATCCTGTTTTGGTACAATCTAAAAAGGATTGATACTAATAAAACCCAAAGATGGAAGATCAAGTTGAGGAAATCAAGAGAAAAACAGATATCGTAGGACTCATAGGACAGTACGTGACTTTGAAGAAGCTGGGGAGACACAACAAAGGCTTGTGTCCTTTTCATAGTGAAAAAACACCCTCTTTTATGGTGAACGAAGAGATGGGGCTTTATAAATGTTTTGGCTGTGGAGCAGGTGGTGACTCGATCAAATTTCTCATGGAGATAGAAGGGATTGATTTTCGAGAAGCTTTGGAACGGTTGGCCGAAAAGGTGGGAATTAAGCTAGTCACCAGGAGATTCGATGCCGGTGGGGATAAACAAAAGTTACTTGAGGTAATGGAGTTAACGACTCGTTATTTTCATTGGTTGCTGACCGACAGTAAACCAGGAGAAGAGGCCCGAAAGTATCTGGAGGAGAGGAAAATAAATAGTAAGTTGATCGAGACTTTTAATTTGGGATATTCTCTTCCCGGCTGGGATAGTCTACTAAACTATCTAACAAAGAAAAAAGGATATTCCGAGCAAATATTGGAAAAAGCGGGGCTTATTAGTAAAAGGAATGGTGGGGGGTATTTTGATAAATTTAGAGGAAGAGTAATGTTCCCGCTTCAGGACTCCGGAGGTAAGGTGGTAGGTTTTACGGGAAGAATTTTGCCGAACACGGCCAAAGAAGGTGAGCCAAAATACTTAAATTCTCCCGAAACAGAAATATATCATAAGGGGAGAATGCTTTATGGTTTTTATCAAGCAAGACAAGCAATCCGAGAAAATAAGAGGGCTGTGTTGGTTGAGGGTCAAATGGATATGATCAGCTCTTTTGGAGCAGGAGTAACCGAAACGGTGGCTGTGGGAGGAACGGCGTTAACAGATGAACAGGTGGAACTATTGGCAAGGCTAGCAACTTCGATCTATTTATCACTCGATGCTGACGAGGCCGGAACGGCGGCCATAAAAAGATCGGCGGAATTAGCCGAAAAAAGAGGATTGGAGATTAAAGTGGTTCAAATAGAAGGTGGTAAGGACCCGGACGAAATAGCCCGTAAATCTTCCAGTAAATGGAAAGAAATGGTAGAAACGGCAGTGGATGTTTATGAATTTGTAATGAGAAAGTCTTTGGACAAAAACGACATAAAGACTGTTTCCGGAATTAGGAAAGTGACCGAGGACGTAGTGCCGTTCTTTGTAAAAATACAAAACAGTGTGATCAGAGAGGTGTGGACAAAAAAATTGGCAGAGAAGCTGGGAGTAGAAATGGCGGTTGTGAAGTCGGAAATGGAGAGGGTGGCTCTGGGGAAAAATATCCCGGAAAAACTTTCCGGAAAAGATGATGAGGTGTTATACACGCCGGAGAACAAAATGGATAAGTTGACCAGGAGATTAATTGGAGGGTTGTTGATTTGCCCAAATGCAAAAAAGAAAATAAAAAATTGGATGAAGAACGTGAGCTTGTTGGGAGCCTCCGGAAAGGCATTGAGCTGGGTTTTAGACAGCGAAGAGAGCGGTCCGGCTAAATTGGCCGAAATGGCCCCAGCGGAGTTGAGAAGCCTGATAGAAGACGCATATATGGCAGAAGGTGAAGACGAAACGGAGGAAAAGGATGTCTTGGGGCTGGCTGTACAGCTAATACGAGAGTCTATACGGGAAAAACGTAAGGCGATGATTGAAGACCTAAAAAAGGCTAAAGATGAAGGTAATGAGATTCAAGAGGAGGTTTTGTCAAGAGATTTGAGCTCTCTTGACCGAGAAGAAAACAAGATAATGGTCCTTTTGGGCTAATTTTGGCTTCACCTGTGTTAAAATAGGAGAGAATATTATGGCCGATAAAAAGAGCGATTCATCCATTCAACTGAAAATTAGAGATATTCTGGCTTTGGGCAAGGAGCAGGGCTTTGTAACCCAGGATGACATCTTGGAGTTCTTTCCTCATCCGGAAACCCAAGTCAATGATCTAGATTACCTGTATGAACTGCTTTTCAAGGCAGACATTGATGTGTTTGAAAGTGTTCTGGCCGGGCAAGATGCAGAAATCGCGGCGGCTTCAAGTGACCTAGAAAAAGAACTCGAGTCTCTATCTAAATTGGAAGAGACGGAAGTAAACGATCCGGTCCGAATGTATCTTAAGGAAATTGGAAGAATTCCGCTTTTGAAGCGTGATGAAGAAATTGCGTTAGCCCAGAAAGTGGAAAGAGGGGACAAGAGAGCAAAGGATATGCTGACCAAATCTAACCTACGGTTAGTGGTTTCGATTGCCAAGAAATATATGGGGAGAGGAATGAGCTTTTTGGACCTGATACAAGAGGGTAATAAAGGACTGATTCGGGCGGTGGAAAAATATGACTGGACAAAGGGGTTCAAGTTCTCAACCTATGCCACCTGGTGGATCCGCCAAGCCATCACCCGTGCCATTGCGGATCAGGCTAGAACCATTCGTATTCCAGTTCACATGGTAGAAACTATCAACAAACTGATCCGAACACAAAGAAAATTAATGCAGGATCTGGGTCGTGAACCTACCGACGAAGAGGTGGCAGAAGAGTTGGAAACAACACCCGAGAAAGTTCGAGAAATATTGAAGATAGCCCAGAAAACAACTTCACTGGAAACCCCGATTGGTGACGATGAGGACTCACTCTTAGGAGACTTTATCCCGGACGAAAGACAAGCTACCCCATACGAGGCTACCTCCAGACAACTAATGCATGAGAATCTCGAAGAGGCGCTGGGATCGCTCACCGAGCGTGAAAGTAAAGTGCTCCGGATGAGATTTGGATTGGACGGCAGCAAACCTTTGACACTGGAAGAAGTAGGTAAGGTGTTTGGAGTGACTCGAGAAAGAATCAGACAGATAGAGAGCAAAGCTCTCAGAAAACTTCGTCACCCTTCACGAAGAAGAAAGTTACAAGACTACCTGGAGTAATTATTTTATTTTCGGTTTGGGTTTGTCGGGGACCACGTGGTGGTTTGGGCAACGAGCTTTGTAGTCAATGTCACCGATAACAATGATGGGGTCGTAATAATTGGCAGGTTTGCCGTTAACTTCTCGTTGAGTTCGGGTAGCTTCTGCTCCACAACAAGCACCTTCCTCGTCTTCGTAATTGCAAATAGCAGTGAGGCGCTCGATTTCGTCTGATATGGCCAAGAGGGTGGGCATTGAACCAAAAGGTTCACCGCGGAAATCGGTAGTCAGGCCACCGAAAATAACTTTAATATCCGCCTCGATGAGGTATTTAACAACTTCAATAACGGATTCGTCGAAAAGCTGAACTTCATCTATGATTACGTAATCCAATTTTCCATCACTCTCAATTTTGTCGAGAACCAGACTAATAATTTCGATTGCACTATCTACAGAATGAGCTGGATATGTTTTGTTTATGTCGCCATTTTTTTCTCTTGAGACTAAAAAATTCGGCATATTCCAGCGAGTGTCGATGCTTGGCTTAAAGGCGAGTACTTTTTTATGGGCAAATTCAGCGCGTTTAGCTATTTCAATAAGTCTACCAGTTTTTCCGGCAGCCATAGAACCGGCGATCCCTTTAAGTTTTTCTGTCATACGGAGACAATTATGACGGAACTATCCAATTTGACAAGAGGAAAGAAATATGAATATGATGAAGTATGTTAATAAACCTTATTGTCAACGCTTTGGCTTTTTATGTAACGGCTTACATCGTTCCTGGCGTACGAATAGAAAACTTCGAAGCATTGGCTGTGGTGGCGATTGTTTGGGGAGTGCTGTCACTGGTGGTCAGGCCAATATTAATCTTGTTAACTCTGCCGGTAAATATCTTGACACTGGGATTGTTTACCTTTGTCATAAACGCATTCCTAATTATGTTAATGGCAAGTTTTGTCAGAGGGTTCAGAGTTGATAACTTTGGGGCTGCCCTGATTGCTGCCGTTGTTTTGGCGTTGGTAAATATAGTATTGGGCAAATTGGCCTAAAATTATCCAGTAGAAGGCATGCTTGAGTCCGTTTTTAGGCTCGTTGGGCTTGCCTACGGTTGACGATTTTGGTAAAATTAGGCGTTCGTTTATATTCCCCTGTAGCTCAGTTGGTAGAGCGCCTCCCTGTTAAGGAGGATGTCCGTGGTTCGAGTCCACGCGGGGGAGCCAGTTGCTTCTTATTAGAAGCAAATGCTCTTGTCTAAGAGTAGAAAATATTGGTGTTTCAACGACTTTTGTAATTTTCTTGTCGTCAACATAGATATTTTCAAAGAATAGCCTTAAAAGATGCGCCTTAAGGAAATCTGGGGAATCGAGGTAGGTTTGGTAAATATTTCTAGTTAAAGCTAATATTTCTTCTATCAAATGGATGTCAAGGTTATATTGTGATTGAAGATTAGATATGCGGACATCAATATTGACTATTTCCTCTTGAAGCTGGTTATGTTGTCTATGATATGTGTCTTTATCGATAGTTCCATCAATGAGTAGGTTTTCAATATTATTCCTTTTATCTTCTATGGCTTTCTTCTGATTTGTAAGTCCTTGCCTGATTGAGTCAACATTATTACGATCCTCAGAAATTTGTTTTTTGACCACATCAATGACGAAATTTATATATTTTTCACTAAATTCGTATTTTTTGATCTGTTTAGCCACCATCTTCTCAAGCTTTGTTGTTTCGATATATGATTTGGAACATCCCCCTCGTTGTGGACAGTGATAATATCCTATCTTTCCACCTAACCTTCTCAATTTCTTCGTATCATGGTGCCATTCTGCTGTTAGCCACTTACCATGTATCGGACAACGAACAATGCCCCTGAGAAGGAAAGTATGTTTTCTGACTCGCATGACAAATTGTCTATGTTTGGAAGCAATAAATTGACATTGGTCAAATAGAGATTGATTGATTAGGGGAGTATGATTGCCGACCTTTTCTTTGTCAGTCCATTTCATTAATCCGTAATAAAAAGTGTTTGAGAGAATTTGTTGAGCTGTGCTGACACAAATCTTTTTACCTTTTCTTGCTGTTAAACCTCTGTCAAGCATTTTCTTAGTAAGTTGAAGAATCGAATAGTTACCTGTTGAATACATCTCAAACATTTCTTTTATCAATGGACCTTTCAATGGATCTGTCTCTATTATCTTGTTAGGTTTTTCAATTGTGCCTTTATCAACATTCAAATAACCAAGGGGAGCCCATCCAGGCCACCAACCATCCTCCCACTTCTTCTCAAGACTTTTTCTAACCTTTCTTCCTGTAAGCCTTGAATAAAAGGCGTTAATACCAATTAAGACAGTTTCCATAAGTTTTCCTTCAGGGGATTCATCTATCATTAGCTGGTTAATGGCGATAATCTTGGTATCGTGCTGTTTAAGTATGGCTTTCATAGCAAAATGATCCACTTCATTCCTGGCAAATCGATCTGTATCAATAACTAAAATTGCATCAATATGTTCTGTCTTGCAATGAATAATAGCGTCATCCAAACCATCTCTACCCGCAGTTTTTGTGCCACTTTTGGCTTCGTCAACATATATACCCAATATCTTAAAATTATTGCTTTTAGCCCATTTAATACAAGAATCTCTTTGAACCTTTAACGATATGCCTTTTAGTTGATCTTGATCTGAGACTCTACAATAGATCAATCCTTTTTTGATTGTTTCAATTTGATTACTATTCATATTATTTAAAAGTCTTAAAATTTTAAGACTTACCCTATAGATATCTAATAACATATTTTATAAGTTTTAATTACTTAATGCTATGTTTAAGAGGATATAGTTACTATTCTTAATTACATATTAGTTACTAATAAGCCTTTCTTTATAGGAACTGGTTACTATATTGGTAAAAGTAACTATTAAAGGTAATTAATATAGTTAACTATTAGAAAGGAATGTCATTAAAATTATTAGTTTCATTATTTTCTACACTGTAACCTTCACCAATTTCGATTTCGTACTTTCGAATAAACTCTTTACAAATTACTGCGTAGATTTGTTTATCTTCGATAATGAAAGATTTGTAATATCCAGCTCCAGCTTTAAAGGCGGGGAAGTCAACTGTTTTTGTTAGTTTTCCAGAAAATATCTTTTCTCTAATTCTGAATCCTTTGGCTTTACAAAAAGTTTCTCCAGTTTCATCAATGATATTCAATTCACCAAATGCCAGAAGGCCATCAGACCTTTTAATTGCCGGAACCGTAATGGAGATCCTAAATTCTTTGATTCTAATAATCTTTTCAAAATCCATTTACTTTTCAATAAATGCGTAATATGCAAGGAATAAATCATCTCTTTTAAAATAGTTCCCGTCGTTCCAAAACTTATTGGAGTAGTAAACGCGTAAATATGTATCAAATCTCTGTGGCATCAGCTTCACTCTTGTTGTAAAACGTCTTTGAGATCTAGTTTCAAGCCTCTCCAACAACCTTTTTCTTTGACTGCCCATTTCGTATAAGATAAGCGTGAAGTTTGTTGGTCTAACAATTTCAATTTTCATTTCAATGTTTTTATTAATTACTAAAACTCTATATTTCCAAAAATGAGATCTTTCCCTTGATCTATGTGATTGCCAAAATTTAATGGAGATATTAAATATTCTTTTCCTGAAAAATATCCTCTTACACCCTCTAGTAACTCAGAGCTATTAATAAATACAAACAATACTTTTCTGGGATCACTTTTATCGATTCCAATAAACGAGGAAGGGAACATCAACCTGAGGAAACCTTGGAGTTTTAAGTCGTTACAGAAATATTTACTACTTTTTTCCATATATATATTGATTGATATTTTGCTTATTCTTGTGGTTGATCAGCTCCATGCAAATTTTTACCCACTGAAGGGCAAACTCTTCTTTTTTTTGGCTGATTTTGACCTTCGTTTTCATATCTTTTTGATATGAGAAGATCTTATTAAAAAATAGCGAAACTCAATATTGAGAGAATTAGACCCCCAAAATCTCAATAGCAAAATTGACAATCATCACACAAGTCTGTCTTTATACCCCTTTATTGCTTTTACAACGCTGTCTTTTTCGGTGTATCCAACCCCAGCTCTTTCGAGAATTTCTTGATAACTTAAATTGCCTTCTTTTTTAAGCCAGTACCAATCTCGATCTCTTTTAATATTTGGAGCAGTATGATCTTTGATTTTTTCTGTAGGGAATACGTCCCAGTCATAACCTTCGTCTTCTTTATTCATTAACTGACCGCTTGTCTTTCCACTAATTCCATTCTTAAATTTATTGAATTCATCTTGAATTTCATTTCTGGTTGTTTCTGAAGAGAATACAATAGAGTATTGGTGATCATCTGAACCATTTTCTGAAGGATCAATAGGTTCGGCTTTGATATAGCAACTCCTGTAGGCATAATTTGGAATTTTATTGAAGGCAATAGAGTAGATTATTACCTTGTCAAAATTTGGAGATTTATAAAAGATTGACCTTAAATGCGCAACATCCGTTAAGAATTCATTCCAGCTTGTTTCGTTGACATCTTCGCCCCAAATATACGCATAGAAGGTCTTGAAATTTTTGACGTCAAACCGATCTGTAAGCTTCCATTTGGCACGAATTTTATCGACAGCTCTGATGTAATCAGGTCTATCAATAAGTGTGGCAATATCTTTAAAGTGACTATCGTTAATTATTTCAATATCAATTTTCATCTGGGAATATTATATGACTAACCAACTTAAATAGTCTTAAAATTTTAAGACTTTCTGTAAACTTATCAAACATAATCCTATAGAATGATTTAAAACTAAAATCCGTATATTCCGTAAAATGTTTATACTTTGATCTTAATTTAGTAAAAAACGGGGTATTTTATGGACAGAATTGACAAAAACCAAAGTACCTTTAGATTCCTTTTGTCAAATCCGATAATGTAACTTTTAGAGCTTTCGCTATTTTCCACATTACGTATAAAGTAGGGCTATACAATCCTCTTTCTAAATGACCAATATATGAAGTATTAAGATTGGCTTTCTCTGCCAACTCTTCTTGCGATATCTTTTTTGATTTCCTCAGCTTTTGAATTTCGAGAGCAACTTTCAAAGTAAATTCATTTTTCTCTATAGTATTAGGCGAAGGCATCTGATGTTATTTTCTGGTGTATACGCTAGAAAAAACATGCAGTAGACATAGGATTTATATCGAAAAACGATTATAATTGGCTTATATGAAAAAGGTACAAACCTATTCGAAATTAGAGAGAAGCTATTCGAATTTGAACGTTATTTTATGGTTAATGATTTTCTTTCCGGTTGGGATTTATCGAATGTGGAGATATACAACTTGGAAAACGCGAGTAAAGTTATATATTTCTGGGTTTTTCTTTTTGTTAATGTTTCTATTTTCAACTGCCGCACAATTAGGTAATAAAGATGTTCGGACACAAAGCAATCAGAACTCTGTAGAAACAAAAGTAATTGCTCCAACTAATGCTCCAACCAAAGTTCCAAAACCAAAAGAAGAGAAAACAATAGGCACTTTAGAAAGAATCGAGGATATTATTAGAGAAAAAACAGGAGGAATTGAAGCGACCATATTTAGTGGAGACACTTTAGCCAATAAGAATAATGCTCCTTATGACATAGTCATCAACTATCCTCTTAATCACTCAATATCAAATTGTCTTGTGGCAAAGACGGTTAGTCATGAGATTGTCAAAACTTTATATACGGACTCATTCGTAAAATCTGATATCGACAGGGTGATGATTACCATACCTAACTATCTCAGAATGAGTTTAGGGGCATCTGATGGTAGCCCAATGGGGGAGAAGTCTTTGTTTAATGGCCCATCATTATTTTGGAAAACTCTAATTGACTCAACTGGCTATGAAGATGAGACTGGGGATATTAAGGACAGGACTTGGGGAGTCTTGCTGAATCGATGCCAATAAGAAAGATTATCTATATTTCTATTTTGAGTATTTTTCAGCTAATCTGAGCGATGTTAATCGAATCCACATTGACTGCTCACTTACATCATATTTTTCTTTCAATTTGTTGATATCTAGTCCAAATTCGTTAAGATCTTTAATTAAGAAATCTTTTGGCATAAGAAGTTCTGCCGCAAACATATTAGCCTCTTTTTCTTGACGATGAATTGGATTGGTAAAATCGAAGTTAATGTCGTCAAGCATTTCTCCACCATCGTCAAAATTCTGATGAGCATTTAAATAATGGCCTAATTCATGAGCAATACTAAATCTTTTTCGGCTTGAATTGTGGTTTTTATTTATTCCAATACTTTTAACATTACCCTCAATAAAAATCTCTCCTGAATAATTATCTGGAAAGTCCGCTTCGATAATTGTGAATCCTAATCTTTGGGCGACTTTTTCAACATCAATGGGGGCATGAGTGATTCCAGTCATTTTAATCAAACTCATCGCCTGGTCTCGATTATTTACTCCGGTAGACATATTATTGATTTATCTCTCTAGCTTTTTTAATAAATTCTTCTCTAGCTTTTTGCATTTTAATTTTGTCCATATCAGACATACCACGATCTGCTCGATGAAGAGATATGGTTCCCGCATAGTACGGAGAGGTGGTTTCTGACAATAGATTTTCAACTGGAACTCCGAAAAATTGTGAAATTTTATTTAAATCACTGACTGAAAGTTCTGTTTTCCCTCTTTCTATATCTGAAATGGCTGCATGAGACTTGCTGAGATAATTACCCAATTCTCCTTGAGATTTATTGTTCCTTGATCTCAAATCTCTAATTTTTCTTCCCAACTCTTCTTTGGTTATCATTGGTACTATTGTAGCATGAGCTGACAAATTTGGACTAGATTGACAAAAACGCTTGACAAGAAAATAGTGGATGCTGTAAGATGTACCGGATTATTAAAGTTTAGCCGAAAGGATAAAGAAAGGTTCAAATGGCAAAAAATAACTATTGGGTGTCTCCGGACGGAGATAACTGGAAAGCCAAGAAGGAGGGAGCGTCAAGGGCGTCAGCTGTTTTTGACACGCAGAAAGAAGCAGAGAGCTACGCTCGAGGCATATTACAAAGTAACGATGGTGGAGAATTGATCACTCAGAATCAGGAGGGCGAGATTCGGAGTAAGGATACGATAAACCGAAGGGATCCAATTCCACCAAGAGATACGGAAAACTAACATGAATAAGGATAATATTGGATGGCCAAGGAATAGTTACACTGGTCCCGGAGGGGGGTTGTATACGGGACCAGGAGGTGGTTTATATACTGGGCCAGGGGGAGGTGCATATACTGGTCCCGGAGGCGGGGCTTACACCGGACCTGGTGGAGGAGCGTATACCGGCCCCGGTGGGGGTTTATACACAGGGCCTGGAGGAGGTCTCTACACCGGACCGGGTGGTGGATTGTACACAGGTCCGGGCGGTGGCTTATATACCGGACCAAGTGGAGGTCTCTACACCGGACCGGGTGGTGGATTGTACACAGGTCCATCTCAATATTTTAGTATCATTCCGCCCAGAAAAATTTATCTCAATTATCTCAAGGAAAACGATTTTGAGTCCCAATATCGTATTCTTCGAGAGGCTTGGAAATTATAAAATGTTAAAAATAACACGATATTGTAGGACTTGTGGCACTAAAAGGACCTTCCTTTACAATGGGACTACCTCAAAAGAGAACAAATATTACTTTATGTGTGAGAAAGGCCATCATAGCGAGGTTTATATTTCAAAAATCCTATATGAAACTTTAGTTAAAGATCAATTGCAAAATGAAAAAGAAGAAATGGAAAGAATTTGAGGAAAGTACTCACCAAGTTATCCAGTCACTTAATCCACAGGAACAGGTCTATAAAAATGTGCTTATAGACGGAGCGTTATCTAAAGTAAAACGGCAAGTGGATGTACAACTTGTTAAATCTGAAGATTATGATTTCATTGCTTTTGAATGCAAAGATTATGGGAGACCTTTAGATGTTCCAATTGTGGAGGCGTTTAATACAAAACTGAGAGATATTGGTGCGGTAAAAGGAGCAATTGTTTCAAACTCTCCCTATTCCAAAGCAGCACAGAATATGGCGGATGCATTAGGGATAGATCTACTCAATTTAATTGATACAAAAAACGAGCTTGTTAGAGCAAGGTTATTTGCTAGCTTACTTTTATCGGATACTTCAGTAAAAAGTTTTAGATTAAGACTAAAGAGTTCTTCCCCCAAAATTCTTTTGCCATTAGATGTTAAGGGTGTGATATTTGTTGATGAAAATGGAAGAAAGGGAACCGCCTATGAGGTTTTTGCTTCACTTTGGAATGAATCAGGTTCTGGATTGAGTAGTATTCCAGGTATATATGAGTACAGACCCCCTAATCCAGAAAATAAAAAAATAGTTGGTCTTGATGGTGAACTAATAATTCCAGATGAGATTATTTTCATCTATGAAGTTGTAGAAAAGCATTTTGCCGGACAAATAGAAGTTATCGAAACTCAGGGTTTATACAACGTAAAAGAAAAGAGTTATCAAACAAAGAGCATGCAAACGGCTCCAATTGTTGCTTATGAGATCGAGCAGTCCTGGCCTGAAATATCTGCTGAAGAAGCTACTAAAGGTCGTGCAGAGAACCTTTTTAGTATGGCATTAAGTTGCTCCTCTGTTTTACCGGATAAATAATGATTGAGTAGTAGGATTATGTTGATGTTTCCTTATGTCATCCCATTTGTTTTTGATACAGTCGAAGGAAGTTGGTTCTGAAAAGATGCTGGTTATAGCTTTAGAAACCGATATTATAATTTCAGGACTCGGGAGCAATTTCTACGGATTTCTATGGAATTCCAAGCCTTGTATACTGCATCTTATGAAAATAATGGTTTTTCTTCATGGAACCACAATAATGCATAAGTCTGGTATTGGTAAAACTCCTAATGAGAGAGTTAAACAAGTTGAAGAGAATGAGCCTTCGGTTCATAAGTATGAGGAGTATGTACCAGTGGGAAAAGCGAATGAAAAAGTCAGAAAGTGGCAGGAACAAGGAGCCGAAATTGTATATCTAAGTTCACATAGAGATATCGCGAGTGTAAAAAAAGATCTCCGAGTTTTATCTAAATATAATTTTCCGAATGGCCAGGTTTTATATAGGCACTTATTTGAAAGTTATGCCAAGGTAGCTGAGAAAGCTATGCCGACAGTATTAATAGAGGATGATTGTGAGAGTATTGGTGGAGAAGTTCAAATGACCTATCCACACATAAAACCAGATAAGAAACGATTAATTAAGTCAATTGTAGTAAAGGAGTTTTCAGGGATTGATCACTTACCAAGTAATTTGACTGACCTCCTGAAAGTTGCTTGATCTCCGATAACTTAGCTTCTACTTCATAGATAATCCTATTGTTGAACAAAGTGATAAAGGTTTGGGTGGTCGATATTAGAATTTCAGGACTCGGGAGCAAATTTTTTAGGCACGGTTTTATCCTTATAACAAGGGGAGTCCAGACTGGACTCGAACTTTTGCTACAATACCCCATATGACCATCAAATTTGAGGATCGTGACATGACCGGCGAGGAATATAAACGTGAGCAAGTTGCTTTTGATGAACACGGTATGGAATTTGGGAACCCTCCAGATAAATCAGAACGTTATGGTTTTGTCGCCACGGACAATGGAAAATTTGTAGGTTGTTCTAGCGGATTGGCTCAAAAACCTGACAATAATTATTGTAAATACTTTTATCTCAGCGACCTTTTGGTAGAAAAAGAATATAGAAAACTTGGATATGGTAAAAAGTTATTAGATCTCCTTGAAGAAAAAATTAAATCGTTGGGTATTGAATACATCTGGACTTGGACGGCTGAATACGAAGCTTCTACTTTTTACCAAAAACAAGGATATAAAATTTTTACCGAGTTTGATAACTTTTATAAATCAGGTCACTCCAGAGTTGGATTAATCAAAAAGCTATAGATTCAAGTTTTTCTCTGTTTTCTTCTACCCAAGCAATTTCGTTTTTGATACTTTCAACAGCATCAGCAGAAAAACTATCTGTTCTTGATTTTTTGATCCTCATTTCTAGGATGTAATTTTGTTGTTTTAGAATTTTTTCAACTAATGTTTTGTAATCCTTGTATCCATATTCTCGGCAAAGAACTTTTATCCTTTGAGTTTGGGTTTCAATTGGTGTGTCGCTGCCAAGATCGAGAAAGGTCCAAAGAAAATATGCCAAATCATCGATACAATCTCCTGTTGTAGCTTCATCGAAATCAATTAGAGCAATTGGAACATTATCTTTTAAAACTATATTCCATGGAGCAATATCGTGATGGCAGATTGCATCATTTGTTGCCTCATGAAATTTCTTCATAATATGAACGACATCAATCATTTGTTCCATTGTCCATTCATGGTCTCTTGTTGGTACTTTACCTTCAATGTAAGATAATATTTCTCTTCCTTTTTCGTCGATTCCTAAAAACCTCGGAGAGTAATTGAAATCTTTTTGTTCCAGCTGAGTTAATAAATTATGAACAAAATCTGAGTTTGGACCGAGACTTCTGTGGACGGTGTCTCCAATTCTTACGACTTCGCTTGCCGACCTACCACCCGTTAACTGTTCTTCGTTTGACATGCCTATATCTTACCGTAAATAATAGTGTTGGTTCGAAAATCGTCCCATCGGGCGAGCAAAATTTTTTAGGCACGATTTTATCCATATAACTGAGGGGGTCCAGACAGGACTCGAACTATTAGAGGTTTCAGTTCTTGTATAATTTTTGTTAATGAATATAAATCTGGATAATTGGGATGGGAGTTTTGGTTCTGGAGGGAGTGATTTGAGCCAGATGTTTATGCGAAATTCAAGAGAAAAGCTGAAATATATTCCAGATGTAGATGAGGTACGAGTGATAGGTGATTTGGCATTTTTGGAAAATAGTCGAAATCTAGAAAAGGCAAAAATAGCGAAGGGGTCAATCTTTGTGATCGGAGAAATGAGAAAAAGATTAGAAAATGGGAATATTGAAAAGGAAGTTCGAGAAGGACTGCAAATAGTATTGAAATCGTTTAATAATTCACTGGCTGACTGGTTGAATAATGAGAAAAATGAAGAGATAGTTTGGAACTTTCCTGAGGTGTTAGAGAGTGTTTCAGATAATGTTTCAAAGCTTGTCGTAGAGCAAGTTGAATTTTCAATGTTTGATAACTATCTGTTTTCCGAACTGAATAAAAAAAGGAAAGTTAGCATGTTAGACAATTATCGGCGACCAGTGATACAAGAAACAAAAATACCTGGATTCTTTTTGGTTGAAAGTATGGGGACCGGTGATAAGAAGAATGACTTAACAAAAAGGTATGTTGCCAATAGTGAGCTTCCCATGGTTGATGAAAAGATGACAATAAGGCAAGAATTCGTGGCAAAAATGGGGACTGAACCAGTTGTGGGAAATCAGGTGAACGGCAAGCAGGAAAATGTACATGAGCATGAGAAGAGTTTTCTTCGAATGAAACCGAAGTCTAAAGAGTTCGATTTGTCGATGAGAGATTACTTTTTGTTGTTATCGGATCAGCTTTGGATGTTACTAGGTGAAAATGAAAAGGGAAAGGTTACCTATCCGTATCGTATTTACGATGGGGAAGTAAACAGTCTTGATGAACTGAGAGAGAAGATTATTGCTATTGCCATTGGAGAAAGAAAGGCTGTTCTAGCAAGAGGGAGGGCTGACAGCGGTCAAGTTGGAGACTACTTTTGGGACGCCTCGGAGGTTGAAGATCTGGGAGATATAAAAAAACAGCTTGATGTATTAATTTCATTGTCAGTTAAACATTTTGGGGTAGATTCTGAAGAATATTTTAGAAAAACTACGGGATTGCGCTGAGTAGAAATAACCTTTTAATAATGATGACTGTGGTTTATTGCTGAATAAGTTCGAAAATCGTCCCAGCTGACGAGCAAAAATAGCGAAGGATTGTTTAGTGGCTTATGTAATAATTATTGCTTTTGGATTTGGTAAGCCTTATATTAAAGGTATTAATAGGTGGGAAAAAAATGAAAAAGTCTAATGCAGGTGACGATAGTGCGTTGGAATTATTGAGGAAACAAATAGGAGTTTTGGAAAAGATAGGTGACCGCATGTCAATTTACGGAAAGGTAAATGAGGTTTATGGAACTTATATGACTGATCCTTTTCCTGCTCGTGAAGTTGTCTGCGTAAAAGAGTTACCTCTGGGGTCGAAGGTTGAAATAAGTATGGTTGCTGTCAAATAGATTGATCCAGTTGTACATGTCTCGCCTAAACATCCCCGACAATGAAAAGAAAAAGAGCCATCCGGTATCGGCTTAGGTTTTGATTTGAGAGAAAAGATACAAATGTGTTAAACTTTAGGCATGGTATCAAAGAAATCAGTGGGATTCGTTTTGGTGGTTGGGCTAATTGTCATAAGTTATTTTTCCGTAATTCGGAGTCGGAAATCAGATGTCTTAATAATAGGGGAGGCTGAAGCGACTTCTCCCTCGATATGGTTGGAAGAGGCAACAAACAGTGATGGTAGTTTGAAAATTGTAGGCAAGAGAAAGACAGTCGGAGAAAATATTGGTTATTCGTTCAATATACTAGACAACCAAAATAATACTAACCTTTTACTCTTTGAGACCGTTGCTGATATAGGCCAAACATTTGCGATACCTTCCAATAGCTGGTCATCGGATAATAAATATCTTTTTATCCAAAAGAACTATCTCGGCGGGAAAGACTACTATGTGTTTAAGGCTGATGGAAGTTCGTTTGGCGACAGTAAGAAGTTTTTGGAAGTTGGTGAGTATTGGAGACAATCCGGGAATAAGGAAATTATTGATCACGTCTCGGGGTGGGCGGGGGCAGACCTGCTGGTGGCCTATACGACCGAACCGGACGGAACGGGAAGTAAGGCCTATTGGTTTGTGATCGGTTCGAGAAAATTTATGCAAGTGAGAGAGCTGTAAGGTAGATGACTCTTGGCTCGGGAGTATAATCCTATGCTAATGGCACCAGAAAAGGGCCTTCGCCTAACCGAAGAATTGGCTGGGGAGATAAAGAATCAGGGAGAAAAAGCCTTTGCACTGGCTTGCCTAGAAGTAGGATGTGAAGTCTACTATCAGATTCCGGTGGGAGATTCAAATATTGATTTCCGGGTGATTAATCCGAAGGCGAACAACAGGGGGAAGTTGGTTGAAATCACGATGGAGAAAAGAAAGGACGTCGAAAAAAAATTTGTCCAAAAAACCAAAAACGGCAAAAAAGAAGGGTGGTAAACTCGACGGGTATGAGAAAACGAAGACAGATTGAGAACATGAATCAGAGCGGACAAAAGTGGACCATCCTTTTGACGAGGAGGTAAAAAACCTAAGAAAATGCTAAAAACGGATTAGAAGGAACCGGCTTCCGAGTTAATTTGGTTTAGCCCGGTATCAAGACTATCGATGTTGATTGCTTCCAGTTCGTCTTGTGCCTGAAAAAGGCCGCTTTCATCCTTGATATTTTCGGTGGCGGTGGTCGGTTCGATTGGACCTGCCATTTGGGATTTGCCGGAGGCAACAAGGAAACCAATGATAATGGCAATAACCGCGAGTAGAACTACCTTGGTAAGATAAATCATAGAAGTGTTTGTTTGGATCATGTTTGTTTTTTAATTGACGGGTGTGGGGCTGACGGGGGGGATAGTTTTAACGGCGACAATGAGTTGGTTGATTGAGGTACGGTAGGCCTTTAGCGCAACTTTGACGAGCTTCATGTTGGTATTAAATTGAACCAAGAAGCCTTTAGGGTTATCTGATGTGCAGACGAAAGCAGAGGCATCTGCTTTGGCTTTGTCGAGAGCAGTCTGGACAGAGGTCTTGCTGGCGGCAATGTTGTTGACCAGAATGTCGTAGTTGGCTAGTACTTTTCCGGAGGGGAGAACTTTGTCGGTGTAATACTTTTTCACCCGGTCGGCGATCTTATCAAAGACGGACATCATGGTAGTGACGAGTTTAGTCAACTGAGTCATACGTGTTTTGATGGCGGATTCGCGTGCCTGACAAGATTTCATTTTGGCAGTGGTGACGATGGCTATCGGTTTCTTGGAGTTACCGTTACCAACTCCGGTATTTTCCGGCTTGGCGGCTAGAACTGAGGGAGCGAGAAAGATAAAGAGAGAGAAAATCGTAGTGATAAGGAGAACGAGACGGGATTGGTTCATAGATCGATCATAAAGTTGATGAAGAACAAAGTCAAATTGAAAGCAGCGCGCTTGTCGGTATTTTTCCTTTTTTTCTCGTTTCAAGAGTAAAACTGTGCCTATTTTGGGTGTTGACAATGGGATAGTGTACGATATACAATATGTTGGTGTACGATATACAATAAGTAGAAGTCGATTAGTTTATGTCTAGGTATTTTGTTTATCGAAGTACGTTGACAAAATAACAAAGAAATTATGGAGGAGCGATGTGGAAAATATTTGCGGTGACTTCGCAAGGTCAAAGAGATTACTCTCAAGGAAGAAATAACCAGGATCATGTGGATAGCTATGTGGCCGAAAACATGGCGGTTAGTTTTATCTGTGACGGCTGTCATGGTGGTGCCCATTCGGAGGTGATTGCCCAGCTGTCAGCGCCGTTCTTGGTGCGGACAACGAGAAAACTCTTGGAATCCGGAGTAGCTTTAGACAATTTGCCCGACAAGTTGTTTGAGGAATATCTAAACTATTTGCAGTGGAACATTGATGTCCAGTTCTTTAGAACATCGGAAGAGGTAGAAGGTTATATTCGTGCGTATCTGATGTGTACAGCAATCGGCATCGTGCTTTACAAAAATAGGATACTGCTGTTATCTTGCGGAGATGGATCATTTTACTTGAATAACTCGGTGTTTAAGGTAATCCGGTCGCCGAATAATATGGCAAGTTACCCGGCGTACAACATGTACAAAAGGTTTGGTTTCCTCGGAAAAGAGGTCAAAGAGATCGTTGATAGTGAAGGCAGGCGAGTGACGATTCCAGTCGGTTTTGAGGTACAAGAGCTGGGCGTTGAAAATGTGGACGTAGTCGGTGTAGCCAGTGATGGTCTAAACGGATTACCTAAACTTTTTGATGAACTCAGGTTGTACGCAACATCTCAGAAGAGCTTACGCTTTTGTATGAATCGGATTGCGACGGTGAGAGGTGAAACGGTAGACAATGCCACCGTAGCGTTTCTTGTGAAAGGAGGCTAAATGACCGACCGCTACTTTAAACGTGGTAGGCAGATAAATGTATCGATGAAAGATCTACTTGGTAGCGGTGGTCAGGCCAACGTGGTAATGGTGGATGGGATGGCGGTGAAGCTCTGGAAAACTCCAGATCGAACTCAAATCCGGAAGGTAGAATACTATCTGCAAAATCCACCCAAGCTGTCCAAGAATTTTCTGTTTCCAACTGAGGCGATCACTAATGATAGTGGCGTAATGGTGGGATATGAAATGAGGCCGCTTCCCAGTAACTTTCGTGAAGGCGGGGTCCTTTTTAACAAGACGTTACGCTTGACCAGAAACATTTCAACCCCTACCTTGCTAGCGGTAATTGATAGTGCGAGAGGAGACCTCGAGAGTCTACATCGTGAGAAAATTGTTTGTGGTGATGTCTCCGGTCGTAACTTTGCATTTGTAATTAGCGGCACGGGCATAAAGACGTATTGGTATGACACTGATGCGTATCAAGTGGCAGGGTATCCTTGTCCTGTGTGGACGGAGTTTTTCCTCTGCCCTGATTTGTATAAGTATGCGGCGGGTGCGAGGGGAACAACAGTGCCGTTTTCGGAAGAGAGCGATAACTATAGTTTTGCAACAATTTTGTTTTGGAGTTTGTTTAATACCAATCCATATATGCAGACCCATTTGAAGTATCCTGACTTTAAGGATAAAGCGGCCAATGGAATTTGGCTTTTGGACTCGGGGGTTATTTACCCCAAAAATCTTTGTCCGCCTCCGGAAGTCTTAAGTGATGCATTGCTGGGGTATTTCGAACAGGTATTTAAGAAACATAAATATCTGCCTCTACAACATCAGGACTTGGTGGACTACAGCCGGTCGTTAATAGAGTGTCCGTCTTGCCAGACTTATTATCCGAATACGCGGGCTGCTTGCCCGAAGTGTACGATTAAGACGGCGGCGATAGATTTTGTTCCTCAGTATAAATATGAGCGTCTGCTGGAGACAAACGGACAGATATTGTTCGCAAAGTATCAGCACGGGAACTTGTACGTAGTGTCGAAAGAAAAGAAAGGCTATTTTGTACATATCCGACCCGGCAAAGGGCAAGTGGTGAACGGTTATATTCCTCTTGATCAGACGCAGGCGTCAGATTATCGATTCGACATTGTGGGAGATTCACATTTACTGGTAAATGCCAGTGACAGTGAGGGAATTTTCCTAACGCCGATCGCTGATCTGGGCACTTGGATCACAACCTCAACAGCGGTTTATCAAGGGAATAGGCAGGCTACTTTTCGGGGGACAGCCAAAGGCCTGTATCGTCTGGCCGGGGATCAACTTATGCTAGGTGGAGTGACAAATGGATACTTGGTAGATAAGGCACAACCGGCGATGTTTAATGCCGGACAGACGTGGTTTTGGTCTGACGCGGCGGGGGATCGATTGGTGAGCATGTCTCGATTCTTTTCGAGATATCAGTACCAGTTACTCAACACTCGAGGACGATTGGAGATAGAGCCGGCTCAGCTGGAGGAGTCCGATTCCATTTTGGAGATGTCGGTGATGTTTGGAGACGATAACGTTTGTATGAGAAGGGTGGTAAACAGACGGGGTCGCTCGATGATTCTAACCGACGTTTTTGATAGTTTTGGAAAGAATCTACTGAAGACTACTCATTTTGCGTCTCGACTTCCTGGCCAAGACATTCAACAGGTAGCCTATAACGGCTTCAAGGTATATTGGCCAACAGACACAGGCATTGTGGTAGAGGATCTGAAGAACAATACCCTGATGACGTTAAGAAATACCGAAAAAATTGCCGATGCTGATTGCCGCCTGGTTTATTTGAGTGGCGGATCTCACTTTTTAGTTGTACGTGAGCACAAAGTCAATTACTTGGTGCTCTAAATCGAAAATAAGGAGATTTGGATGAAAACTGTCTTCTCAAAATATGATCCTAGAGCTGTGGGAAGTTTGTTTCATGCACGGGTGAATGATGCTGAGATGGAGGGGGCTGCACTGAAGTTACCGGACTATGATAAGGATAAGCTGAAGGTAATGTTGCTTCTGGTCGATCCGCAGATTGACTTTATTCATGAGAACCGACCTCTAAGCGTAAAGGGTGCTGTTTCCGACACTGCCCGCGTAATCGAATGGATCTACAGGAATATTGAACGTTTGAGTTACATCGCCGCCAGTATGGATACCCATTTGCCACATCAGATTTTCTTGCCTCCTTTTTGGAGATATGCAAATGGGCAGCCGGTCAAACCTTTTGACGATATTGTTCCCGGTGATTGGAAAAAGCGAGTCTGGCCGGTCTATGACTTTAACTACGAATATGAAGATAAAAAATTCATGCCGTGGACCAAGTACTATCTGGATCGCTTGAACAAAACCGACAAAAAGGCGTTGAAGATCTGGCCTTTCCACTGCATGCTCGGCTCTGCCGGCCACTCGGTTGATCCTGCCCTCATGGAAGCGATCATGTATCACTCCGGTGCACGCTCGACTCAACCGAACTTTCTGATTAAAGGCAACGTGCCTTGGACAGAAAACTACTCCATTGTGGAACCGGAAGTACTTTTCCCAAGCCATCAAAATGGTGGTGTAAACGTGCCCTTCCTGCAGATGCTGGAAACTCACGACAGAATCTATATTGCCGAACAAGCAAAAGATTACTGCGTTTACGAAACCGTGCTTTCGATTGTGCGTTATTTTAGCGTCAACGCTCCGCAGGTTTTGTCTCGCATTCGCGTCCTGGAAGACTGTACGTCACCTGTAGGTGACCCAACTGCCGTAAATAAGATGTATGACAAACTGGTGGCAGATTACGGCTTGAAGATGGTTAAGTCGACCGATCCGATTTTGTAATTTATTTTTTGGGGAGGAACCAAAACTCCTCCCCAAAAATCCTCTTAAAAAGCAGGAGATAAAGATGAGTACTCCCACGATGAATAATATGGTTAACAACATTCCCGATCCAGTCTCTAATGTTGCCTCAAGTATTCAAGCGGCGGCAAATGCCGGTCATTTGACTCCGATTTCCTCACAGACAATTTTGAATAACCTCAACGCTACGACTGTGCCGGCTTCGATTGGCGATCAGATCAGTAAGATGGAAACAGATATTCCGATTGTGTTGGAACTGCAGATTGATGAATCGGGATCTTTGGAAGGTTATGAAAGTGTGATTGTCGACGCGATTAACGACACCATTGATGATTTTGTGAGAATGCGGGCAAAGACTGGGCAAGAAATTTATCTGCGCATTACGGTATTCTCCCAGCGGAACGGTGTCCCTAATGTACGCGTTTTGCAGGACTACATCCATGTTCAAGACTGTCCAAAACTGACAGTTGCCGATTACAGACCAAATGGGATGACGCCTTTGAATGAAGCGATGTATGACGGTGCTACAGCAACCTCCGCGTTTGGTGCAACACTATTTGCTAATGGTGCAACCGGTGTTCAGGAAGTGGTAATCATTCTTTCCGATGGTTTGGATAATCCTTCAGGAAAGCCTGTTCGTAGTCTAAGTGAGTTCCGGCGCTTGTTGTTGGAGCTCAATACCAAACCGCATTTTACTTTTGGATTTGTAGGAATTGGTGATGAAGCGAATTTCCGGGCCTTTGCCCTAAGTGCCGGTGTTCCCGACGGTAACATTGTGACCGTTGATAAGACCAAATCCGGCTTAACCAAAGCCTTCAAACTCATCAGCTCCAGCATGGGTAGCAAGTCGCACAGTATACAGACTGGCCAGACCCAGAGCAACCAAACCCTCTTTGTTGTTTAGTGATTTCAGCCCCGATGTAAAAGTCGGGGCTATTTTATGGCAAACATCTAGGTATTGAGTTTGAGATGTAATATTTGTTATATTTTAAGTAGATGGAAATTGAAATTCCGATACAACACGTTGATCTAAAAGGAGTGCTTGAGCTGCCTGGTCAAGACAGAGGTTTGGTAATTTTCACTCATGGAAGTGGTAGTGGCAGATACTCTACGAGAAATAGTTTTGTGGCTACTCAACTTCAGAAAATTGGTTTAGGAACGCTACTCTTTGACCTGTTAACAGACAAAGAAGACAAAGTAGTAGAGAACAGATTTGATATTGAACTGCTTACGGAAAGGCTGATAGCGGTGACCAAATGGTGTATTGAGAACGAAAAAATAAAAGGATACCAGTTGGGATATTTTGGAGCGAGTACCGGGTCTGCGGCGGCATTATCCGCGGCGGCATATTGGGGGACAAAAATAAAAGCTGTAGTTTCACGAGGAGGTAGGCCGGATTTGGCGATGGAAGTACTGGATTTGATAGAATCTCCGACCTTATTGATTGTAGGTGGGGAGGATGCACAGGTTATTGGTTTTAATCGATTGGCTTACCAAAAGTTGGGCTGTATCAAAAAGATGGAAGTTGTTTTGGGGGCATCTCATTTGTCTGAAGAGGAAGGCACGATGGAAAAAGTGGCGGATCTGTCTGCGACGTGGTTCTCCAAGTATTTATAGAAATCCGTGAAGAATAGAGTAACCGCCAACCGCCAGCGCCACTGAACCAAACAGATTGCTGAGGAAAGCCGTCCAAAGATAGCGCCAGTACGGTACGTGATAAACTCCGGCGGTGAGAGAAACAACCTTTCCGCCTATTTGAGGGACGAAGCGTCCAAAAAAAAGAAACATAATCGAGTCGGCGGGAAATTTGTTAAGTCCAAAAGGTAGGCTCTTTTTTTGTTTGTCGAAGTCCGCGATACGCCCAATTCCGTGTCCAATAAAATATTCAATAGCTGCTGCGAGGTTATTTCCCATCCACGAAACCAGAGTTCCGATAAAAGGTCCGAAAATAGCTCCATTTAAGATGACAATGGGGTCGGTAGGAATGGGAGTGGCGGAAAGTATTCCCATGAGAAGTATCGAGAGAAGCGGCCCAGCTACACCGGCAGAGGAGATCATTTGTTCCAGGGCCCTGACATCGCGTCGAAAATATATCAATAAAGCGATGGGGAGCCCAAAGGTGACAATAACAAGAAGACTGTTTCGAATATTTTTAAACATCTTTGTATCCATGAATCATTTCATTATATTAAAAATACTAATTAAGTGAGGGATGTCATTTGCTACCTGAGACAAGATTGTGTAGAATGAAATTGTTAATAATAATTTGAAGAAGATGAAAAGGCCTGCCAAAAAAAATAATAGTGGGTTATTGGGAGCAATAGGGGCGGCGGTAGTTGGAGTAGCTGCCGGAGCCACGGCTGTGTTTTTATCAAAGAAAGAAAATAGAGAAAAAGTGCAAAAAACGGTAGGATCGGCAGTCAGAAAAGGTAAAGTGGAAGTGGCCAAAGCCAAAAAGAAAGTATTGGCGACAAAGAAGAAACTTTTGAGAAAATAACCCAAAGTGGTGTAAAACGGGGCTCAAAAAGCCCCGTTTTTTGTGCCCAGGAAACCCCGCATGAAGCTTTCACTGGAGCGAAGCGAGGCGATGCGGGGATGAATGGTGAGCAGAGCACCGACAGGTGCTATGCTCTAAACATGAGAATCAGGCAGATCAACCATAGCACCTATGCG
>CAYHNG010000003.1:0-103387 GCA_964357975.1 uncultured Pseudomonadales bacterium
AATAAGATCAATATCTTCGTGAATAAGTATGTCGCCAACCTCGCCACCACCGTAGATTTCTGAAAAGACACCTTGTGGAATTTTCGATGAGGAAAAAACACTCTCAATAAGCTTTCCGACTAGGACACACTCTTGTGCGTGTTTAAAAACCACGGTGTTTCCAGCTACGAGATTTGGAATAACCTGCCAGACAAAGGTACAGAAAGGAAAATTCCATGGCGATATTACAGCAGCCACTCCAGTTGGCTCATAAAACACAGTGTTCAAGCTTGTACTGTCTTCAAAACTAATTTCTGGTTTTAAAGATTCGAGAGCATTTTCTAGATGCCACTCAAAGTATTCAATCCCAGCGTCAAGATCGAGATTATTGCGCAAAGACGATGGCATTCCCATGGACTGAGTTGAAAGAACTCCGATTTCTTCAAGATGCTCTTTAAATAGCCTCAAGACATCCATGAGAACATTTTTCCTTCCTTTTACCCCTAAGGATGCCCAACTCTCTTGAACAGAGTGTGCTTCCCCAACTTTTTGATGAATATCTTCTGGTGAAGAAATATTGGTTTCGCCGATAATACTATTTGTCGCTGGATTTATGCTTATTATATTCATTACTAACAATTATACACAACAAACTATATTTCTTGTGCCTGCAAATCAGGCACTTTGGCCGACAGGGCAACACTCTAGGATATTGACACCATGTGGGCGGATTGGCTGGCGGTTTTGAATGAAAGAGGTTTCTCTATCCACGACTTCGACTACTTTGTCGTAAATAATTTCGGATCAAAGATCAAAAGAAGAATGAGACATTGTTTCCAATGCATATTTTTGGAATAGAACACTGCATTTGCGATATATCTATCGAGGAAACGGACAAGACACACATCATTATCTTGTGCTGAAGTGGTTTCATTAAGGTGTGACTGTTTCGGGGAATATATAGTCAGCAGCTATTTTTGCTACGTTTCTCGAAGAACCTTTACCTGGTAACATGTGGAGAGAGAATCCAGGATTCGAATTTACTTCAAGAATAGTGTACATGTCTTTTGTTTGTTCCTTAGTGATGTCTTTGCTTAACATATCAAAGCCGATATATGGCATGCCTTTAAATATTGAGATTATATCTCGTGCTATTTGTCTCACTGATGAGTGAATCACATCAGTGGCGTCCTCACACATTCCCCCTTTGGCTACATTGGTTGTTTTCCTTAAATATACTTTTTCTCCCATTTTAGGAACGTATTTTAAATCTGTATTCTGTTTAGTCAAAGTATTTTTTACAACTTCATCAATAACTATCGGAGACAAACATGTTGTTCTGGGCGACATTCTCCTTTCGGATTCAATTTTTGCCAATTTAAGAATGCTGTTTGCCCCATCACCAATTACACTCGCTGGGTCACGATGAACAATCGCCAGATCGCCCTTTGAGGTAATAAACACCCGATATTCTTTACCCTCAAAATGTTTCTCAATAATGAACGGGGTTGAATCTCCACAATACTTTACAAAATCTGCGACTGCATCTCCGAGTTCCCTTTCAGAATTAAGATCAGAATAGACAAAATCACCATGTGATCCCATATTTGGCTTAACCACCACAGGGAATCCAATTTTTAGCGCATAATTAACCGCTTGTGACTTTTGATCAGGATAAAATAATTCTCCTTCGGGAACACTGATATCATTTTTATTAAGAAAATACTTTGTCAGTCGTTTATCAGCACAGATATTCACGATGGTAAAGGGAATAATTGAAGAAAATCTATCTGCGATGAGTTCAGTATGATCGCCATAACGAGCTTCCAATAATTCCATATTCTCATCTATTAGAGAGACTTTAACTTTTCGTTTTAACAGCTCCCGAACCAATAAAGCCTGATTCGTATGTAACAGCACCTTTTTATTTTCGATCATGGTTAAACTTAGAAAATACTCTATTCTCCGCCAGTTGGTGTTTCTCCAGGAGCTCGTCTTACTTCTGAGGTTCTAGGTGTTTCACTTCCCTTTCTTCTTAGCGCTGGACTATGTTCCGGTGTCAGTGTAATCCTGTGGACTTCTTTAGCAAGTCCACCTGTCGGCGTTTCTGTTATTCCGATCTTTTTAACTTCTATCATAAATTACTTATAGTAGTAATGAGCTTATACTATCAAAACCAGACTGGAAAATCAACGATGCTTGAAAATTACCACCCTGTGCCCAATGACCTTGTTTTGAATTTTCTCGCCAACTTTTGACCCCCAGATATCGCCAATCACCTTCTGGGCTTCTATCTGATTGTTAAATTGAAAATGGGTATTTATTCTCTTTACCACTTTAAAACCATGCCCTTCAAGCCATTCGTTATACCTTCTCGTCTTATTTCCTGAATCACTAACTCTACCTCTAATTTCCTCGAATTCGCCTCCAAAATCGTTTTCGATCAAATAAAAGCCGTTGTTGCGCTTTTTTAAAAGTTTTAACGTTTCTGATATTATCCTTTCTCTTTTCTCGATGTTCTGAATTGTTCCCAAAACCCAACAGCAATAAATTAAATCGACTGATCCTTCATCCAATAGTGACTTGTCTGCCGAAGAACAAATCAGATTAACATTTTTGTATTTTTTTGTTTTACGAGCGGCCTCGTGAATCTGATTTGGGGATAGATCAATGCCGGTTATTTTTTTTGCGTATGGTGCGAATAAATTCAAATATTTTCCGTTACCACAACCCAAATCAAGTATTATTTTATTTTCAACTTTTGGTTTAAGATAGGTGAAAATTTTCCCCGGAAAGTCTTCAGCGTCACTAAACTCCTTGTAAATTGCTGCTTCCGAGTAATAACTTTTTGATTTGTCGTATAAACCGGGTTTTGTCATCATTTTTTAACATAATAGGCTACACTGTCTCTACCCGAGATAGCACTGGGGAAGTCAATTTCTCGATACGAATATCCTTTAAGATTGTCGAAGACCTTAAGTCTAATTTGTTTATCATCGATTAAGCTTCTCTTCACACTTTCAACATTGTTTGTCATGTAAATATAGGCAATAAATACAGTACCGTTACTTTCTAAGTTTCCCAACAATGGTTTGACGCAATTATCTTTGAATTTATATAGATAATCATGATCGGAAGATGATAAATTCAAGTTGTCGGCAATATTTGATAAACAAATATAGTCGTATTTATTTTCACGAAAGATCTGACTATTTATTAGTTCGTCTAAAGATCCGGTGAACCATGATATCTCTTTGTGTTTTATTGCTTCTTTTGCTTTAAGATAATTCCCTTTACTTTGAAGATATGGATTATATTGAATCTTTTTTTCCGGATCGTCGAACTTGTTATTAAATAATTTTGATTCACGAAAAGCCGCACCATCGTCATGGAAGTATAAATATGCACGATCAAAAAAATACTTTGTCGAAGGTGACAGCTGTTCTTTAATTTTTTGATAGGTTTTTTTTGACAAAATATTACTACCATCTCTAGAAAAGAAGTTCACGAATTCATCAAATGTTAAAGCTCCCAACGCTTTTAATTTAAGTTCCGCATAAAATTTCGCAAACAAATTTATGTCAAAATTGTAAACATCTTTAGCACCACCTAGATAGGCATTAATCATTTGGTCTCCCGATCCACCGACAGTCAAAACTTTCTTACCTCTAAAATCAAATTGAGAAAAATAGCCACCTAAGTTTTCGGTTGTAAAAGAATATAGCGGTGAGTGTCGTGAATATTTTGTGCTTTCAGATAAATCTTCTTTTAAGTTATTCTCAAAATAATTAATTATTTCTTTAATCTCTTTAACTTGGTCAACTGACTGGATCGGGCAACCGGATATTCCATATTCAGAAACAGTTTCTTTAAAATTTAAATAATCGACGACACTTTCAGAATATATTTGATCAAGACCACTGTTGTGTAAAGTTTTACCTCCAACAAATTCCGGGATCTTTTCTGTAATCCATGTACAGGGTGAGACTCGTCCTTCTGAGTCGATAGACAGAAATTTCGTTCCGCCTGGACATACACCAATATTCTTATCCGTATCTGATTTTGCAAAGCTATAACTTACTTTTATTTCTGGATATTTAGATTCATTATTGTTAAGAATACCCTTGATTTTTTCGATGCTATATGTGGTCACCATTGAATTATCACCCCGCATTCTTCCGACAGGTTCCATTCGAGAAAAAATAATTTCTTTAGCTCCAAGTCGGTATGCAAAGGCAACAATTTGCTCAAGATATTTTTGATTTCCTTCAAATATTACGCAACCCAACCTAACATATAAATTCTGCCTCACAAGCTCACTAATTCCATTTACAGTTGGTTCAAAAGTATTTTTGCCTCTTACAGACTCATGTGTTTCTCGATTGTGACCATCCAAACTAACATGCACCATGCTTACACCACTTTTTTTCAACGCAATAGCTTTTTCTCGATTAATCAGAGAGGCATTTGTGGAAATATCAATATCAAAACCCAGACTAGAGGCATACTCTATTATCTCGATAAGATCTAATCGAGTAAATGGTTCACCGCCAGTAATCTTTAAGTATTTAAAGTCGTGTTTTTTAAGATCATCTAATATGAGCTTTATTTGATCCGTATTGAGTTCGTTAGGCAACCGTTTTTTATCACAACTGAAAATGCAATATTTACAACTATAATTGCATAGATTTGTTATTTCCCAGATAACCCTACCGCCCATTGAAGGAATTCGAAAAAGGCAGAATGGATACTTTTTTGTAAACTTTATCATCTTGGTAGCGAATTGATTATTTCATGAAAGAGGGATTTATAGGAATCAATCTCTGGAGAACAACTTGTATCAAATACAAACAGTCTTCCCCTGTTGTATTTTTTTTGCCATTTTTTTATTAAATTTGTTTTTCGCTTTGTATTTAACTGAAATTTGATCCGTTTATGAAGCTGGCTCAATGGCAGGTCGGTATCCATTAGTCTGTTACTTTGGGTGGATTCACTACATTTGAGTAGAACAACATTGCCGTTAACGAGATCTAACCATCCGTCTTCTGCCAACATAGCCCATTCAACTACGATAATCCCTTTCGAATTATTAATTTTCGATGTCAAAATATCTCTTATAAATGGATTAACAATATCTTTGTATGTTTCCATCTTTTTTTCGGAGGAAAAAATTGTTTCACCCAGCTCTAATCCTGAAATTGCATAGTATGGACTATTTTGAATTAAGGAAAGATTTAGTTTTTCTACAAGAGTCTGACGCAACTTTATAAATGTTAGATCCTTTGAAGATGTTAGAATTTCTCTTCTAATTTCATCAACTTGAACTAAAGAAATTTTTATGTTTTCTTTTTTGGCAATCTGTTTAAAAGTATCTAGGGCGTAGCTCTTCCCACTGGCAATGTTACCAGTAACTCCAAAGACTTCTTTTATGCTATTTTTACCAATTGAGTCCATATTTCATTGGGCATAGAGAAACCACCTTCCCCGAATTAATACTATTTAATTTGTCAATATCTAATTGTGACTCTACGAGAAAATAATTTTCATTTATCAACTGTTTTAATAATTCTGTAACCTTATTCTGAATATACGTTTGCGACAACTTAGATAAATTTACATTTTGATGATTATTGTGAATATATTGAAAATTATTTCGATCATCATATGGATGTTCTTTTTGTAATTTACTTCCTAAACGTAATGCAAGATAGTGGATTCTTATTTCATCAGTTTGGGTATCTCGAATCAAGCCTAAGGTATCATCTAATGCCCCTTCTGTTATGTTTGGTAAATCAATAATCCAACTAGTTCTAATTCTGAATCCGATTTCTTTAGTTTTATTAATGACATCTCTAATCTGTTCCTGAGTAATGTTTTTATTAATTTTTCTTAGAATATTATCATTTCCTGACTCGACACCGTAATGAATCCAACGGAATCCGGCCTGGTACATTAGCTTCATTGTTTCTTCATCAAATAGAGAAATAGAGCCTAGACATCCAAGTTTTGTTTTTATCTTTTTTTTGATAATGAGTCTTGATATTTCTGCCATTCTTTCTTTACTTACCATTGCATTATCGTCTAAAAACAGAATTTTCTTAGCCTGATAGTTATTTACCAAATCAGCTATTTCTTCAACTACTTTTTTCGGACTTCGACTCCGCCACCTGCCCCAAAAACCAGGTGTAGCACAAAAGATACAATTCATAATGCATCCACGACTAGAAAGAATAGTCCTCACATCAATATATTTGCCTATATTAAGTAAACTCCTGTCAGGAGTTGGCAACGAATCAAAGTCCGCCATAACGTCATTTTCATTTGAATGGATTGAGCCATCCTTCAAATATGAGAATCCTTTAATCGAATAAATATCAGATTTGTTTTCTAAAGCGTTTAAGAAATTTTTCAGAGGAAGTTCAACCTCATAAGAGATAGCGAAATCAATCGGAGATTTTTCATAAAGTAGTCTTTCCTTATCAAAAGTTGCTACTTTTCCACCAACTACGATATAAGAACCATATTGCTTTGCAATTGAGGCAATCTGGAGTATATCAATGAGAGTCGCACTAGTATGAAGGGGAATGTGATAGTCAAATAGGATAACAACCACATCGGGGGAAAAACTTCTGATGATATTTTCACTTTCCTCTGGAGACATTTTTTCAACATCCATATCGAGAACTTTTACTTCGTTTTTTTGGTGCTTGATGTAAGTTGCCACAACCAAAAGATCAATCGGTTCGATTAATAGGTTTTTGCCTGTAAAAGGTGAGTTTGGGGGGTTGATAAATAAGATCTTCATTGTTCGTGTGTGGTAAACCCATTTATGATACCATAATCGGTTGATACTCTATAAGTCATTTTAGGTTCAGATCAAGGATTCGCAGAGCAACTATCCCGACTGCAGTCGGGATACATTATTAACCCGCCAAAAGCTATGCATTTTAGGCGGACAGGTCGCGCGCAAGTGGTTCCGCCGGCAGGTGGTGGCGAACCGCGAGACACGAAGTGTTGATGTGTACAGTGACCTGCCCGCAATCGCTGAAGCGATAGCTTCTGCAGGCGGGGCCAATATAGATTAGTAATGGTCCCAAAAATAAGAGGTTCTCGTCAACTTTTTGATAACAATACTGTTATCAAAATATTTTTCCTGCGCTTCCTCTTTTTTCCGCTTGTAACTTCGTTACAATGCTTGGAAATAAGTTCGAATTTCGTTATAACAGGCACTGCCCGATCTAACAACTAAGTTATGATCCAGATAACTTCTTGGGCGGTAAGGGAATAAAAACACTTGTTTTCTTTTTGTACTCTGCCCAACCGGGTCGATCTATATATTTTTTCTCGAGGAGAGGAACCCCAGACACGAACAGAATTAAGATGGTTTTAGTGAGTGGCCCAATGATGGTAAACAACGCGCCAGAGATGGATAAGGCAATTAAAAAGATGCCCCACCACTGAGTGACTTCTCCAAAATAATTGGGGTGACGTGAATAGCTCCAAAGGCCTTGATCCATTAATTTACCTTTATTTGCCGGGTTAGATATAAATTCTTTAAGCTGTTTGTCTCCCGCACTTTCAAAGTAAAATCCTAAACCCCAAACAAAAAGACCAATAATTTCCAATATTCCAAAGATGTTTGAAACCGAGTGGTTAATGTAAATAACCGGAAGAGAAATTAATAAAAGAAACATGCCTTGAAGTAGAAAAACCTGCAAATAACTTCTTAGATAGAAATTTGTCCAGTTTTTTCTCCACTCGAGATATCTTGAATCCTCAGGTTTATTTTTGTTTCTATTGTAAATATGCCAAGCGAGTCTTAAACCCCAAATAGTTACTAGCGTGTTGACTAAAATGGCTTTGAAAGAAAAACCGGAAATGAAAAGGGACAACCAAGCTAAAAGAACAAAACCAAGACCCCAAGCGATATCAGCGACGTCGTTTCTTTTTTTGAATACAGAAACAATAAACCAGAAGGTCATGTAACCAAGAAGAGACAAGGCAAGTGTAAGGTAATAGTTCATAGGCCAAATTTTAGGGCCAGGAAATAAGTGGCTGTCGAAACGGTAGCGGAAACAGCCATCCCCCAAATTAAATCCACAACGGTAATGATAAGTGGCCAGTCTTTGACTGTAGCCAGATTGGTGAGGTCATATGTTGCATAAGTAACAAGACCAAAGAAAGCACCTGCCAATAGTGCCTGTGTCCACATCTTTTTATCGAGTGCCGGGGTAATGACAAAAAACACCAGACCGGCAATGAAAATGAGATAGAAAATAAAGGCAGCGAGCAGATTTGGGTTTTTGGTCATCAAGAACCCAATGTGTTTGGCGTAAAAGTTTTTGGCAATCAGGGTGAGCCAAATCATATCGATGCCCAAAAACACCGGAAGGGCGATGGCGTAAAGTTTCAAAAACATATTATTTATTTAGATACGTAATGGTTAACTGAAGGATACTGGCAAAAGAAACCCAGAGCAAATATGGAATTTGAATATAGGTAATCCACTTGGCATGAGGATAAATGGCGACCATCAGCCAGATGAGAGTTCCTAAGACTAGGAGAATGTCCGTTGCCGCCAATAAATTGTTCTTTAACCCAAACTGCAAAGGAGTAAACGCAAAATTAAAAACAAGGTTAAGAATGAAAGGCAAGACAACAATAAAAGGGATCTCTTTTTTCCAGCCCATTAAAAAAACTTTTCCAAAAGAAACGGTGATTAAGAGGTAAAGAAAAGACCACACCGGTCCAAAAAGCCAACCTGGAGGAGACCATGAGGGTTTAAGAAGGGTTGAGTACCAGTTGTAAGAATTGTTCATATTTCTATCATACACAGAATTTACAAGCGGTAATTAGGATGGTCTCTGGCGGGGTGGTCTCCCGAAAGAAAATGGCTAACCTATAACAGTTGATTATTTGCTTATTTCTGGTATAATGAGGCTATTATGATTACTTGCATCATCCTCCGCCGTGTTCAAAACAAGGCGGAAACTACTATCGCAGAACTTCTTTAGGGACTCTGAGCTGATAAAGCGGCTCATCCGAGCCTCCGGTATTTCGTGGAATGATACAGTTTTGGAGATTGGGTCGGGAAACGGCATCATCACCGAAGGTCTACTCTCTGCTTCCAAGAAGGTAATGGCAGTCGAAATAGACAAAGATTTATTTGCCCTTGTATCTGATCGTCTGGGGAATAATAGTGCTTTGGAACTTGTTTACGGAAATTTTCTAGACATTGATCTGCCCAGAGAACCCTACAAGGTCTTTGCGAATATACCTTTTTCGATAACCGGTGAAATAATTAAAAAACTGCTGTTTTCGAAAAATCCGCCAAATGATTGTAGCCTGGTTGTTCAAAAAGAAGCGGCTGAAAAATTCATAGTTAATACGCACAAAAATAGCATGCTCTCGGTTCTGTTTTATCCTTTTTTTGATATCAAAATTGAATACGTTTTCAAAAGAACCGATTTTAAACCAACTCCGAGTGTGGATCTATGTATGCTACGAATTGTGAAGAGACCAACACCGTTAATTTCTAAAGAAAAGACCGACAAATACCGAGATTTTGTCGTTTACAAATTTACAAAATGCAGAGAAGCCGGTGAGTGGACTATGGCACGATGGTTAAACTCTTACACCAAAGATATACCCTGTGGTGGGTCGTTCTTAAAATGGCAAGGGGAGCAGAGCAACGGCTTCCCTTAGTAGTAATAGTTTCCTTAATTATTTGGGCCATGTTCATACCATTAATTGTTAACTATCTTACAGTTAACTATAGCATATGAGAACTGAGGATGGTTGGCTGTTAGAGTCTATTCCTCTATCAGGACATCACCGCCGTCGTTGTTGATGTTGGAAGATTTTCCAGCGGCGGTTGGAGAGGGGTAGATAAAGGTCCAAGTCTTGGCTATAACGGTAACATCATTACCTGTAATTGTAACCAGGACCTCATTATCAATACAAGCTATTGTTTCCAGATCATCTGTCAATATTTTCTTGGCCGGCCGACCGTCTAATGTCGTGTCAAGAGCTGAGTTTTTTCCAACCCACGCATCCAGATTTTTAAAGGTATTGTCCGACATGGTGATAGTCACGGTATCTTTGGAAGGAAGAGTTAGGGTTAGGTTCGCGTAATTTTTCTTATCGTCAGGATGATTATCAATGCTTGTACCTTCCGGATACTTAAAAGAAAATCCGGCCTCATCAGTCCAAATTAACATCTTGACTGGTATCTCGGTCGGAGTGGGAGTAGATAATTCAGCGATCTTTTGAGTTTCCGGACTGCGTCCAAATATCAAGAAGGTGGTGGTTCCGCCAATCAAGACAAACAGAACGACAACGATCAAAATTTGTTTTGAATTCATAATTAAATGCTATTATAAACAATGAAAATAAGAATTTTGGCATTGTTGTCATTTGCTATGTTTTTTTTTGGAGCCACTTCCACACTGGCGGCCAAAAAGAGGGTGTGGGAGAAGACTGTAGTGACTACTGCCTCCCGAAATAGCCCCTTGTCGGTATCTGCCAGATTTAGCGGATGGAAACAGTACTTGAATGTGAGTTTCAGAGGAGTAGCGAGCACCAAAAGTATTGCCTACGAGTTAATCTATGCTAGCAACGGCGTAGATCAGGGTGCAGAGGGCAAAGTGTATTCTAATGAAAGCAATGTAACCAAATCGCTATTTTTAGGAACTTGCTCCTACAGAGTGTGTACTGCTCATAAAAATGTGAGCAACGTGCGATTGAGAATCACATATCAAACTATCGGTGGTCAAAATGTGGTAAAAAACTATAAAGTGAAATATTAGTTACTTGGATTGCGACCTAAATTAATACTTTATTGTTTCCGGAACAGAGCCGACGAGACGGAGAGAGCCGGACTTAAAACTGGCGTCTTGGATATTGGCTCCGCCTATTTGGCTGATGCGTCGTTCGATCATGTCTCCGACAGCGACAGCGACCGGTTTGGTAATTGATTCCGGTACAGTTACTCTCCCTATTTGAAAGGTAGTGGGATTGATGGTGAGAACGTTACTGCTCATATCACCGGTTCCCTTGACATAGAAAGGGAGATCGCCGGCGACATACTGGACATACTGTTTACCCTTTTCGATATCGGAGTCGGAGTAGCCGAGATTCTTGGCAAGAGAAACGGCGGTGGCAACTTTGAGAAAACCGGAAGCCTCCCCAGTACCATCGGGATTGAATCTAATCTGCACATTGTGTAGGGGAAAGTATTTATCTCTCTCTTCCCAGACAGCAAAGATTGAGGTTACTTCGGCACTAGAAAGATTAACGTCCAGACTAATCTTACCGGTACCATTTGTGATTCCATATTTTGATTCAAATGCAGTCACGAGTGTCGGATCGGCTTTGACTCCCAGATCCACTTGCTTGGCGATAAAACCGGAAAGAAAAGGCATAAACCCGAGATAACTTAAACCGGCAATAACCAAAATGACCAAAATAAGTAAACCGATCAGTAGTTTTTTCATAAGGCTATTATCCAACTTCTTTGTCTGGAAGACAAATGTTGACAACGGCTGGTTTTTTGTGATGATCAAGAAAGTTAGTCAGACTGATAGAATGAAGATGTGGAGCAAGATGTTGCCAAGCCAGTCGTATGCCAATACAGCTCTTTTCCGGTCACCGATGAAAATTATTTTTGCCCGCATTGTGGAAAGAAATTAAAGGATAAGCCGGTATCCATAGGAACTTGGGCCATTGTTTGGCTTTTTGTATTAAGCGTCTTATTACCTCCGTTAGGAATCGGGCTAACCATGCGATATATCAAAGCCGATGAAGAAAGTACACGAACGATAGGATGGATCTCGCTCTTAGTGACCGTCGTATCCCTGATGGTGGCGATATGGATATCAAAATTAGCTCTGGACGGAATTAACCAGCAAATTAACTCACAGTTGGAGAATTTCCAATTTTAATTATTCATGAATTATTTTGTTTATATTTTGAGAACGTCGGCAAATACTTTATATGTTGGGCAGACGAATAATCTGGAACGGAGATTGAAGGAACACAAAAGTAAAACCGGAAGGTCGGCAAAGTATGTACGATGCTTTGAAAGTGCGGAGCTCGTCTATGCGGAAGAGCAACCGACCAGAGGAGAGGCGATGAGGAGGGAAAGAGAACTGAGAACGTGGACAAAAGAAAAAAAGGAAAGGTTGGTGTCCCACAAATTGCTTTAAAGGTTGTGTTTTGAGTCGTGAGGTCTTAGGATTTTGCTATGGAACTGAAGAACAGAATCATTGTATTTATTGGCCCGGAAGGATCGGGAAAAACGACGATGGCCACCCGGTTATCTCAGCAATCAAAGCTACCAAGAATTACTACAGGAGACATTATCCGGAACTTGGCGGAGAACGATATGGGACCATTGGGAGAGGAATGCCGAACCATGTTTGCGGCCAATGGCTATTTGTCCGGTGAGTCGCTTCTGAAAATTCTAGTTCAGCGCTTTTGCCAAGAGGACGTGGCCAACGGGCTAATCTTGGACGGAGGAATGAGAACTTTGAAAGAAACCAGTGACTTTAGAAAGGTTCTGGACCAGGCCAATCTGAGACTACCCCTGACGGTGATTCATTTACAGATCCCCTACCGGACAAGCTATTTCCGATTAGTGCTGGGAAAGAATGCTAGAAAACGGACAGACGATACACTCACCGGAGTCTTTGGGCGTCTTTCCAAATTTCACCTTCAGCTTCAAGAAAGAATCGCTGTAATACAGGATCAGCCGGACTGGGAACTGAGACAGGTGAACGCCAACAGAGGAATTGAGGAAGTCTTTCAAGAAGTCTTGCTCCAGTTGACCTAACGGTGTACGATAAACACTATCATGGAACTTACTAAAGGCAAATGAAGGAAGTAGGAGTCATGCTTGGACGATTTTCTCCCTTTTACAGAGGTCATCAGGCTCAAGTAGACTTAATGATCAGAGAGAGAGGTTTGAATAATTGCATGATTTTGGTGGGATCATCAAACTCATATAACCCCAGAACCCCCTTTACTTACGAGCAAAGACGGGAAATCATTAAGCAAATTTACCCAAAGATGAAGATTGTTCCACTACCGGATGTAAATCCTGCGCTTGTGTATTTTGACGGAAGCACGAACGAGAAATGGCTAGAAGAGATAAAAAAGTTGGAAAGAAACATGTCGGTGAAGTTTCTTTTTTACGGAGGAAGTAGAGAGGACTTAGCGATACTGGCCACAAGATTCGAGACGAAGATTGCGGCAAGCCGATATGGCGACCCGACGTTGAGATCCGCCACAGAAGTAAGAAAAGCATTAGATAATCACGACACGGAGAAACTAGAACAGTTTCTGGATGCAAGAACAATCCCCCTGATCATCAAATACTACAAGGTATTCTTGAAATCGCTATCAAATTCGGGGGCGTAGGGAGGTCTCAAAAAGGCAGTTTGAGGCGAAAATAGTGATAAACTGAATTGTGAATCTTCATCCAATATTCGTGCATTTCCCGATTGCATTGTTGACAATCTATGGACTGGCCGAGCTAGTCAGAGCAAAAAAACTGTTGGCTGCTGGTTACTGGTTCTACCTTAAAGCAATCTTGGTAATACTGGGTACGCTATCGGCGTTACCCACCCTATTGTCCGGGAAAGCTATTGAGGATTTGTTCTCCGAACAATTAGTACAGATTCACTCCAGTTATGCCCTAGCGACGACTATCCTATTTGCATTAATTTCAATTTCATACCTAGTTAGTTGGATTGATAAAGATTTTTACTTAGTTATAAAAAACATTGATTCGTGGCGTAATGTATCTCAACTGAATAAAAATATTTTCCGTTCTCGCGTGTTGGTTCTATTGGCACTGATCGGATTGGGGATGATAAGCATCACCGGAGCTTTGGGGGGAATAATCGCCTTTGGCCCCAACGTGGATCCCCTGTCACAATTTGTTAATGGCTTATTTTTTGGTAAATGAACCTCATTAAAAATTTTTCAAACTTGGCGACTTCCGAGAGGAGGAAAACGGCTCTAAAAATCTTGACGGCGGGACTAGCAGCCATACAGCCAGAGTTAATCCTTCGAGAAAAACTTCACCTACAAGATGGGGTGCTGAGAGTAGCCAATAAAAGAATTAAACTTTCAAAGTACGAAAGAGTGTTTTTGATTGGATTTGGAAAAGGCGCAGCCGGAATCTCCGACAAAGTTGGGAATCTTCTGGGATCGTTTCTAACAAAAGGTTGGGTGATTGACACCGTAGAGAAGCAGTCCGAGAAAATTGTCTTTAGCATAGGCTCTCACCCTTTACCGTCCATAGAAAATGTGGCTTTTACCGAAAAAGTACTGGAAGAAACAGCCGGGATGACCAAGAAAGACTTGGTTCTGGTGGTAGTTTGCGGAGGAGGATCGGCTTTGTTTGAAGCTCCTTACTCCTTGCCAATAGATAAACTACGAGAAGTATCCGCCAAATTGATCAACTCGGGAGCAACTATCTCCGAAATTAACGTGGTCCGTAAACATCTCTCAAAAGTTAAGGGTGGTGGACTGGCCAAACATCTTTTCCCCGCAAAAATAGTCAACTTGATATTTTCGGACGTTCCGGGCAACGACTTGTCGGTAATTGCCTCAGGCCCGACGGTGAGAGACGGTTCAACAATTCAAAGAGCCCTCAGTATTTTGGATAAATACGGAATAAACCGGTCAGACTTGCCGGAGTCATCTTTGACGGAGCTACCTAAAGAGGCAAGGTATTTTGAAAATGTGGATGAAATAATAGTTCTGAGTAATATAACTGCCTTGGAAGCAATGAATACTGAGGCCAGGAATCTGGGATATAAAAGTTTTATTTTTTCCGACAAGATACAGGGGGATGCCCGAAAAATGGGCAAGAAACTAATAGAGCAGACACCGCCCGGGAAAATTTTGCTGGCAGGAGGTGAGACCACGATAAAAGTGGTCGGGAAGGGAAAGGGCGGAAGGAACCAAGCGCTGGTCTTGGCTAGTTTGCCGGTCGATGATGATACACTGGTATTAGCGTTTGATTCCGACGGGATCGATTATTATCATTTTGGAGGGGCTATAGGGGATATAGAGACCTGGGAAAAAGCCAAAAAGCAAAACATTGACCCCCAAGAGTTCCTAAAAAATGACGATAGTTCGAGTTTTTTTGAGAAAGTGGAAGACGGAATCTTAACCGATAAATTAGGGTCAAATGTAACTGACCTGATGGTGATATTAAAAATATGATTGTAGATAACCTAGACGTCGATCTGACGCAAGAAAAACTATTAGATCTGCAGGAAAAGGCCGTCAAAGCCAGGGAGCTTCTTATAGAAACACTCTTGGAAGCCAAATCGGGACATAGTGCCGGGCCACTCGGGATGGCGGATATTTTTGTAGCACTTTATTTTCATATTTTGAATCATGACCCAAAAGATCCTCATAAGCCGGACAGGGATCGGCTTATCCTGAGCAACGGACATATCTGCCCCATACGTTATGTAGTAATGGCGATGGCCGGATACTTCCCGATGGAAGAGTTAAAAACGCTGAGGAAAATTAATTCCAGACTTCAGGGGCACCCGCACCGGACAGCACTGGACGGAGTAGAAACCACGTCGGGACCGTTAGGAGAGGGATTATCACAAGCCATTGGATATGCTCTAGCCGCCAAATTGGATCACAAAGATCACTACATCTACTGCATCACTTCCGATGGTGAACATCAAGAAGGAAATACTTGGGAGGCAATTATGTTTGCCGGAAAAAATCGAATTAATAACTTAACGGTAATTATCGACAGAAACAATATTCAGATCGATGGCTATACCGAAGATATTATGCCTCTGGAACCACTACGAGAGAAATATGAAGCTTTTGGATGGCATGTCTTAGAAACCGACGGAAACAATATTCGAACCTTTGTTGACGCAGTCCGTGAAGCTAAAGCTATTTTTAATAAACCAACCGTGATTATCGCTCACACCATTCCGGGTAAGGGAGTAAGTTTTATGGAGAATAATTACTTGTGGCATGGTGCTCCGCCCGACGTAGGAGAGGTGATGGGATCGCCAGCAAAAGGTGAACAAGCGAAAATAGCTTTGTCAGACCTGAGAACGTTACAAGGAAAGATCGAAAGCGAACATCAATAAACATATATGCTCAACCCTGACTTAAAACTTAACCAAAAAATGTTTGATGAAGATGCCGAGCTGAAAGCCACCCGCGACGGCTTTGGAACCGCCCTCGTCTCTCTGGGAGAAACCAATCCGGCGGTGGTAGTGCTAACGGCCGACTTGAATGAATCAACCAGAACCGAAGAATTTTCAAAAAGATTTCCCGAAAGATTTTTTGAGTGCGGGGTGGCCGAACAAAACATGGCAGCAATAGCGGCCGGGCTGGGCGTCAGTAAGAAAATTCCCTTTATGTCCTCTTACGCCACTTTTTCCCCGGGGAAAAATTGGGAAACGATTCGGACAACCATTGTCTACAACCACTCAAATGTAAAAATCGCCGGACACCATAGCGGCATAATGACCGGACCGGATGGGGCCACTCACCAAGCAACAGAAGATATTGCGATAACCCGATGTTGGCCGGACATAGAAGTGATCGTCCCCTGTGACAGTCATGAGAGTAAAAAAGCGACCATCTTGTCGGCCGAAATTGACGGGCCGGTGTATCTTCGATTTAGCCGGGATAAATCGGTGGTGATGACGACTGAAGAAACTCCCTTTGATAAAAAAATTCAAAATTACTGGGTAACGGAAAACCCTCAGTGCACCATCTTTGGAACCGGACATCTACTTTTTCAGGCTATGCTGGCCGGTAAAGAACTGGAGAGTGAAGGAATAAACGTGTTGGTGGCCAATGTCGCCTGTATCAAACCATTGGACGCGGAGGGAGTGATAAGTCTTGTGGAAAAGACAGGCTGCGCCGTCAGCGTGGAAGACCACCAGGTGATGGGTGGTCTGGGAGGAACACTGGCGGAACTACTGGCGCAAAAAAGACCAACCCCAATGGAATTTATCGGACTACAAAATACCTTTGCCGAGTCCGGGAGCCCCAAAGACATCATCGAAAAGTATGGTCTGGGAAGTAAAGCCATCAAGGAGGCGGTCAAGAGGGTGATCGCCAGAAAATAAATGAATAACGATCTGCTGGCGGAAATCAAAAATAAGATTGAGGGGGAAGTGCTAAACAGTGAGGAAGCTTTAACAGAATATAGCCACGATGCCAGCTTGTTTGAAGTGAAACCGGAGGCGGTAGCATTTCCAAAGAATCAAAGGGATGTCGAAGAATTGGTGGAGATCGTAAAAAATAACAAACAGAAGTTTCCGGACCTTTCTCTCACCGGACGGGCTGCGGGAACCGATATGTCCGGAGGACCACTCAACACTTCGATCATTGTGGAGTTCTCAAGATATTTTAACCATCTGCCGCTTATTCAGGAAGTGTCGGCCGTGACCGAGCCGGGAGTGTTTTACCGTGACTTTGAAGCAGAAACCTTGAAACGAGGACTACTATTCCCCTCTTATCCGGCCTCAAAATCCATCTGTGCTATGGGTGGAATAGTGAATAACAATTCGGGTGGTGAAAAATCTCTGAGATACGGCAAGACGCAAAACTATGTCCGGAAAGTGAGCGCCGTACTGGCCGACGGAAAGACCTATGAAATTAGACCTCTGAACAAAAAAGAATTGGAGGCGAAAATAAATCAGCAAGACTTTGAAGGTAGAATATTCGAACAGATTTACCGGTTGGTTTTGGATCATCAGGAAACAATCCTCAAATCACGACCCACGGTTCACAAAAATTCCGCGGGGTACAATCTCTGGGATATTTGGAACGAAGAAACCGAAATTTTTGACTTGACGAAACTTTGGGTGGGCGCACAGGGTACACTGGGACTAATGCTTTCGGCGGAAATCGGCTTGGTGCCGGTGCAAAAGAACCACCGAATGGTGGTGATATTCATGCCCAACATGGACTATTTGGGAGAAATAATTGAAAAGATTTTGCCTCTAGGGCCGGAGAGCTTTGAATCTTACGATGACAATACCCTAAAACTGGCACTGAGATATTTCCCGGAATTCGCTAAACAACTGGGGATCTATGGAATGATCCAGGCGGGTTTGGCCTTCTTGCCGGCGTTTGCCATGATGGCTCTGGGTCATCTACCAAAACTGATTCTACAGGTGGACTTTGCCGGAGATACCCAAGAAGAATTAAAAAGCAAAGTAGATCGGCTGTTGTCCGAATTGAAACCATTAAACTTAAAAACTCAATTGGCGATTGGTGATCAGGCAAAAAAGTACTGGTTGGTACGACGAGAAAGCTTTAATTTGCTAAGAAACAAAATTAGAGATAAGCATACGGCCCCGTTTATCGATGATTTTGTGATTGACCCACAAAAAATTCAGACAGTGTTGCCGGAGGTCACCAAGATCTTGGCGGAACATCCGGAGTTTATCTTTACGGTGGCCGGACACGTAGGTGAAGGGAATTTTCATATTATTCCAATAGTAGACATCATGAATCCGGCTGTACGCACAGCCATTCCCGAGATTGCCGAACGAGTGTACAAAGTGATTACGGAAAATGGAGGGTCGATTACCGGTGAGCACAATGACGGACTAATTAGAACGCCTTACCTAAACCAGATGTTTGGAGAGGAGATGGTAAAGTTGTTTGAGCAGGTCAAAGATATTTTTGATCCTCAGGGAATCTTTAATCCCAGAAAAAAAGTGAGGGGCGACTTGAAGTTTGCGATGGCTCATATCCGGGAAAAGTGGTAGCATCCGACATGGGCGGATTGATGAATACATCAAAAAAAACCCTCACCATATAGATGAGGGGGGGGGGTGTTTAACGTCTTTTAAAAAGTTTGCGTGCGACCGGATTACTGTCGCTTTCCACAAACTCGTCCAGATCAATAATCTCGTCAGAGGCTCTACCGCGACTTCCACGAGGGAGTTGACGAGGTGTTACATGGTCACCGGGAAGTTGTTCGTATTCGTCATATCCATCAGGGAGATAATCGCGTCGTCTTTGAGCAGCGAGCGCTTGCTGACCAACCCTGCCCATCTCGCGCATGACAGCAGCTCCACCCGGAGTTCCATCCCCGAGATAAGTTCCAGAGAAGCCGCCATCAGGGTCGACCTTCATATGGGCGAAATGCCGATAACGGTCAGTGATTATTTTTATAATGATGATGAAGAAGTAACCACTGATAGCGCCATAAAGGCCTCTGATAACTATCGCAGAAACCCCCTCAGGAGCAAAGGCCGCAAAAGAGAAGGCAGCCACAATAAAGAGGACGATGGCGCCCCACTTGCCTGCCTTGCTGCGTACAATGACAATAGCTAGAATGCCGGCAAAGAGTGCCCCGACTAAATTGAAACCCCAGCGAGGATCCTGTGACCCGACGAGACCGGCGATTTTAATCATCGTGAGGTCTAGAGGGCTGTAAGGAGTCCAATCAACCGAGATTTCGGTGGAGACGACCTCGCCATTCAACTTATACACCTCGGCCCTAAGCACATGGACACCTGTGCCCTTGAGTTCTACGTTGTTACAGGGATTGATGATACCGGGCTGGAGCCAGCAGATGTATGGCCCAGTGTTATCAACATAGATTTGGGCTTCTTTAGGATCTTGGAAACTGGAGAAAATAGAAACCGAGATCGAGAGTATTCCTTGCTCGTCCGGATCGTGGAAGGTGGCGAAACCCTTGTCTGAAACAGTGGGAACTTTGAACGAGATCTCGCCTGTTTCCGGAGGGGGTCCACAGCTGGACAGAAAAAGTGTCAAAAATAGCACCAAAATCGTAACAAAGGAAATTCTCTTCACAAAACACCTCCTACAGGCTCGTTTTTTTAAGGAAGCCAGAATAGGGAGATTCTATCCTATAGGCACAGGCAAGTCAACTTTTGCTTTGTTTTTGGAGGGTGGCAATGTCTTTTTGGAGGTCCTGTAGCCTCAACTCCATGTCTTTGAGCACAGAGACCATATCCACGTCATCTGTAGTGTCCTCACTGACGTCCTCCTGAATGTCGTCGATATTTTCCTGAATATCGTCAATATCGCGCTCGACTCCGGCAAGACTCTCGGTGGTTCGATTGACGGTCATCTGGATAAAGATGGCTAGGTAAATAGCTTCCAACGAGACAGCTGTGGTGAGAATTAAAAGGATTTCTTCAGTCGAAGATCCAAAGAAGCGTAAAGAAAAAATACCGACAAAAAGAACGGTGTGAATTAGAATGGATCTATTGGTACCAATATGGTAGGTCGCTTTTTGGGAGACTCGATCAAGGAAATTGCTCGGTATTTTTTTCACTACTTCATTGTCGCACCGATAGATGGATTTGTCATTTAGAAAATGTCTTCCGGGGGAAGGAATTCTTCTCCATTGGCGGGAGGGTTGAAGTTCCCTTTGAGCCACTGGACATAATCACAGCCGGTGGCTTTTTTGGCATCCCTATCCCAGCCAGAGGTAGAGCACTTCTTGAGTCGCTTGCCGGCGGCAGTTGTAAATAAGACTAATGGTTCACCACATTGGGGGCATTTTTCGTCTAACTTTTCAGTGGTACCATTGATCCATTCGACATAGTCACAACCTTCGGAGGTTTTGGTTTCTTTGTTCCAAATATTGGTACTGCACTTTTTCATTTTTTTACCAAAACGAGTGACCTGAAGGATTAAGGGTGAACCACATTTGGGGCATTTTTCGTCTAAGGTCTGTGGCTCGACCTCTAACCATTTGACGTAGTCGCATCCTTCCGACTTTTTGGTTTCTTTATTCCAACTACCGGTGCTGCAACGCTGGAGTCTTTTACCTGAGGGGGTTTCTACTATTTCTCCGAGAGGAGAACCGCATTTGGGGCATTTTTCGTCTGACATAACTACTAGAGTAACACTTTGATAACAAAAATGAAAGTGAGTGACACGTTCTAGTTTTCGGACTGGAGGTCGAGAATAATCATTTTGACCAGCTTGTCCGCTTCAAAACGGATTTCATCCTCAATATTGGGACCAACATGGGTCTTTAAATAGGAAATTATTTCCGGATCATAAGGCCTTTCGTGAACAATAGACAAAAAAGTGTGGTGGTGATGTGGCTCCAGTTTGTCCAAAATTAAACTAATGATACCTTGAAAAAGGATATCATCGATCAACTGAAGGGTTTTGCCTTTATGATTTTCTGCACCTTCAATGTCGTGCAATTGTTCTTCGAGCTCTGTTCTGACAACGAGATGGTCGTAAAAGAGGATGGACATAGGAGGGTGGTTATTGATTGATTGTTTTTGGTTATTAGTTATTGGTTGATTGGACCCAGAGGGATTTTATTATCGGGATCATCGACAAAAAGCATCAGGACAAGACCTTTGCGAGGACCCTTGTTCAAATCCAAGTATTGCATGGTTTCCGGTGAACCACCAAATTGTTTCCCCGTCCAGTCGGCCGGTCCGGCATCTCCGATATCACAAACGACAGCTAGTCCGTTGACCGGATTAATGACGATCATTTTGCGAAAAGCATACCAATCTTTGAGAAACTTATGATCACGATTCCAGCTTTCGAGATACAAGGTTTGAACGACACAATAATATTTTTCTCTTTGATATTCGCGGGTAGTGAAACTGCCGGAGTCTTTGGCGAAATAGCCAAAGGCGCCTCGACCCGGAGCGATACCCGCCTCCTGAATTTCGTCGTGCTGAGCCAAAGTATCGCCAGGAAAACGAAACAGATGTTGCTCGAAACCAATATATCCCAAATGATGATTGAGAGATTGATCATCCAAAACTGCTTTGGCAGTAATGCCGGTGTTTTCAAAAATAATCTTCTCAACTTTTTCGGCAGAATCGGGAGTAAGTTTGGTCGGCTGGTGAGGCAAGAGCTCCTGCAAACCAGTCATTAATTTTTGTCTGACGGTGAGCTTGTTCTCAACTGGTTGGGATTGAGTAGTTCCGGGCGACACGGCACTGACCGATAAATCGGAAGGGGTGGGCATAGTGAGAATAGCGCCGATCAGACCGGCACCGGCCAATAGTTGACCGGATCTTTGCCGCAGACGGAAAGCAATTAGATTTGATTTGGTAAAAAATTTCTTGGACGCCGAATGGCTGAGAAGCTTATGTCGAAGTGTATTGGATCTTTTTTCAAGCTTTTCAATCGACTGGAGAAAGTTGGTAGCCATAGGATTAAGAAAAAATGGAAGATAACCGGTTGAGGGTTTCTTCTTGACCTAAGATAACCATACAATCAAAAAGTGGTGGGGTGATGGAACGACCAGAAATAGCTACCCGGAGGGACATAAAAGCCTCTTTAGGAGAGAATCCAGAAGCAACCTGAGCTTTGGCCAACTCTTCATGGAGAACCGTTGAATTAAAATCCGATATATCTTTGATCACGGATTTGGCCGTCTCAAACCAATTTATAGTTTCTTTTTCCGTACGACCGGATTGATCCAAAACCGACTGAGCACTGACTGTGGGAGCCTTGAAAAAATATTCCGCCGCCGGGGCAAAATCCCTCAGAGTAAACATCCTTTCCTTGACCAGCATCAGGATTTGTTTGACTTTGTCATCATTCCAATCAGCCGGGATGTAGGCACTTAATCTTTGGAATAGATCTTCGGTAGGCATTTTTTTGATCCATTGACTGTTGAGATAATTTAACCGCTGAATATCAAAGATGGCGTTTTGTCTTTGAATTCTCTTTTCGTCAAATATAGCGACCATCTCAGGGAGGGTAAGAAGATCGGAATTGTCCTTGTAGGAGAAGCCGAGAAAAAAAAGAAAATTGTTTATGGCTTCGGGTAGATAACCATCCTCGGCATATTCCAAAACAGATTTAGCACCATGCCGCTTGGAGAGTTTGGTTTTGTCAGGACCTAAAAGAAGTGGTACGTGGGCCAGTACGGGGGGCTCCCACCCCAAAGCCTCGAAAAGAAAAATATGGATGGGGGTCGAGGCGAGCCATTCGACACCGCGAAGGACATGACTAATTTTCATGAGATGATCGTCAACAACTACGGCCAAGTGATAGGTAGGAATGCCGTTAGTTTTCATCAGGACTTTGTCGTCACATTCATTGTTTGGCAGGCTTAATTTTCCCTGTACCAGATCATGCCAGATGGTGAAACCGGTCTCGGGAAGCTTCGCCCGCAAGACATGAGGGGCGCCTGAGGCTAACTGTTTTTGGATCTCATCTTTGGAGAGGTTTCTGCAGTGACGGTCGTATTTAGCGTATTGATCTTTTTCGTGCAGTGCCTTAAGTCTATCTTCGGAACAGAAACAATAATACGCTGCGCCGGTATCTACAAGAAGATGGGCGTATTTTTGGTAGATTTCGAGCCTTTCGGTTTGGATGTATGGACCATAAGGGCCACCGGAGAGAGGATCTTCATCCCTTTTCAAACCTAAGAAATCAAAGATTTGATAAATTTTTTCGGTGGATTCAGGAACAAGACGATTTTGATCGGTGTCTTCAATACGTAAAATGAATTCACCACCGTATTTTTTTGCCAGAAGATAATCGTAAAGGGCAGTCCTAGTGTTGCCGATATGCGGAACACCTGTGGGAGAAGGAGCAATTCTAGTTCTGACGTGCGTATCGGTCATATGGATAGTATACTTTATTAAGACTATGGCTACACTAACCGAAGCTTCCGTGGTGGCAAGAAATACAATTAAGTGGGGCTCAATTGGGTTTGTAGGGATCACGATACTTTGGTACATCGGCGTGGCCGCGCTAAATTATTACAAACTACTGAACCCACCACCGCTTCCTCCGGCAGCAGTCAGTTTTGGGATTTTGCCCGGTGTCAGTTTCCCGGAAAGTAAGGACCGGCCAAAGATGCTTTTGGAGTTGCCGACCGGAGCGATACCCGCCTTTCCGGACCGGTTGAGAGTTTATTGGGCACCCACTAAGCGAAGTGGCTTTGCGGATGCCGATACAGCAGTGGATACGGCGACAGCGCTTGGTTTTCTTTTTAAACCCTTTCAGCCAACCGAGACCGATTATATCTGGACAAATCAAGATCAGCTGAGTTCAAAGCTGGAAATGAACATTATTTCCGGACATTTTGTCTTGTCACGGCAGTGGCAGAACAATCCGGCTTTGGCGGCGATGGGAAATTTCCAGTCCGATAAACAAGTGATTACCGAGACGGAGAATTATGCCAAAAGGATTGGTCTACTAAATGATGATGCCGTGGGGGTGGAGAAAGTGACTTATCTGAAAAACGATGCCTCAAAATTGGTGTCCGCTTTATCGCTCTCCGATGCGGACTTTGTACAGCTGGACTTATTTAGAAGGAATATCGACGAGATTGACCCCAATAGCAAGTCAAAAGAAATAATGGCCAGCTATCCATTCTACAGAACAGATCCTTCAAAAGGGCTCGTCCGAGTAGTGGTGAGTGGATCAAAGATTCAAAACGAAAAAATTGTCTATATGGATTATGAATACACCGATATTGATTACGCCAAGAACGGAACGTACCCAATAAAAACTGGCGAGGAGGCATGGGAGGAACTGTCTAAAGGGGGCGGATTTGTAACACCAATTGGGCCAAGATCGGGTGAGATCAAGATCCGCCGAGTCTTTTTGGGCTATTACGACTCCAACGAAAACCAAAAATATGCCATGCCAATTTATGTCTTCTTGGGAGATCAGGGTTTTACTGCCTATGTCAGTGCAGTAAGAAACGAATGGATTGCAAAATAGTTACTGCCAAGTAAAGCTGGAGTAAACCCAGTTGACCAGTTTTTCACCTTCACCAAAACGATCCTGGCTGTTAAGCAAACTGAGGAGGATCTTGTGACCGTCTCGCTCGGCCAGTATCACCAAACATTCACCCGCTTCCGGAGTCCAACCGGTTTTGACACCTAAGATACCGGGTTGGCCAAGTAGGATGTTGGTGGAAACCAATGGGTAGAGATGACCTTTTAAACTTTGAAGCGTGATATTTTTGGTGGAGACGATGGTAGAAAAACGTTGTCGATCGAGAGCACTCCTGGCAATCATGGCAATGTCATAAGCGGTTGTGAAATGGTCGGAGCTCTCGACACCGGAAACGTTGACGAAATGAGTATTCTTCAAGCCCAGTTCGGCTACTTTCTGATTCATTTTTTCCAAGAAAATCCGGTAACCTCCGGGGTAGTTCTCGGCCAACGTCACGGCGGCATCATTACCTGAAGGGACGAGTAAGGCATAAAGAATGTCTGAGGCAGTGAGCTCGTCCCCTTTTATCAGATCGACGGTGTTTCCGAGCGAAGCTTGGCCATTAACCACTTTGAGAACCGAATCATCCTGGAAGTAATCCATGGCGACAAGAGAAGTCATGATTTTGGTAAGCGAGGCGGGCTTGAGGGGAAGGTGAGGGTTTTTATCATAAAGAATAGTACCGGAGACAAAATCCATAACAAAGACTCCTTGTGCCGTTAGTTCGGGGACACCGGAACCGGTGAGTACCGGGAGCTTGGTTTCGGAAACGTAAGCGGCCTTGACAACCGGTTTGGTAAGGACAGGGACTTTTCCAATGACCGGAGAAAGAATAAAAAAAAGGCAGATACCGACGAGGGAGGAAATATTGATCAATGATCTAAAAAGATGGCCACCGCGCTGGGCGGCAGGGTGATGATGCTGATGTTTATTTTTTTTCATGAGGCCATATCATTTTATACCCCATGACCTTTTTCGAGTGCCTTTTTTATCTCGAGTTTGGCTTTGTGTGTTTTGACAAAACGCAACCAATTTTTGTTGGGGTACTTTGATTTTTTGGATTTGATGATCTCGACGACGTCCCCACTTTTAAGTTTGGCATCAATGGTGGCGATACGATTATTGACTTTGGCTGTTTGGATAAAGAAACCAAGACCGGAATGAACATTGAAAGCGTAGTCGACGGGGGTGGAATTTTCCGGAAGATCGTAAACGTCTCCTTTGGGGGAAAAGACGTAGATGTGATGGGAAAGTGCATCAAGGTGAAAGTCTTTAACCGTTTCTTGCTCGGAGAACATCTGTTCTTTCCAGCCCGCCAGTTGCTTGACCCAATCATACTTATTCCCTAATTTGAAGGAGGTTCCTTTTTCCAACCTGTCTCCGTCCACCCCTTCTGTTTTGGCTTGTGAGTAGGCAAAATGAGCGGCGGCTCCATATTCGGCTTGAGTGTGCATATCTTCCGATCTGATCTGGATTTCGATGACCTGCCCTTTATGATCAAAAATCTTAGTATGAATAGACTGATAACCATTGGGCTTAGGTTGAGAAATGAAATCAGAAATACCTAGATGAGGCACCGGTTTCCAATATTGATGAATTACCCCCAGAGCCGAATAACATGAAGCAGTGTCTCTGGTAATAATCCGGATAGCCATTAGGTCATGGACCGAGTTGATGTCAAAATTTATTTCAGGTCTTTGTAATTTCCGATAGAGACTGTATAAATGTTTTGGGCGGCCATCTACCCGAGCAGTAATTTGATGTTTGGATAACTGCTGACGAATACGATTCAAAATCTCTTGGGTGTTTTCTTTGGCATAAGTCACCCTGTTGGAGGCAAATTCTTTGATCCATTGGTACTCTTCGGGGTACACGTATGGGAAGACAAGATCCTCCAATTCACTCTTGGCTTTTCCCATACCCAGCCTTTCGGCAAGAGGAGCATAAATCTCCAGTGTTTCTAAGGCGATGGGCCGCTGTTTTTCTACGGGCAGGCCATGAAGAGTCATAATGTTGTGACGGCGATCGGCAAGACGAATGAGAATGGCGCGCAGATCCTTCGCCATGTAGACGAACATTTTTCTCAAATTTTCCAAGAATTCAACATCTTGACTTCCTCTCAAACGAACTTGTCCGACTAAGTTAACCCCATCTACGAGGTGCGCAACCTCCCAGCCGAACTCCTTTTCAATCTCGGCGATCGTGATACCACTCATCTCCGGAAGATCATGGAGGAGACCTGCCTCAATGCTCAACTGATCCAGACGCCAGCTGGCTAAAGTGTGGGCGATATTGAGAGGATGGGTGATATAGGGATCGCCGGTCTTCCGAGTTTGTCCCAAATGTTTTTCTGCAGCATAATGGTAGACCTGTTCCAAGTGGTGATGATTGATGTCTCCACGATGAAGGCCGGCTTCGTCAAGAATATCCTTGAGAGTGAGTTCCACAACGCTATTCTACCTGATGTTGCGTGATATGATTTAAGCGTGTACACCCGACAGCTTTTAGCGGACGAAATTTCACTGATACCGGAACCTCTCGAGAAGACCTTTGATGAATACTCGAGGGCCGGTTTTGAGATCTATTTGGTAGGGGGCGGAGTGAGAAACTTGATCTTGGGCAAAGTACCTGAGAATTGTGATCTAACAACCAATGCCACACCCGAACAGAGTTTGGAAGTTTTGAAAATGCATAGCCCTTTTTATAACAACGATTTTGGGACTGTTTCCTTTAACGTGCTGGTAAACGGGGTAGAAGAACTCTATGAAGTGACGACTTATCGATCGGAAAAAGAATACTCCGACTACCGACGACCAGACAACGTATCTTGGGGAAAGACTCTAAACGAAGACGTCACCAGACGGGATTTTACGATAAATGCGATCGTTATTGGAGTAAAAAACTCAAAAACTCAAAAACTCAAAAACTCAAAAATAGAATACGAGTTGATTGATATGGTGGATGGACTGAAGGACTTTGAGAATGGTCTGATTAGAGCAGTGGGAGACCCCCGAGTCCGTTTTAATGAGGATGCGTTACGGATGATGAGAGCGATCAGGTTCGCGGCCAAGCTAGGATTTGCAATTGAAGAGAATACTTTGTCCGCAATTGGCGAAAAAGCGGAACTCTTGGAAAAAATCAGTAAAGAAAGAATTAGAGAAGAATTCTTAAGAATAATTGGATCAAATTATCCGGCTGATGGAGTCCGACTTCTGATTTCTACCGGACTAATGGATCACTTTTTACCCGAAGTGCTGGAGGGACGTGGGGTTATTCAGGGAGGGCATCACCGACTGACTGTACTGGATCATATGCTGGAAGCCCTGCAAGAATGCCCGTCACCGGACCCGATAGTCCGCCTGGCAACCTTCATTCATGATATCGGGAAACCCAGAAGCCAGAGATTTAAATGCCGAAAGTGCGCCAAAATGTACCGAGACCTGTCAGAGGAAACGACGACGTGTGCCAATTGTGGGTATGTCCAACCGACCAGAGGAATGGTGACTTTTTACGGACATGAAGTGATCGGAGCGAGGATGGTAAAAGAGATTACCGAACGGTTAAAATTTAACCGGAAACAAAGTGACAAAATCGTAACGCTGGTTCGTTGGCATATGTTTGCCTACCAACCGGAGATGACGGATGCGGCCATCAGAAGACTGATTAGAAAGGTGGGCAAAGAGAATATCAATGATATGGTATTGCTGCGTATTGCCGACAGAAAAGGAAGCGGGGCGAAGACCACCAGTTGGAGATTTATGGAGCTTCAGAAACGTATTGGTGAACAGCTCTTTGAGCCGATGGAAATAAATGACATGGTGGTGAACGGCCGAGATGTGATGGGAACCCTCAAAGTGTCTCCCGGCCCAATCGTCGGCAAGATACTGAAAGAACTATTCGAGGAGGTGCTGGAGGATACCGGCAAGAATAGAAGAGAGTATCTGCTCGGGCGGATAAGGGAGATCGCCAAGAATCCTATAACTTGACAATTTGAGCCCGATGGGTTATGATCGTGGGGTACAAAATCACCATTCTGGAGGCTAAAATGGACATTATTAAAGAACGCGCCGGCGAGAGGCTGATCGTGCGCACTAACAGCTACGGGCACGGTCTCGAGTTCATCGAGGCTCTGGTAGCTGAGGCGATGAAAGATTTCCCTCAGCTGAAGCGCAGCGATATCACGGTCGAGAAATACGGTGGAGATCGGATCAAACGGATCTGGGGAGTGGAGTTTGATCTTCCCCAGCAAACCGCCATGCCACTGAACTATGTGGACATCGGAACTTTGCACCCAACCATCTAAGCAAGACAAGCTCTGATAACCTCAGAGCTTTTTTATTGACTTAATCGAAATGCTAGAGGAGTAGAATAATAAGTCATGAAAGCAATAATTTTTGATTTAAACGGGGTGTTGATTTTGGATAAACCAGGATATCAATCCTCTGAGTCTGAACATAAATTTTTTAAAAGGATGGGACTTTCTCTTAATGATTCTAGGGAGAAAGAAAGAATAAAAATTGAACAAGGGTGGGACGATGATCAGTTCTGGAAGTATGTCGGCAACGGGTGGAAAGGAGCTATCCCGAACACGGAGTTGATTCAAATAATTAAAGAAATTAGAGAGAAGGGAATGAAAACTGCAATAATCTCGAACACGTCCGGTCTGATAATGAGAGAAAAAATAAATCAATATTTTGGAGAAGATATCAATTCACTATTTGACGAGATAATTATTTCTTCCGAAGTTGGATTGTTAAAGCCCGATCCGGAAATTTTTAGACTCACACTGACGAAGCTGAAGGTTGCGGCCCATGATAGCGTGATGGTGGATGATTCCGACGATTATCTTAGGGGTGCAAGGCATTTGGGAATAACGTGTTTTCACTTTACCGATAATGAAAGCTTGACCCAAAACTTCAAGAAATTAGGGATCCTGGACTAAATTACGGGAGGAGATTGACTGGAGTAGAATGAGGAATGACGATATCAGAAAAAGGACGGTTCGGTTCGGCAGAGAAGAATATTGAAACGGCACGGACTCCAGAAGAGGCGATCATCATTATCACAGAGGAAGAATGTAGGATAGCGCTTAAAAGACTGAGGGTGATCTTTGCCGAAACATTCCCAAATCCCCATGAAGTTTCTGTCGTTCCAATACTCCGGAGCGGCCTAAGGCTGGCTAGAGACTTGACCGACCCGATAGGGCTGAAACTAAATCCCATGCGGATGACCTATTACCGCGAAGATACCAGCCGATTACCTTCTCCAATATGTCTCACGCCTCCGGATATGTCCAGGATTTTAACCCACGAAGGAAAAACTAAACCGGTCATCTTTACCGAATGTGTGGTTGAGTCACAAGGAACAGTATTGGCAGCCATCAAAGAGATTAATGACAGAATTAATATCATCAACACACAGGAAGACGGGAAGTTTGATTATCCTGAGTATCATACTTTTGCTTATGTGACCAAAACCGGAGACCATCCGGTATTGATTCCCAATTTAGTCGCGGGCTTTGCCGTCCACCAGGACGTGTGGGTAGGCGGTTTGGGCTGTGATCTTCCCGGCGATAAAGGAAGAGATCTCGCATACTTGGTAGGTATACTATCCCCTTTTGCGACAGAGATACCAAGTCAACCGTATTACTTACCAATGCCTACTTTCTGCGAGTAAATTTATCCCAGACAACTAAGAGCGGGGCGGCGGTAAAGGTAGAGGAGTAAGTCCCGGTAATAGTGCCAATGAGAAGAGCTAAAGAAAAATATTTGGTGGTTTCACCTCCCATGAGAAACATGGCAAGAAGCATAAAGATAATGGTTAAGGAGTTGTTCAAAGATCTGGCCATGGTTTCGGTAACAGCCTGATTTACTAAAGAAACATAATCGGAATTTTTGTTCTTGTGACTTAACTCTCGAATTCGGTCATAAACCACGATGGTATCGTGAACCGAAAAAGACAGGATGGTCAAGACAGCGGTGACGAAAAGCAAATCGATTTCGATGCCACCAAAGTGGCCCAACAAAGAAAATGCGCCGAGCAAGACCGCTGTGTCATGAAACATGGCCAGCACAGCACAAATACCATACTTCAGTTGTTTAAAGGCAAGACTAATGTAGGTTAACAACAAAAGCGAAACAATGGCCAGGGCGTTTATTGTCTTCTTGATAGTTTCCTTGCCAAGCGCCGGTCCGATAGTTTCGAAATTGGTAAGACTAATTCCGGGGTTGTCCTTTTTTAACGAATCGAGAACCTTCTGTACCGTATCCTGAGAGATCTCTTTCGACTTAATGGTAATGCTTTTGCCGTCAGAACTTTCCAAGATAGGTGTGTTCTCTTTGAATGACTGAAGAATGGTTTCCGGGGATGCTTGAATGGAGACGAGGGTAAAACGTGAACCACCGGTAAACTCGATGGAAGGCTTCAAACCAAAACGGAGAAGAGAGTAGATACCGGGAATAATGACGACGGCAGAAATTACAAAGTATAGTGAAAGGTGCTTCATCCAGTTCATAGCGGTTGTTTCGTATTGTGTATTAAGTATTATGTATTAGGTATTGATTTTGGATTTGCCTTTGAAGAAGACGCGAAGGAGATTTCGAGTAACCACAATACCGGTAAAGAGAGAAATGAAGATTCCCAGTATTAAAGTTAGAGCGAAACCCCTGACGGAACCGGAAGTATTCAGAAAACTCCATTCAAGTGGGTTAAAAAGAATTAAACCAGTGATGATGGTGGCAGTGTTGGCGTCTTTGATGGAATCCCACGCCCGGCCAAAGGCCAACTCCAAACCGACCCGCCAGTCACGACCCGCACGAATTTCTTCTTTGTAACGCTCAAAGACCAGGATATTGCTATCAACAGCCATACCGACAGAGAGAAGGAAGCCGGCAATACCGGGAAGGCTAAGGACTACCGGAATTAACTTGTAGAGAGCTAACGTAAAAATACCGTAGAGTACAAGTCCAATTGAAGCAATAAAGCCCATCGTTCCGTAATAAGTAATCATAAAGAAAATGACCATAGAGAGACCTATGGCCCCAGCCGTAATACTCTTTTGGATGGAGTATGCTCCTAGTGTGGCCGGAATATTCTTTTGACTGAGAATGGAGACGGGGACCGGAAGCGCACCGGCATTAAGTTGAATAGAAAGAGCTTTAGCCTCTTCGGTAGTAAACTTTCCGGTAATCACGGCACTACCATTATCAATTTCTGTCTGCACTGTCGGCATGGTAATTGGATATCCATCTAAAAGAATGGCAATGGGCTTACCGATGTTTTCTTTGGTTAACTTCGAAAATTTATTTTTCCCCGATTCTTTAAAGGTGAGGGAGACTGCCGGACTTCTATCCTGTGATTCGAAGGTGACTTGGGCTCGCTGAAGATCGGCTCCGGTAAGCTCGGTGGGAGTAAAACCGGTAAGTGACGCGGAATCGGAGGCCGTTTGACCGGGAGTATAGACAGGCAGAGCGAAGACCATTTTGGCAGTTTGACCGATGAGTGTGAGTGCTTGTTGGGGATCAGTGACACCAGGAAGCTCCAGAATTAGACGGTAATCATTCCCGGATGTGGCTGTCTTGACACCAGACTCCGAGACTCCAAAAAGGTCTACACGACGTCCAATGACTTCTTTTAGTGACTCCAGAGCAGAGACCCTATCTGACCAGGCGATCTCTTTCATGTCGGCGTTTAGTACCACCTGAAGACCACCTTTGATGTCAAGACCTTGTTTAAGTTCAATCTCTTTGGACAGGTCGATCGTGCCGAACTTGACGTTTGCACGAGGAACGGTGAAACGACCAATCTTGGCTGGAAGAATGATATACAGGGAAACGATGGTTAGGAGCAAAATAGACAGAGATATCTTTTTTGGTTTTGAAAGAGTCATATATTTTTACTTAATGGCGTGAGATTCCTCGACTTCGCTCGGAATGACGGTTTTAATTATAAAGGCCATGTTGTCGCGGAGTGTAATAAGAAATTATATTATTTTATTATGTTTTTTCTCGAGGGGGAAAGCCCCAAACTAAGCTGGTGACTATCGATAAAATTAAGCGTGAGCGTGTTGTTTAAATTGTTGACCACCTCAATCTGGTCACCCTGCTTGAGTGAGAGGTTTTTGACTAAACTTGAAGGGAGAGTTACTCCAAGTGAGTTACCCACCTTTAATATTTTTTGAGTTGGCATCAACTTAGTAATTGAATTTCGTCTCCAATTAAAGTAATTCTGGGCTGAAGCAGAACCTTTACGATAAAGGGGTCTTTGTGGGTTTTACGATAATTGAACTCTTCTTCAGTCATACAAGAGTAGTTTAGTTCTGTGTTGAGCATTTTTTCAATCTGTTTAACAACGAGGGACACCTGAGGCATGATGACTTTGCCAATGATCATGAGGTCGACCTCATCTGTGTCTCGTTTGAGCCCTCGAGAGAGTTTCTGAGAAACAAAGGCAAATTTAACAAAACCCAACTTACTTCGATTTTTGATAACGAGACGCCCAAAACCGGTTGATTTGATAACTAAGTTCGTAAGCTCCGGGTAGAGGGGAAAAGTGGTTTTGACGGAGTAATAAAGGCGGTTACCGCGCTTTTCACTGCTAAGTAAGCCGGCTTTTTGAAGATGATCCAACTCTCTTCTAACGGCATTGATTTCTTCTTTGGTAAGACGAGTTATTTCACGAACATAAAACATTTCTTTCGTTTGAGAAAGAAATAGTTTTAAGAGCTTTACTCTTACTTTGGAAATAATTAGATCAGATAATTTGGCCATAAAAGTGGGCAGGCCCTATCACCTAATTGTAAACCACTTTGTTGCCAATGGGTAAAATACTTATCCAGATGGCACCAGGATTGAAAGTTATTTCCTTTCCACTTAGATCAGTGAAGATGGTCCTAGCAGTTTGGGCTGTTTTCTTCCATTTGACTTGAATGGCTTGGCCCTGAGAGAAGAAGATGCCGGTGCCTTCGCCAATAACAGTGTAGAACAGGTGTTTGTGTTCATCTAAAGGACCTTCTTCTTTGGCAAATTGAACGAGGATATTAGGGACGATAATTTGCTTACCCGTTTCAAGATCGAGGTGGGCTACCCCTCCTTGGTTCCTTTGGAATTCTTTGGTAGTCGGATCGTACTTCCAGTTAACAGTAAAGTCTTTGTAGTTGGCCCAAAAATCATATTGGATATTTTGAGCTGTTTGTCCGGCGACATCGGAAGTGCCGACTTTCCACAATTTCATTCCGGAGAGCCAAGTCTTGCCACTAGGCATAAGACTGTTAAAGCCACGCTTTTCGGCTTCTCTCCAGGCGTAAGAAAGATAACCAACATAAGTATGCTCGGTGGCTATCTCAACTCCCGCTCCGAGACGTTGGTAATCTCTTTTCATAACAGGAACTCCAATATCACCGATAGTGTCAAAGTCGTTACCGCCCGGTTTTCTCCAACCGAGTTTAACTAACTCCTCAAGAGCAAAGGCTTTTTTGTTGGAAGTACACTGACCACTGGCTGCATCCGCACTGCAGTTTCCACCACCAACATGCATGTAGATAGGAGTGTTGTATTCGGCGGCAAGGTTGACAAAATATATTCGAGCACTTCTCACTGGAGCGACCTTGGCGACATCTGCTTGGGCTCCACAGTAGAAAACCCCCATAAAGCGTGTAATGCCACCCTCGGCTACGGCCTCGTAAACAATGTCGGCGGAGGCTAGTCCGGACTGTGGGCGGGCATGAATATCATTCTCAATCATGGTCAGAATGGGACGCCTGGCTTCCCAGAGAGTCTTCTCCGATTTTGAATATAGCTTGCCATTTAAAGGACAAGCTTCGGTCTTTGGCTCATCGGTGAACTGGCCAAAGCCGGCGGTTTTTTTATCTGTAGGGATTTCAGCTTTCGGGGAGACGAGTCCTCCACCAGTGGAAGGAACTACGGCGTAAGCAAGACCGGCAGAAACAAAAAAAGTAACGACTAAAGAAATAATAAGCTTAGGACTGAATTTCATAAATTGTTTTATTTTATGGCCTCATTGATAACTTCTTGTTCTTCTTTGGAGAGGGCTTGACTGACAACCTGACCACCCTCGACTCTCTTGGCATAGAGTCGGGTATTTTCCCGACTATGTAAAGAGCTTATCATAATACCATCTCCATTATCATCAAGAAAAGCGGCAGAGAAGCTTTGGTCTCCGCCAGTATCCGTAAAGGGATTGTACCGTCTAAAACCCAAACGCTGAAGATGTTTTTTGTTTTCAACAACTTCTCCAGAAAGTTTTTCCTGAAGTGATTTGAGGTCGTCCGAGTGACTATCTAAAGTGGAAATGAGATGATTTAGGGAAGAGATTAAGTCTTTCTTAGAAACATCGGCCGTAAGATGATTGTAATGAAGCATAAGACGAACCAGAAGAAAAGTAATGATGATTAACCAGAGGGCAAAAATCGCATAAAATAAATAGGCCGATACCATAGTGGATTCATTTTACTATATAAAGATATAATATTAAGCATGAGTAGACAAAGAAAAACTAAAAGAGAAAAACTCCAGACTCAAGAGAGAAAACAAAGGACAGAAGGTTTCGTCATAAAAGACGAGTGGCTGTCCTCCGATGTAAAAAAACCTCTTGCCTTGTCCGTGCCGGACACTGGGGACAGGAAGTTCTTTAAGGCAGACTTGACAAAGACATTGATCCTGACTATGCTTGTCGTAGCCTTCGAGCTAGCCTTGTGGCAATATTTATCGAGGCATTAACTAAAAAGAAAGGGGGTGAACCAAGTAAATGCAGATCTATTGTGTAAAATGTAGAGCCAAAAAAGAGGTGGCTGAATTCGAGAGAGTTACCATGAAAAATGGTAAACCAGCAGTGAAAGCTGTTTGTCCTACCTGTGGAACCAAGATGTTTAAAATCGGCGCCAAGTAATTTGGTTCGATCCAAGAACCCGAGTAAGAGAAATCAAACTTGGGTTTTTTGGTGTTTCACCTGATATAAAAAAGCGGTCTCTAGCTAGAGACCGCTCACGACCAAAACTAGAATGCAACCCCGATCATGCGAATGCGTGGACGCATCCAGCTCATGATCAGACCGCCCACTTGGCGGAAATCGGGGTGCTCACCATTCTGAGGATATTTCACCTCGAGAACCAACTCCCCTTCTTTCTCAGACTTGTCCAGGTACCGCTTGGAGGTCATGTCCAGAACCAATTGCTTGTTGGAGAATGACCAGAAGTGTTTACCCGGTGTCACTTTGTAGACCAACAGACCGTTTCCGGATTGATACTCACAGGTATAGCCGGCAGCGGTCAGTTTGTCCGCCAGGTAATCGATAAACGACACCTGGTAGTGCCGGCAACCACAAACCATATCCCAGGGAGCATTCGAGAAAGCCACCAGCGAAGTATCGCTACGCCCGCATGCCGGACAGGTTGCCGGATGCGAGACCGAAGACATGCAGCCCTGTGCGAACTCTACCTCATGAAGGTAAAGTCCATATGCCTCTTTGAATCTATTGCTGATTGGGGTGCACAGATGAGGATTGGTGGCGTGTATTACCAGGCTTAAACCGCCGGCGGAATTACGCAGGATCTCTATCCGGCAAGACTGCTTGTTCTCGAAGTCGATTCGGTAAGAATCCGTGCGGATGGGAAACGCTCGATCCACATGGATGAAGGTAATCTTGTACTCCGGGAACAACCGGACCAAAAACGGGAGTAGTTTCTCGGTGAACCGACATTCGGGGCAATGTACGCCCTTGTCTGTGGTGGCGAACATCTTATCTTTTAGGCATCTAGGACACTTCACGGCTTCCTCCTTAGGGGAAATGGTTGATTTTGAGTATTATTTTAAGTTGCCCGAAGATTCTATCATATTATGGGCTTAAAGTCAAGCCAATCAAGCACAAATCAGTCAATGAAGGCTCCGGAATGAAATAGACATGCGAGCCTAATAGAAGAACGGAGTGAGGACTATTTCTCGATTTTCTTGAACCAATCTTCAAGAATTTTCTTGATTAGATCTTTGGACCCAAGCCCTAGTCCAATGCCCAGCGCGAGAGCAATGGCCATGATAAAGCCCACAAAAACCGTATTGATGAAAAAAGTAGCAATGCCCAACTGAGAAAGGGCGGCCAGTATAAAAAACGTCATGACGGCATAGCTAACCACTTTCCCCACGAGACGGGACATAGAGGGATCAGACGATCCCAGAGAACCCTTGACGACTTTTTCCAAGAACCCGGCAACAACGACTCCAATGACAAGAGTAATGACGGCGGCGATAAGAGTGGGTATTCCGGAAATAATGCCATTAAGGAAGAGACTAATGGAAGTAATGCCGAGAATATTGATACCGGCAACAAAGAAGAGGGTGATAACTAACCATTTAACAATTTCTCCAACAATATCTTCGATTTTTTGTGAAACTTGGGCGTTTTTTAGAAAATCGGTAATAACCGGATTCTTAAAGAGTAAACCGATCTTGGTGATGTTGACTATCTTGGTAACCAAAGTTTTGAGCCAGTCGGCAATGAGCCAACCAATCAGGAAAATTACAAGGGCCCCCAAAATATTAGGCAAAAAACTTATGACCCCGACCAAAACCTGATTAGCGGCGAAGGATATAGAGTTTTGAAAAGGGAGAAGTACGTTTGTTTGCATATACCCTTATCATATCAAACATATGTTATAAGAGCTTGCTCGCCATCTTTTCAATAACAGTGTTATTGAAATATCTGTCTGCGCTTCCTCTTATATCTGGCGCCGATAACTATATTATCGGCTGGATATAAGTCAAATATTCATAAAAAATAGTCCCCACCAGTGGCGAGGACTATGACTGGCTTTACACCAGCTTGTGTTTGCGGAGGACATCTAACAGGAGATTCAGACCCTCCTGGGTATCCACATGGTAGCAGGTTACGTAACGGTTACCGAGTTGAGGAAAGTCGGCTGGTACGGCGAAGAGATATTTCTTATCCACTTCCTCCCGAACAAGATAGCCCTTACTAATAAAATCATCGAAGCCTGCCTTTTGAGCAATATCGATGACCTGTCGACCGTCTTCGGCAAACCAACCGGAAACATAACTATCTGGGGAGACAGGACCACAATCGCCGCCAGCACGGACATATCGGCTGCCAATCACGGTTTGAAAGATTTCCATGGCGATATCAAATGGCACCATGCCGGAGACGATGTAGTATGTCCAGGCACGATAGAAGGTAAAATTGCCCAACTTACCCCAGATTGGGCTAGGTACCTCACCTCTCTTGTGTTTCGGGAGTAAAACGATCGGCACTCCGCATAATGAAAGCTCGGACTCGATATGGGTTTCAGCGTTGGGATCACCGGCGAGATTTTTCAACTTAGCCTCCTTTCAAATTTATTAGGGTTCTTTCTAGAAGCGAATTATATCCAGAGACAGTCTAGAAGTCAATACTATGGGGCTTTTTGGAGGAATTTGTGGTAGAATTGGCTATCCCTAGTACGAGAGGAATGCCCTGCCGCAAGGCGGGGAGGAAAGTCCGGACAGCTAAAAGGAAGGGTGGCCATCGAAAGGTGGTCTCCCGCCAAGTAATTGGCGGGACGCGATAGGGCCACAGAGACGATTAAAGGTGAAACGTTCCACCGTTAGGTGGAGATCCTTTAAGAGTAATCTTAGAGGAGTGGTAACCCGCCCCGCTGCAATCGACGAATTGGGATTAAGGTACCTTTTCTATCCCTAAAGTCTCGAGCATAGATAGATATTCCTCCACGACAGAATCCGGCTTATTGTACTAGGGAGCCCGCAAGGGCTCGTTGGGTGGAACGTTTTCAAACTTTTTCAGACGAAAATATCTCAACCGTTAATTATTCCTGTTGAATTTAGCCGTAGATGGAACCGCACCTCCGCATTTTGAACAATTCCCAAAAGATACATTTTCAACTCCACAAAAAGGACATGTATATCCCTCTTTCAACTTTTCTTGAACTTGTTCATCTGTTGGTTTTTGCGGTTCATCATCTCTCAACTGGCTCTTCCTCAAGGAAATGCTGCCGCTTGAAGCGTTTATTTCGAGCTCTGCGCCACTCTGAGCATTGTCTCCGATATGGCCTCTGATGTTGGCACCGCTACGACCGCTTGTGTCTTTATCCACGACAAATTCTGAAGGGGCTCTGAAGCTTCCAGAATTGGTCGTCGCTCTAACTCTAATGTTCTCGTTTCCAATTCCAAGCGAAATTGATCCGGAAGAGGTCCTTACGACTCCTCTGCTTTTCAGTTTCATGCTCTCAACGGCCACAGACCCACTTGATGTCTTTATATCTAACTCTCCCGCAACCCACCCAACCCTCAAAGAGCCGCTCGAAGTGTTTAAATCAGCCTCACCAATAATAGAATCTACTGAAGCCTCTCCAGAAGAAGTCGTCAAACTTAACTCACCTTTAACCGACGACATCTCCACACTTCCGGATGAACTACGCACTTTTCCCCTACCTTCAACACTGGCAACGTCAATGTCGCCACTCGAAGATGCCAAATTAAAGTTACTTGCTTGCTCTGGACGAATCCTAAGCACCACCTTTTTCTTTATGGATACTCCACTCTCATTTGATCCACCAGACACGACCCTCCCGTTGATCATCACGACACTTCTAGCTGAGCCAGTAATCACAATATTACCGTCAGAATAACCGCTATTTCCATCGTCCTTCTCATTAAGATTAAAGGATTTTTCATCAGTTTCAATATCAAATACGTCATCGACGCTACCACACTCTGCGCGGGCCTTATCTTCGCTTCTTGCTCCCCTAACCACGACTGTCACCTTGTACGAAGGTTCTTCGTCACCGATACAGTTCTCAACCACTATCTTCCCAGACATAGTAGTGATGTCTATTTCTGTCAACCCCTTTGGAAGCTTTTCTTTTCTAACCAGAGTTAATTCTCTTGATTGTTCATTCCACTCCTGTCCGGTTAAATTTGTTTCTTCGTTCATAACTATTATTATTAGCTTAAGCGATTACAAATAACAAGTATCATAATATTTATAGGCCAGTCGCTTGTTGGGAGGGATGTTTTCAAACTTTTTCAGACCTAAAAGACTCGATTTTGCCAATAAAAACCGCCTTAGGCATCTTACATTTTGCCTTTGGCGGTTGTTTGCACTTCAATTTTATTTACGAAATCTTATATGGTGGGGCCATATTTGTTACTTGGTTGTTGCTGGCAAAGCCTTCAAGGTAAGCGCATTAAGCATCTCTTTTGGGTTGAAACCCTCCAGGTGCTTATCTGCTGCCAGGATCCAGAGCCCAGCAAAGTCGGGGTGCTGGCGAAGGTAGTGATACTCCCACAAAAGCATCACTTCTGGGCGTGCCATTCCATAACCCCCTCCGTGACCTTCAAGGTACGGGCCATTATGAATTTTTTCATCAAAATTGACCGACACGCAACCATCTTGGTGCCGATAGCCATTGATTACTTTCCCCGTCGCCCACACATCTTGGTAGATGCGGTCTTTCCAGTTGCCGACGAAACAGACGACCTGGTCATTCAGATTAAACCAGTCGTAAGGTCGCGCGCTCGGCAGAGCGGGTTTTTCTTCGGCTTGCTTTTCAAGACTGAGAAGTAGTTTGATATCGCTATCCACTTTCTTCTTTTTCTCGATCAGCTTCTGCTTCTCGGCAATCAGAACACCGCGCATGAACTCAATTTGAGGCATGTCGGCATTAGTCAAAAAGCATGGTGTGTTGAAACGCCGCTGGGTTTTTGTAGACCATTCAGGGCGCTTTTCGACCAGCAGAGTCAAGCCAGGATATGCTGCTTCCATTCTGTGAATGGCCTGCACAGCTGCCTCTTTTTCTCCATCGGTGGCACCAAGCCTGGTCAAGGGTTCCACAGACTGGTATCTTTCGATTGCTTTCTGTGGAATTTCCAGATCATTGTCCGGCAGTCCCGCGTGAGTCAGAATGTTACAGCTTGTGGTGATGTGATACTGATATCGACAAGTGCCCCCACCGGTAAATTTGCACCAACCACAAACGTTGAATGTGGTTGCTTCCGACTTACGACTGGCCGACGCCGGGTCGAGAGGTTCGAAGTCCCCACTCCAACTATCTGAACGCTTGCCGATTTGGGCTTGCGAGAAAACGGGGTTTTCATAACCTTCGGCGAGTTTGGCGAAGTCTTTGCCGGTCTTACCCTTGAGTAAGTCAATCAGCTCTTGGGTATACTTAATTTGGCCTGCAAGGCTTTCAGCTTCACCACGCCAGTAGCGTACAAGTTGTCGAACTGTGACCTTCCCCAAAAAGACCAGATCTCCAACGGTTTTGACCCACTTGATGTTCCAGTATTCAGGGATAAGGTGTTTTGCAGATTGAGTTACGTTCATTTCAGGTCTCCTTTTATTGTCCTATGAAAGCCCCTATGTCAGAGGCTTCCATGTTGACCTATGGCTGAGTATCTCGGGTGGCCCCACCACTACAAGATTACGGCTGCAAGCAGCTTTCTACTCTCAAGATTTGAGGGTAAAAAGCTACTTACAGCGCGCAAAAACAAAGCTACTGATATATTTCGTGTATTTGAATGTGCAAGTCTTCAGGCTAAATATACAAAATTAGGATGCGTTTGAACCTGCATCTGTAGTTTAGTATGGATATTTTATCACGAAAGAGGTGAGGGTCCATTGTTATGGGTTGCTCGCCGACTTGGTTGACTTTTGAACTTCTGTTTGAAAAAAGTGTGCCGATATAAAAACGCCACCCGTTAGGGTGGCGTTTAAGGGGGTTACCCTTATTTCCGATCAAGAACCGGCACGAACTGTAAAACAGTCCCGATCTTACCGGTGGGATTCTCGGACCGTGCACAGGCAACGAGGCTAGTCAAGTATCCTTCGGCAAATGGTTCGTCGATAGCTATCTGGACATCGATGCCACAGGCAAGCAGGTCGACGACAAAACCGGCAGAGGTAGGCCAGTTCAAATGACTTGAGCCGAAGGCGGAGTACAACTTACCGTGAAACTCCTCACCACCCATTTGAGGTGTTTCTTCACCAGGAATTGGGTTTTTTTCATGACTGCGCCATACCCACAGATAGTCGGACCCCCAGTCGTACCGAACAAGATTGGTGGCAATCAGGACTTCGAGAAATGCCTTTTCGGCCTGACTCTGGAAATACGGGAGTAAGTCCTTAGTTTCGAACATGTAGCCTCCTTGTGAATTATCAAGTTACAGAAAAAAGCTGGAAAATAGACTTCTAAACTGTGGCTAGTATATCATAAATACCCTCAAAAGTCAATATTATGGGATTCTCTGCCCAGTGGGACTAGTCGATCTCGGGGATGGTGGTGTCTTTGTTGAGCTGAATATGGCTCAAAATAACCCGTGCAGAGAGAACTGTGGGTAGAGCCAGGATGGCCAGAAGTGGTCCGCCTAGCTGGAAGCCAATCATGATGGCAACTATCGTAATAATGGGATTGAGTCCGGCAACGTGTTGCATGATTTTGGGAACGATAAGATTGTTTTCTAACTGCTGAACGATGAGAGAAACAATTAGGGCGGCAATGCCATGCCCTGTGGAGATGGAAAAACCGACGAGGACGGCAGGAATGGTGGCGATAGTTGGTCCAATATTGGGAATTAGTTCCAGCATGCCGGCAATGAAGGCCAGAGAGATAGCAAAAGGCAGGCCAATGATGAGATAACCAATGTAACTCAGAAGTCCCACCAACAACATGAGAAGTAACTCCCCCCTCACCCAATAACCAATCTGAACTTCTAGCTTTTCGGCGATTACAAAATAGCGGTGACCTTTGTCACCAAACCAGAATTTGAGGTGTGACTCCAAGTTGTGAAGATCTTGGATCATGTAAAAGCTAATAACGATAACCGTAAAGGCAGTGATGAAGGCAGAAAAGGTATCTAGAGCAAAAGTAAGCACCTTACCGGGAACATTGGCAAACTGGGCAGAGAGCGAACCGTCGGCTAGCTTGATTGGGCTAACAGAGTCAATGATCGCCGGCAGTTTTTGAAGAAACAGTTGAGTTTGATCCAAAAGGGGGGCCGCGAGTGAAACTACTGCAAATATGATGGTGCCAAAAGTAGCTAGTAATATCACCATCGAAGAAAGAGCCCTGTTTACCCTAAACTTTTCCAGGTAGTCTACCATAGGACAAACAGCCAAAGTAATCAGAATGGCAATAAACAATAAAGCAATAACGCTGGCAAGCCTCAAAAGAATATACGCGGCGGCGAGAGAAAACAGGACCCAAAAGATACTGCCGATGGAAAATTCAAAGATAATGTGTTTCTTTTTGATCATTTTATTTATAAATTTCCGCTAGTTTATCAGCAACCGATGCATCTACCGTACTTTTATCATACCAAAATATGTCCGGTTGTTTCTGAAACCAAACCATCTGTCTACGAGCGTAATCTATTTCCGAGTTGGTCCACGAATCGATTAACTTCTCTCTTGTAATATCTTTCTTTAAATATTGAACGATTTCTTTTACACCGAGACTGGTAAAAATCGGGAGGTGGTGATCGGGATATTTTTCCATCAATTTTTCAACCTCTTCAATGGCGTCGGTGATCAGACGATTCAGGACGCGCTGGCGGATTTTCTCTTTCAAAGCCTCTTTTTCTTGACGTAGACCGATCCAGTGGAAATAAGGTCGTACTGTTTTTATGGATTGCCGCGCTTCGCTCGCAATGACGGGGGTGGTGAGAGACGAGGCGATTTCGATGGCGCGGATGAGCCGTCGGGGATTATGGAGATCAGAATTGTTCAGGGATTCAAATTTTTGGGGATTAATTGCCAACAAACGGGATTGGAGTGATGGTAGATCAAGTTTTTCCAGATCATGACGGAGTGGTTGGTTGGGTGGAACGTGAACGTTGAGAAGATCAGAAGTAATTGCTTTCAAATACAAACCGGTGCCCCCAACAATGATTAAGGGAACTTGCTCTTTAATGGAGCTTTGAATAATGTTCTGAGCATAACTGACGAAGTCCGCGAGATTATAGACTTGGTGTGGCTCGACCAAATCCAAACCAAAAAAATTGATGTTTGGAGAGAGATCTTGAGGAATGTCCTTGCCGGTAACGATATCCAAAGATTGGTAGACCTGCCGAGAGTCGGCGGAAAGGATGTTGACAGAGAGGTGTTGTAATAGAAGTTTGTCGGCAATCGAAAGAGCCAGGTTGGTTTTGCCGGAGGCGGTGGGACCGCAAATAATTAGAATCTTGGGAGTTGGGTTAGGCACAGATTATTTTAACACCGGATGGTTGACATCGCTCTCCGGGAGAATATAATCACGAGCAATGGGAACAAAAGAAAGAGAATCACGAAAACCAGAGGCAAGCAGGGAGTGTTTCACCCATATCGGTAATTGGAAAACACCCTACGGATTAATTTATGGTGAATTCGAAGATAAGGAACAACCGGGAGTGGAGTTCTTTGGCCAATTCAAAGACATGGTGCGTGAAATAGATTCCTTAAAGAAAGTTAAACCGAGAAGTCAGTGGGAAAGTGCGGTGGAATATAAAGGAATGGTTTTGCATATTACACACAGGATCAATGAGTTCGGCTCTGATATGCAGGATGATTATGAGGTTGTGGAAGGGGATGTTATCCTTGATAGTCTCAAAGATTTGGTGCGTAGAGGAAGGTTGAAACCATTTTGGATAGAAATACAAAACAATTGGATGAACATACTGTATTCGAGGGGTAAGAAACGTTATATGACTCAAATAGTCGCTTTGGAGGAGCCGGCTTAGGGAACGATGGGGCGGGATCTGAGGTTATCTTTGTTGGCAATTTGATCTAAAATCTCCCAGCGTTCTTTCTTGATCTTGGCCGGAATATCATCGGGAAATAATTTGGCAGAAACAGTTCCAGGTCTAGGCGAGTAGCGGGCAACGAAAGCCACCTTGAAACCCACTTCTTTGACCAAGTTCAGAGTGTCTTGAAAGTCTTCATCTGTTTCTCCCGGAAAACCGACGATTATGTCCGTACCAAAAACTGCCTCAGGTATTTTGGTTTTGATTTGATTAATTAAAGTAAGATAAGATTCCCGAGTGTATCCCCTGTTCATAAGTTTTAGGATCCGATTACTGCCGGACTGAACCGGCAAATGAATAAAGCGATCTATCTTTGGGTTGATGGCTATCTCATCTATCAGTTCATCCCAGAAGTCCCAAGGATTGCTGGTAAAGAAACTGATTTTATTGATGCCATCAACCTTACTGATGGCTCTAAGTAGAGTCACAAAGGGTGGGGTGTCTTCGGGTTTGAAATATTGGGACTGATTTGAGGGAATAATATCTGTGGAGAATTTATCTTTATCCATAAACATTTTTCTGAGGGCCACACCGACTTTTTCCAAACCCCATGAATTAACATTTTGGCCTAAAAGAGTGATCTCACGGTAACTATCCAAAGCAAGCCCCTCGACCTCTTGGACAATTTCTTCCAAAGGTCTGGATCTTTCTCTGCCCCTCGAAAATGGCACAATACAAAAAGTGCAAAAGGAATTACAGCCTGAAGAAATAGGAATAAAGGCTTTATCCTTTTCTTTCCTAATAGCCTTTTGATTGAAGCCGACTTCACCGATGGGCAAGATCTCATCTATCTGAGGCAGTAGAACGCGGATTTCCTTTTCGTTGAAGTGCAACATACAACCGGTCAGGATAATCTTGGGCTTCTGTTTCCCAGCAAAGAATTTGTCGACATTGAGAAGGAATCCTGTAACACGATCTTCGGCAGATTGACGGACAGAACAAGTGTTGATGACGATTTCGTCGGCAAGCTTCCAGTTACCGACTTCGGAGTATCCACGAGATAGGTAGTCGCCAAGTATGCGCTCTGAGTCTGACTTGTTGGCTTGACAACCGAAAGTGTTGATGAAAACGGACGGCATTAGGCGACTTTTTTCTTCAAAGGCTTACCAACATGAAAGTTGATAACTTTGTGGCCTTTGACCACTTGTCTCTTGGATTCATTACCAAAAGGAACAACTTGTTTGTCTTCGACTTTTCCAATATAGAAGGTACCAAAGCCAGAAATAACCACCTTTTCACCCTTGCCGAGTGCGACGATAGATTCGGCAAAAAAGGTGTCTACGGTTTCTTTGACGGCTTTTTTGGTTAGATGAACTTTCTTACTAACAATATTGATGAGAGTTTGTTTGGTCATATCTCTAATAAATTGGGCAGTATCAATGATAATTGTGGATTGATGATAGCACTAATGAGTCAATATTTGCAAGCCTTAGTATTAGACCTCAGTCTTTTGTCATTCTGACCAGACAGCCAGCTCGTTTCCACTTGGATCGGTAAAGTGAAAGCGCTTGCCTCCAGGAAAAGCAAAAATATCTTTGACAATTTTTCCCCCATGATCAATTATTTGTTTTCTGATTAAACCAAGATCTTGGTGATAAAGAACTAATAGTGTTCCGCTTCCTGTTAGGGAGTTTACTTTCGCAAAACCACCATCGACACCACTATTGGAGAATGATGCGTAATCTGGACCATAATCCGTAAAAACCCAATTAAAAGCTGCTGAATAAAACTTTTTTGTTTCCCCAATATTGGTCGATTGTAATTCTATGTAGGAGAAATGGTTGTTTTTCATCAGCATATTTAATGATTACGAGGCGATTTCGCTGGCACGAGTTTCACGGATACAGTTAACCTTGACGGTTCCGGGGAAGGTCATGGTGTCTCTGATTTCATCGCGAATGGCTTGGGCCAAAATAGTTAGCTGATCATCCCCCGCCTTATTTGGGTTGACGATCACTCGGATTTCTCTTCCGGCCGAGATGGCATAAGCGTCTTCAACTTCAGGATGCTTCCGGGCAATTTCTTCGAGGTGTCGAATACGTTTGCCATATTCTTCAGTATTTTCGTGACGGGCTCCCGGTCTGGAACCGGAAATAGCATCAGCAATATAGACGATCATGGATTCGTTGGAAGTAAACTCCTCATCCTCGTGATGCTGAGCAACACAGTCAATAATGGTTTGAGGAATATTGAACTTTTTTAAATACTGCACACCAAGCTCGACGTGATTACCCTCACCCTCAATGATTTTTCCAATATCGTGAAGCAAACAACCCATTCTGACCGTATCTACGTTAGCACCGATTTCGTTGGCTATCTTGATACCAATTCTGGTCTCTTCCAGAGTGTGACTAATCATGTTCTGGCCGTAGGAAGTTCTAAATTTAAAACGACCAAGCATGGTAATAATTTCCCGATTCATGTTGTAGACACCTACCGCATGGCACAGTTTTTGACCTTCCAGAAACATGATTTGCTCAACGTCTCTCTTTGATCTCTCGAAATATTCTTCGATACGTGCAGGATGGATGCGACCATCTTTGATTAAATGAATTAAGGTAAGACGGGCTATCTCACGACGGACTGGATCAAAGCTACTTAACTTGACTTCGTCAGGGCCGTCGTCCATGGAGACATCACAACCGGAGACTTTTTCGAAAATGCGAATATTGCGGCCATCTTTACCAATAATGCGACCTTTGGTCTCTTCGTCCGGAATCGGAACGGTGGAAATAGTGTATTCGGCCACATAATCTGTAGCCCCTGCTTTCATGGCATCAACGAGAATTTCTCTGGCAAGATCTTCACACTCGATTTTTGATTTCTCTTCCGCTTCTTTGATGGCTCTGGCGGCTTCGGCGGCAGAACGTTTCTCGACCTGAGCAACCAGCTCTTTCTTGGCTTGTTCGGTGGTTAGCGAAGCGATCTTCTCCAGTTTTTCGACCATAGAATCGGCTTGTGAAGCGATTTTGGTTTTGAGCTCTTCAATTTGAGTAGTTTGGAGATCGAGATTGGCTTTTTCTTTTTTGAGTTGCTCTTCAATTGTCGAATTACTTTGCTGTTTTTGAGCTAGGTTTTTGGCTCGAACCTCAATTTCTTCCAACTGAATCCGGGCATCTTTGATGGCCTGGTCTTTGATTTTGAAAGCCTCGTCTTTGGCTGAAATAATGATCTCTCTGGCCTGAGACTGGGCGGTAGCTTGGGCGGCGGCAATAATAGCGGCAGTGTCGACAGAAAGACTCGGGGCAACGGGAGCGACGGCAACCTTGGGAAGCTCTGAACCGGTGGTTTTTGGAGGCTGGACCGCAGGGGTTGCAGCTAACTTGGATTTAGCGGAATCGGCAGAAGATTTGAAAATATTTGATCGGAAAATTGAGAGTATAGACATGGTTTAAATTAATGATTAAACCTAATCTATGTACGTCAGCAAACACGCAAAATCAGTCGTCTAGCGACCAGCCTGCCGGCTGGCGGGCTGTAGAGGGATCTTTTTATTTTGATTGAGATCGAACATTGCGTAATTTAGATTGACTAACATGATTAGTATCTGTATTTTAGTCTTCCAAACAGTCCCCGTCAAATGCACTTTTGATGGCGCGCTCAGAGTAGCCTCGCCGGTAGAGGTTGGAAACCACTTTTCTCCGGTCTTGATGGGAAAATTTGCTAATAAAATGCCGAATAGAGGCCTCTTCGGCTTCCGGGGATACAGCCGACCTCAGAGCTTCGGTGACTGCAGCCACACCAAGTCCAAGATATTTGAGCTTGACGGAGATTAGCCGGGGTCCATAGTGCTTGGAGAGCTGTCGCCTGACGTAAGCCTCAGCCAGATATTGATCATTCAGATAGCCACTCTGAGCCAGATCGTCGAGAATGGATTCAATGATTTGACCAGGATTTTCGATTTTTTCTTTTTCGGCCCGCAAAAAGAGTTTTTCCCTTAATTTGAACCTAAAATACGGCCTGGCAGCGAGGATTCTGCCGGCATATTTCACAAGTGACTGCCTTTGATCACTTTTCCGGCTGGATTCCGGCATTGACCTTTTCCATGACTTGTTGCTTAATCTTTTCGATGACTTGAGGCCGTTCGGCTAAAGCGGCTTTGGCTGATTCACGACCTTGTGCAAGCGTCTCACCTTCGTATTTGATAAAAGATCCGGCTTTTTCGAGCACGTTGTAAGCAATAGCCGTATCGATGAGATCACCAAGCTTGCTTATGCCACCGATATTGAGAACGTCAAATTCGGCTGTTTTGAAAGGGGAGGCAACTTTGTTTTTGACTACTTTGGCACGGTGACGGGAGCCAATGATTTCGTCGCCTTCTTGAATGTTGCCGATTTTGCGCATATCGATACGAATAGAGGCATAGAACTTAAGAGCCTTTCCGCCGGTGGTTACTTCGGGGTTACCGAACATAACACCAATTTTTTCTCTTAATTGGTTGGTAAAAATGACGATACACTTACTTTTGGAAATCGCGCCGGTGATCTTGCGTAAAGCTTGACTCATCAGCCTGGCTTGGAGCCCCATGGAGGAGTCACCCATCTCGCCTTCGATTTCCGATTTGGGAACAAGAGCCGCTACAGAATCGATAACAACAACGTCTACACCTCCGGAACGGATGAGAGTTTCGGCTATCTCTAAAGCCTGTTCACCGTTGTCCGGCTGAGACAAAAGAAGGCTATCGAGATCGACGCCGATGGATTTGGCCCGACTGGGATCCACGGCGTGCTCAGCGTCGATGAAGGCGGCGATGCCACCGGACTTTTGAGCTTCGGAAATGACGTGAAGGGCTAAAGTAGTCTTACCGGAGGCTTCCGGGCCATAAATCTCAATAATTCTACCCTTAGGGAAACCACCGACACCCAGTGCAAGATCTAAACTAATAGAGCCGGTCGAAATGACCGGAATTTTCTCGTCGACACGATCGGAACCCATGTGCATAATAGCTCCTTCACCAAACTGTTTGGTAATTTGCTGCATGGCAATTTTGACGGCGGTAAGACGGGCGTTGTTATCGGCCGGCTTGGCAACAGATTTTTCTTCTTTAATTTTCTTGGCTTTCTTTGGCATTTTCTTCGGGTATTTTGGTAACTAAAGTCATTATATATATTTGGGTTATTTTCGCAAGGGTTATACATGGTAAAATAAACAGGTTCGTTTCGGGGTATAGTATAACGGCAGTATGCGCGCATGGGGTGCGCGCGATCTCAGTTCAATTCTGAGTACCCCGACCAATGGTTGACAGACTATGGGGGTTCCTCAATTTTTAGTATAAGAGCTTGCTCCTTGCGATGCACATAACTACGCTATGTTGCTATCTCCGGTCCGCTTCCTCTTATTTCCGCTCATAACTTCGTTATGATGCTTGGAAATAACGGCAGTATGCGGGCATGGGGGCCGTAGGGCCCGGGATCGTCACTCGACACCCCAACCATTCACAAAAACCCCGCCGGATAGCGGGATTTTCGTTGATTATTGCTCTATTGAAACCAATTCCGATTAAGGAGTTGGGGTGATGGAGATTACCGCAAGAACAGACAAGGGTATGGACTTGGTAGTTGATCCTCCATGATTATCAGTGACCGTCACCTGGACGGTGTAGAGACCCGAAGTGGCTGGGGTTCCGGAGATATAGCAGGTGATTTTTCCGCCTCCGACAGGAACGGCACACGGACCACTAGTGAGTCCGAAAGGAAGTCCGGAAATCCCCATTATTAGGGAATCCGTAATATTTGGATCGGTGGCATCAATACTACCACCGTATGACTCGTTCACATAGCCTGAAGGCATTGATGTGGTGATGATTCTAGGTGGCTGATTGTCTGAAGGTGTGGGAGTAGGGGTTATTGTCGGAGTGGGGGTGATTGTTGATGTGGGAGTTGGAGTTGGCTGAGAACCGACATACCCAAACACGATGGCCCAATCGTTAAAGTCGTAATCTGATGTGGGATCATTTTGAACCGGATCAGCCCAGCACTGGACATTAGCCTCATTGGCTCCAGATTTTATACCTGTAATACTGGCTGAATTTGCTTTGGCGTAATCAATCAACGCTTTTATGTCCCACAAAACTCCGCATTTATTTTGACCGGGATTTTTCTTGGGTCCGCATTTAAATTGCTCCGCTGGAGGAATCCATCCTACTGCAGGCTTGGTAAGGGTAGATGGAGGAGGGGCCTTAAGAACCATTTTTAAGACGTATTCTTCCCCTGCCTTAACGTTAAAAGTCTTATCCATTTTTGATGGAGTGGTTAAAGCAGTAACATCAATATTGTAGGTTTTGGGCCCAGCTAAATTTATCCGGCTGAGAGAGGCGACTCCGGCCCCCATTGAAAAGACTTGGACGGTGCCGTCCTTGGGAAATTTAACCTTAGTGGTTATCGGAGTGTCTCTCTGCGTGACATCGCAACCAGGTTTGTTTTCGACAAGCTGTGAGGCATGAAAATATGGCTCCTTAATGGTGCCTGTAGCGACTACCTGCTTGTTGATTAAGGGTTCGGCAAGAGTGCCAGAAACAACCAATGCTGTACAGATGCCTCCAGGTTTAAGAATTCGGTACCTGGATGGTGTTTTTGCTGGTGGGGTAGCTCCTGGGCATTTTGTCAGATCTGTGGTCCATTTGGTATTGGGGGCTGGACAACAAAAAGTCTTTTCCCCACAGGTCTCAACTCTTCCGGACGTGTTACACATACTATCGATTGATATTCCGTAAGATGCCATTGGATTGCAGTCTCGGAGTACATTGTCCTTTCCCGGGCATTGCTGGACACATTTGGCACACAAAAGGACTCCATCAGTCGCCCTAATTAGTTTTCCCACCAAAACGTTTGTGGAGGCACGACTTTGATCGTTGAAGTTACCTTTCTTGAGAAGCATTGCGACACCGAAAATGACGACGAGACTAATTAACAACAGGAGGGCGGAGATAATTGTCTTTTGTTTTTTCATACTCTAAACAAGATAATAACTCACAATAATTTCAGTATAGACATTCCGGTAGTGATTGCAAGTGATACAATGCGGGGGTACTTAAACTTTGACAAAGAGGTGAGCATGGGAATACATCTGTGTAAGTATTGCCGATCCGAAGGAGAGACAAACAACCGTTTTCAACCCTCTTCTACGGGCGACGTGGAGATTCACATCGAAGTACACTCCCACGAATACAAATACGTGGTGCCGGATCTGATTCTGCACTATATGGCCGATCATGGATACTCCCCTTGTCCGGATTTTATAGACGCCGTATTGATGGGTGAAGTCTTTGAAGTAGTCAGAATGCAGACAAAGAGCGTGGCAATTGATGAAGACACTAACCTTCGCTGGTTTAGAGAACATGGATATACGCCAATAGGATATTTGACGGGCGACTATAACAAGGGCGAGATTCCTCCGGGTTTTTTGGAAAAACTTCAAGAGATAATGGAAGGCGCCGAAGGATGGCCTCTTAAGTATTAAAGCTGACCGCCCCTGTTGGGGCGGTTATTATTTTGCCGGGAGATAGGAAAGGAAGATTGACCCTAATCCTAGACACAAGAGGACGAAGGCGGAGAGAGGACCGATGACGGGGACCAAGAATAATAACCCTACCAAGACAGTCCCTGCCAGTAGCGACCATCCCAGACCACCCGATTTCTTTTTGGTGGCTAGCTTGATGGCCCAGTCACCGATAAGAATAGTGGGGTAAATAGAGGCTAAGATTAGAGACAGAACATATTCCAGGAAAAGAACAAAGGCCAGAGGCGCCCCAATAACGCTGACAAGAAGAAGGAGGGTGACAATAGGAGTAAGAATGAGAACGGCCAGCCCAATTAGTCCGGAAACAAAAGGTCTCTCGCCAATTAATTGCATGCGCTCCAACACTCTCGATCTGAGAAAATACAGCAAAGTTAGACCTAACAACAAAGAAGAGATTGCCCAGAGTAGCCGACCCATTAATTTGGCGGCAAAAGTGACCTCCTTGACTTCTTTTTGGGGCAACTCTTTTCTCACAACTTCGTGCTTTAAGATATTGCCTTTGACATTTTTTTGATTGACAGAAGCAGTACCGAGACTTTCCATGTAGTACTCGAAATCTCCACCGATCTTGGCGGGATCAACTAAGGTTATTTTGCTGGCCGCTACCTTGGCATTTCTATTTAGCGTGCCGGAGATGGTGAGCTGATCGGCAGCACCAAGCAAGTCCCGACCAGAGGCACCTCTTAGATCCGCACTTTGGACACCAAAGAAGATATCTCCCTTAATGGAGGCAAACTTGGAAACTATCAAGTCTTGAGAGGCGGTGGTAACATTCCGACCCACCTGACCATTAATCTCGATAAACTGAGCCGCGATACGAACATTGCCCTCAACACGGCCATTTATTTTGACGGACTGCCCGGCGCATAACACATCGCCTTTAACATCCCCATTGACGACAATATCTTTCCCTGCACAAAAGAGGTCTCCGTTAATTTCCGAATCGACGGTGACACTTCCCGCAGCGATGATGGCTGTTTCGTTGATTTTTTTGTCTTTGGGAAGATCCAACTGATTGCCGGAGTAGAGATAAACGGCGTGCGCCGAAAAGACAAAAGAAAAAGAAAATAACAGGGCAGAAAGGAGAGTGGCCAAGAGGCGGTTGAAATATTTCATACTAACTATATGTATACCAATGTTTCCAAAATATGTAAAGTTAGGCGGTAATGAACTAGAATAGAGAAATGAAAATATTGGTAACCGGGGGAGCAGGCTTCTTGGGGTCTCATTTGTGCAAGAAACTGCTGAGTGAAAAACATAGGGTCATTTGTATAGATAATTTTTATACCGGTAGAAAACAGAATATTGACGAGCTGACGACGGACACTAATTTTCAAATTATTGAAGGAGATATTACCAAACCACTTGATTTTGAGGAATTGGACAGAATATACAATTTGGCTTGTCCGGCATCTCCGCCTGCGTACCAAAAAGATCCGGTTTATACTTGGAGAACTTCCGTCTTGGGAATGAATAATATGCTGGAGCTGTCCAGAAAAAATAATAATGTTCCGATACTTCAAGCATCAACATCAGAGATCTATGGGGATCCTCTGGAGCATCCTCAAAAAGAAAGTTACTGGGGAAACGTAAATCCTTGCGGTATCAGATCCTGTTATGACGAGGGAAAGAGGGCGGCCGAGACTATCTGCATGGATTTTTTTAGAAAGTATCAAACTCCGGTTAGAGTGATTCGGATTTTTAACACCTATGGACCAAATATGGATCCCCAAGATGGCCGAGTGGTCAGCAATTTTATAATGGAGGCTCTGACTAACCAAGATATTACTATCTATGGGGACGGTAGCCAAACCAGGAGCTTCCAGTTTGTGAGCGATCTAATTGAAGGCATGACGCGGATGATGGAAAACAAAGAAGGTTCTACCGGTCCGGTGAATCTTGGTAACCCTGTTGAATTTACCGTGAAACAACTAGCTGAGATAGTTTTGGAAATGATTCCGGAATCCACCAGTAAAATAGTCTTCCGGCCGATACCGGGTGATGACCCTAAAGTTCGGAAACCGGATATCACTCTGGCACGAGAAAAACTTGGATGGGAGCCAAAAGTACCCTTGCGTGAAGGGCTCTTCAAAACAATTGAGTATTTTCGGAACCAGATTTTATAGAGGAGCGGGCTGGCCGTAGTCGAAAATTTTGATGGGAGTTTGTTCCTGATTAACCAGTGTGTTGCCGGAGAAAACCAACTTGACCAGAAGGCCTTTCCTGGTTTCTTCCGACCACATTTGATCAAAAACTAAATTGCCAAGCGAATAATAAATTGGTTTTTCCTTGTATATTTCAACCTCCTGGACCCAGTGCGGGTGATGACCAATAACGACATCAGCACCCGAGTCAATAGCCAGGCGGGCAAGCTCCACCTGATGAGATGTCCGCTGACGATACTCGTTCCCCCAATGGAAAGAGGCCACTACGATATTGGCTTGCGATTTGGCATAAGCTATTTGCCCGGAGATATTTATTGGCCAAGACATGGCAACTTCCGTAAAATACGGAGGGGTGTCGTTAAACCCAAGAAAAGCAACTTTCGTCTTCCGAACATCTTTGATAACAAGTTTGCCCAAACCGATCGGAGTAATTTTATTTTGGTTAAGGAGCGAGAGTGTGAAATCAAACCCTTCTTTCCCCTGGTTACTTATATGGTTGTTGGCCAGATTAACAATATCTATGCCGGCCAAAATTAAACCATCGACAGATCGAGGGTCGGCGCAAAAAAACATACCCGTATCGGTAGGCTGACAGTCCGAATTAAAGGGTGATTCCAGGTTGACGATGGTCAGATCGGCCGTTGATAAAAGATTGGCTATTTTTCTAAAAGGCCAGGAGAAATCCCGATATTTGATCATTCTGGTGTTAACAGATCGACCAAGCATGACATCACCGCCGAAGACGAGGGTGGTAGTGTTGATCTTAGATTTCAGATCTCGGATGTCCGCTGGGGAAGGAGATGTGTTTGGATTTGCGATTTTTTTTCCGATAAGTAAGTAGTAAGAGGTAACTGATTCCGGGATATTGTTAAAAGAAAACGAATCGGTGTGAACCAAAATCTCTGAAGATAATGATTTGGTTTGAATAATTTTCAAGGTGGATATCAGAGAGGCTGGAGAGTCCAAATATTCGGAGGATAGTTTTTCAATGACCGAATAATTATGGTCACGTATTAAACTCTCGGTCCGGGTATCCCGTTCGACTGCCTGGTCATGATTTAAGCCATGGGAAAAATCGATAGAAGCGATAACTACAACATGAGGCGAGGCCGAGATAAGTTGTTGAGAAAAACGCTCGAGTAAAATAGGATCGATATTTTTCTTTAAGGCAAAGGGGATAACTTTGGTGTTTGGCAAATAATAGGCCAGGAAGGGCATCAACCCGGCGAGTCCGTGTTCCGGTATAAGGGCACTGTCGTCCAAACACGCCGTTTCGTATTTGATAAACGAACTCTGCAGATCTTGATCCACAAGTATTTGTCCAAATGGAGTATCCCAGCCATTAGAAGACGAAACGATGTCACACTGACCGATGTTGGCGTGATTCGGTGACAGAAGAATAATTGTCCGCGGTGGGTCTGCAGTTAGTAAGGAGATCCCCCTGGCGATAACGTTGGAGGCGGTTAAATGGTGAGGAATAACCAGAACAGAAGGAGACGAACCTTTGGGAAGATGGGGGTATTGGGAAATCGCGGGGAAAAAGGTCCTGTTATCGTAGGCAAAGTCGGTAGAAAAAGTGGGCGATACAGAGAGAGGTTTCCTCGATATGCCAAAAAAATATAAAAATGCCCCAAAAGTAAGGACAAGCAATATTATTCCTTTTATGTATCCAGATGGATTCCCGATCGGGTCGGGAATGACAAGGGACTGTTTGGCGATTTTCATTTGATACTCACGGAGCCGGCAGGAGAAAGGTTGAAAACCGAAGGAGAGATAAGCGACTGAATGAGAGCACTCTCGGCACGGAACTTCCCGGCTGAAATCACCCGAGCATAGTAATTGATGGTTTTGTTTTCATCGCCTTTACCGACACAGAAACTTACTCTTTGACCATTTATTTCGTAGGGATACCAGATATTGCCGGTATCAAGTCCATAACTATAAACACTGGCGATCGGTTTGAGTCCTGAAGGCAACAGATCCGTAACTTGATAACACCCGTCTTGAGAAATGGTGGTGTGAGCTACCGGTAGCGAAATGCGCACCAAGTCGGCAGTGGCAAAATTGTTGGTGGAGGCGCCCCGGACAGAATAAGTTCTACCCAATTTTACCGATGGGTCGACAACAGCTGTTTTTGGATCAAGTACCGAAGTATAAGAGGTGCTTAGGCCAATATCCCCATTTAGGTCACTAAAGGTAATCTCCGTCAGTTCTTTGGGTGAAAGTCCCAGCTTAAAGACCTGACCTTTCTCAAGTTTCTTTAATGTTTTTTTACCATTCAGAGTGTAGGTAAACGAAACCGGCTGTGGCTGAAGATTATCTATTTGATGAGAAATTGCCAACAATTGAGGTGAAACGAGAAGAAGATCTTTGCTCCTGTTAGACAAAGTGTAGGCGAGTAAGCTGTCCGCTTCCGGCTCTGCCAAGATGGCAGCGAGGGAGGAGGCAAGTGCAGTGGCATGAAGGTAGCTGTCTTTATCCGCTCCGATCTTCAAATAGGTTAGCGTGTCCTGCTTGACAGCAAATTCGGCGAGAAGAGTTCGATAGGTAAGGCGAGCTTTTTCGTTGTCTCCAAGTCCGGCCTGAGCAAGCCCCAAATACAGCCGTGATAACGGTTCGAGGTGCTTTTCATCCGAAAGATTATTGGTAAGCAGTAAAACAGGTTCGTCTAAACTAGCCAGACCAAAGAGGGAGATTGCAGCAGTTTCCGTATCTTTGGCTTGGGCTAATTGGCGATAGAAATAGTTGCCCAATCCGACGGTGTCCACTCTTTCTTTAGCCAAATTTGCAACAAAGGCCGAAAGCTCGATATCCGCACCGGAGTAGGGAAAAAGGGCAAAACCGCCATCAGAAGTTTGGAAAGCGGTAAAGTCAAAGGCTTCGGGCTGGACTGAGCTGTCAAAAATTTTAGCGATAACGGACTGAGAAATATTCCTTGCCAAACGTTGATCTAGCCGATCCCCCCAGGTATAAGCCAAATTGGAGAGCGGAGGGAAGAAGCGACCCAGACTTTTGTCGGAAAAAATTAAGTCGGTGACGGAGTCGGCAGAACCTTCCGGCTTGGAGTCGGATGATAAGGTGGTATGGGTGGTTTTGACGATTTTAAGACGGGATCTGAGAACGGTAATCTTTTTAGTAATCTTGTCGGAAAGGATGCCGGAATTGCCTGATAAAACAATGTTGTGTGACCCTTCTTTTAGCTCTCCCAAATCTACACCAGCACTTTCAAAAGCCTTCAAATTTAAGCTTTTATCCAGATTTAAAGTTGGCGACTGAATCCGAAGAGTGACCTGATCTCCCGGTGACAAACCTTCACCATAGGCACGGACGGAGATTTCCGGGCGCTCACCCATCAAATATTCGGTGTTCATAACCACATCAACAAAGAAGGGCTGCTTGACGACCAAGAGATTGGAGCTGGCGCCTACTTTGAGGTCTCCAGTAACCCCTTGCGAGGTAATTCTCCAAGAGGTGAGATTGTCGGGAAGTTTGACGTCCAAGCCTGCACGACCATCGCTTCCGGTTCGAACACTACCAAAGTAGGCATTGTCTACAAATAGCTCTCGGCCCTTTTCGTTGTGAACATAAAACCCATCAGCAAAGTAGGTGTTGTATTTTTCGACCGTAAAATTGAAGACAGTATTGATGCCGGAACGAGACTCGAGGGAATAAATTTTTTGATAAATTCCATGCGAGTCGAGGTAATAGTCTCCGACTTTGACCTCTCCCGCCGTCATGAAACGGCCGTTGATGTAAAGATTGTGTTCGGCGGTAACTCTGAGTCGATTGTTGATTAAATAATAACCTGAGACTTGATGCCGGAATACCTGGATAACTTTGGCGCTAACTGATTTGGTTGAAGAGGGACTTTGGAGCGTTTTGATACTATCGCCAACAACGACATCTTCAATGTTTTTGGTTTTGCCATTCCCCATGAGGATAGTGGTGCCAGGCAGGAAACAACCACCACCTTCGGCCCCGGAGATGTCAAGAGGATATTGGTGAGATTGATACGAAACTAGAATGTCAGCGTCTAATGAAGAATAAATTCTAGTCAAGGGATCGACCGTTACCGGACTCATAGCGTTATACGCTTCGTCAAGAAAGCTAATATTAACTTCTGCCGATGCCGGATTACCCTTTTGATCTTTGGAGAGGATGGAGAGTCTCACTGTATCTCCCGGAAGATATGACGACTTATCTTGGGTGATATCAAGAGAAAGTTTTTTACCGGAAGGGTCGAACATTAAATTCAAACTTTCCGAAACTTCATACGTTTGTCCGGTAAACCTAACGGCTCGAACGGAGATGTTGGGGATAAAGGCTTCGGAGAACCGGAAGTTGATACTTGGATCGTCCGAAATTTGATAGGATCTAATCCCTCGCTGAGCAAAGAGGTAAAGGAATTTGTCGGAATCGGTGGAGGGCATGGGAGTCTCACCGCGCATGACTTTTAGACTAACCGGTTCATCGACGGCATATCTATCATTACTTCCGGTTTTATCTGTTTTGAGAAAAACGTAGTTATTGTGGGGATAGCTGTCGGCAGATCCGGAAACATAAACGTCCTGAGTAGTAACACGGTTTTGATCATCTGCGGTACGAAAAATGACGTTGTAAGATTTGCCTGCCGAAACCGGGAATTCGTAAACCGCCCGTCCATTGGAGTCTGTAGTGAGGGTGATATCGGCAATTTTGTTTTGGACGCGATCGTATTCGTAACGGGGGGAAGTGACTTTGTTTATAAAGTCATAATAAGTACCGACTTCCCGACGGTTCCACTGATTTTCCATGAGAACTCCGGTGATAGCTTTGCCGGGTGCCGGAGAAAAAGCGTCAAACGAAGTATAGGGTACAAACTTGGAAGTATCTACCTGCCGCAGATCCAACTCTACCCGGCCTGTTGTCCCTTTTGATTCAGCTTTGGTTGAATTAAAGGCTAGAGAAGAACTGAAGACCGCCACTGAAACATCAGCTTGAATCTCGCCTTCTTCGGGCAACGATGGACGAACGTAATAATAAGTGTATTCGGGTGAGTAGTTGATAAAGTTGGGACTCATAGAAGTAACTTGGTGAAAACCGAACCTCCCCAACGAATCGGTCGTCACCGAACCACTTAAATCACGGCCGGCATATTTTAGTTCCATTCCCGGTACCGGCGAACCCTCGAAAAAAGTGGCCTGACCGGAAAGAGTAATTGTTTCTCCGACAATGGCGGCTTTTTGAGAGGACTGAAGCGTGAGGCGATAAGCTGGCTTGGTGTAAGTGGCTACCGTAAACGAGGAGCTCATGATGATAGATTCACCAATTTTGAGAGAAATGCCGTACCAGCCCGGATTGTAACCGGACAAAGGAATTTCGCCGATAAAGGTTCCCAGATCGCTAGTTTCAAAGTCTTTGGTAAAAAGGACGATGGGATTAAAATCCCAGCTCGTATAATCCGACCGTGTAACTTCTAAAGTGAACTTTTGTTTTTGATTGAGGTTGTCCCTATCTCTGAGGAGTCCCCAGAATTTAACTTGGTCAGTGGGAAGATATGACGGCCGATCGGTATAAAAGTAGCTCCAGTATTTATCTGACAGGCGACGGGATTGTTGATATTTGGAATAATAGTAATTGTTGTTAATATTTCGGGGAGGGAGAATTAAGGTGCGGCCAGCGTGGCTAACCGTTAACATGGTCTGGTCCTCCAGTTGTGACGCCGGAGTATCGAAGTAAGCAACTCCTTCCGACCCCGTTTCTTGTTCTTTTCCGGCGATACTTACCTTGGCACCGACAACCGACTTTTTGGACCCGATATCATTGACCCAAACCAACGTCTTCGTACCGCTAATACTAAGATATGCAGAAAGATCGGTAATCTGAACCAGGGCCTGCGTAGTAACTCCTCCCGGACCTCCAATGTTCCCCTGAACCAGATAAAGTCCTTGAGGAAGCTGCTGGGGCAGAAGGAAATAGTTGGTGTATGTTTGGAGCTGAATAGGCGTGTGGAAATCCAGGACCTTGTTGAGCCCAGCGACCGGTAAACGTTTTGAATGGAGCGAATTGTAGGCCCATGTGGGGATAGAAAGAAGGGTGTTGAAGTCTGAATAAAAACCCTGTATGCCGGGATACTGATAAACCTCCACCGATAAATCACCACCACCGGAGGAAGAAGTGTAGATGTCAAACGCAGGTGTTTCGGAAGGTGAAAACTCATAGAAATTTCGAGCAAACCCGAGTGTGGTGGTGTTGGTTGCCGGCTGGGTTTCGAAACGATACACAAAATTCTCCTTGAGGGTTTCGGACGTGCCTTTCAATTTCAGACCCTTCTTAAGCCGGATGGTGTAAAGAGTGCTGGGTGCCAGGCTCTTAGGAATGAAGGATACCGTCCGCTTGTGGCGTTCAAAGCGGCCCTCGACAGCGGGAGAAATTTCAAAGTTACCCTCTTTAAAACCGATGTATTCCCAGTTGTCATGACTGAAGGTAATCTCGATTCCGGTGTTGAGAGGTACGTAAGTAGCTTGATCTCGGGGAAGGGTTTGAACAACACGGAAGTCATTTTTGGTTTGAAAAGCCCACGAAAATGTCCGCTGTTCGGAAAGAATCTTGATGCGATACAAACTATTATTCTTGAGAGGAGTCTTGGGAGAGAGACTAAACTGACGAGGATTGACCTCTCTAATGTCGAAATCAATTTCAGGAAAGAAGGTCACGTTATTTTTTAGTCCGGCGACGGTGAGATCTTGGTCGGACTTAAGCGTAAAAGTAGAATCCGAAAATGTTCCGAGTGAATCTTGTCGATCTGCAGTAAGTAACAGTCCGGCGTCCGAACCAAGTTTGAGCTTGGCAGTATGCTGAAGATATTGTGAAGCGAGAATGACTGAGATGAGTAATCCCAACGAGGCAAACAAAATCCCAAACAGTTGCCAAGGCTTCAAAGAACGTAAAAAAGACTTGATTTTTCCCATCGATGATTTCAGTTTAGTTTCAGTGTTGGGAGATGTCAATGAATACTATGCGAAGAAATTTCCCAAAGTTCAGCCAAATGTGCCACAATACTCTCTTGAGCACGAATACGATCGGCTAGTATTCCCTTACCCGGTGTCTCCGTCACAATTGAAGTTGTCGCAAATGGTTTGGGCACAATCTTCCTTTCTATATCAAAATATGTTTCGTTCGAAATAAACTCATCTACAGATCCGTCTTTCACACGGTTTCCATGTGTATCGGTCACGATTCCATTGGTAATTTTTTCTCCTGCAAACCTAGTCTCTCCTGACATTTTCAGCGGAACACCCGACTTCACAAATAATTCCACCACTTTAGCGGCGACAGGATCCCTCTTCTCTAGCGTTCCCTGAGAATATACATACCCTTCTTCTAGCTGTTCGTCCTCGTGTAAATCAAAGTACAGCAATGGTGGAAATTTATTTAGTAGACCCAAAAAATGTTTGGTGACAGTGTCAGCTACCCCATGAATAGGTGACCTCAATATAGGTTGCTTTGGATTCTCGATGCGAGATATTAAGTGCCTGCTATCAGTGACATTCAGCCTCTCGATACTTCTTTCTACGTGGTGAAATCTCCAATTCCGGTAGTATCCTGCCGGATTAAGAAGAGGCATGATAACCATAGGGACTGTGCTACCCAGTTTACCAAGGTAGTCAATCTGTTGGGCCACGGCGTTTGGACCTGCCGGTTCTTCCCCGTGGATGCCCGTAATAAGCCATAGTGACTCTCCCTGCTTAGGTGATAAGAAACAATAAACAGGTACATTTATTTCGCCATTGTTCCCCTGTATTTTGATGCTATATATAAGCTCTTTGCTCCACCCATATTTTGACTCCAGATCTATAGACCTGTGATACAGATCGTAGAGAGACATCCTGCCATCTGCGTAAGTGGGGATCTCTTTTAACTGTTCCAGCATGGCAACTATTGTATCTGATAGAATACCCCTATGAAAGAAGTTCCGTTCTTTTCTGTATCCGGTAGTCACTATGAATGCGGAAGGCAGTTGGGCACAAATTTCAAAGCCCAGATCTACAAATACCTCGATCTTTGTAAAAACGAACCTCCACCCAACCTCACCTGGCAAGAGTGTGTTAATCACGCCGATAGATTTGTTGAGATTACCAAGCAATGCTTTCCGCAAATAATTGAGGAAATCCAGGGCACCGCCGCAGGGTCAGGCATAGAATTTATAGAATTATTTGCTCTTACGATTGAAGAGCTGTATTCCGAAAGCTATTCGCTCAAAGGCTGCACCGATATTGTTCTGCTTCCGCCAGCCAGTGAACACACGATTGTCATTCACAATAATGATCTTCCGGGAAGTTTTTATGATGTTCTTACTCAAGTTGAATGGAATTTCGACGACGGCACTCAAATGTTTACTGTAGGTTTGGGCGGTTTTATGGTTAGTGTCGGAGTAAACAACTCGAGATTGGTTTTGTCCGGAAATGCTTTGACCCCTACGGACGTTCGCGTTGGCATACCTCGCGCTCTAATTGCTCGGGCTATTTTACTGGCTAAGACTTTTGACGAAGCTATTGAAATTGCCAATCACCCAAACCGGGCCTCTTCCTACAACAATATTATTACCGTCCCCAACAAATCAGTCAGCGTTGAAGGATCAGCGACGAGTTCTGACAACATATTGCCCAAAAACGGTGTTCTCACTCATAGCAACCACTACTGCTCCAAAAAAATGCTCCCTTTTGAAGGCCATCCGAACTACACGAGCTCCATCGAGAGATTCAATGCAGCCAATAGGATTACCGGGACGGCGAATGAGCCGGTCGACCTAAAAACAGCCGAATTGTGGCTTGCCGATCATAGCCCAAATGACGTGGGTGATGACAATACTCTTTGTCGGCACGGAAAGACATCCGAAACCACTTTTGGCTTTGCAGTAGATTTGAATACAGGAATTGTAGAAGTGGCTTCCGGCCATCCATGCCAAAACTCTTTCAAAAAAGTCTGGGAAATAAAATGAAATCTTATCCGACACTGAGGTGATGAGACATCGCGGTGGCAACGTATTGAAGACGGTGATGCAAACAGCTTCCTCTAGTTCTGAGGACATCAAGATGATGTTTTGAACTGTAGCAGGAGTTCTTGTCCCAGCCATAGTGGGGAAAGTCTTGGTGGAGGCTAATCATAAGTCGGTCCCGGTAAACCTTGGCGATAATGCTCGCCAGCATCACCTGGTAGCATTTATCGTCTCCTTTGATGAGAGTTCTCACCGCAGGATTGGCGAACTTCAGATTTCCGTCAACAATATAGATCGTGGCCTTGACCCGCGCCATAAGCCTTTCAAAGACCTGTCGGTTGGCCCAACCAATGCCAAACTCATTGATTTCTGAAACCGACACCTCTTCAATTTGGTACACAATGGGAAGTTTGGGTAATACGGAAACGATTTTGTTTCGTTGAGTTTCGGTTAGTTTTTTACTATCGCGGAGCGGAACCGGGAGGAGAGATGGGAAAGAAGCCAGATCGGTATTAATAATGACGGCGGCGGCCACAAGAGGGCCGGCAAAGGCACCCCGTCCGCATTCGTCTAGGCCGCAAATTTTCATGAGGATATTTTATATTAAAAGCCCCTCTTTCGAAGGGCCTAACAGATTATTGAACTAATTCAGCTATGGTATGAACAGTTTTGGAGAGATGGATTGATTTGTGGGCAGGAAGATTGAGCTGGTGATTATCAGTATTTCGCAGAAAGATGTCTATCAGCCAGGCAATTTGTCTTGCGTCTTGAAGAAAATCTGCGACAAAAAATGGTTGCATTCCGCCTCGAACATATTCGAATTTTACATCTACTTCAACCGGCTTAGTTGGAAGGTAGAGTTTCGAATCTGGAAAAAACTCAAACTCAGTAGCCTCTGAGAAAATTGCCCTGACCCGGGCGTCTAGTTTTTCCGGATAAATTTTTCTGTTGTATAAATTGCGAACTTCGTCCATAAGATGACGAAGACTCATCGGTTCCGGTTTAAAGCCAGAGTTTACATTTCTAACTTGAATGATAATGTTCAAAACAACCTCCTTCGGGTGGGTTATGGGGTATTATAACATGTACGATCCGCGAATACTCATATGGATATAATGAATTAATGGCTGATCACACATCATCGGAAAAATTTAATCTGGAAGAGGTGGGGAGGTACTTCGAGAATAAAGGGTATAAAGTGCAAAAACTGGAACAGTTATGGCGACACGTGACCGGTCAGGTGAGGTTTGAAAACGAAAAACTTTTCCTCAAACTGGCCAGTACCAAAGAGATTGGAGACAGAACGAGAAACGAGAAGTGTTTTAATGAAAACGTAAACTCTGTTTGGAAAAAACAAATAAAAACCTTTAAGGCTCCAGAGGTATTTGACGAGGGATATTTTCAAGATAAATATTGGTTTGTCGGAGAGTTTGTTTTCGGAAAACCAATGGCCGAGATAAGTCAACAGAAGATCTCTGTTTCCCAAAGAGATCTGGAGGCGGCGGCGAAAATAGCGAAGAATATCATGGACCTTTCAGAGGTCGGTTTGCTGTCCAAAGACAAGGAACATTTAAGAAACATGTGACCAGCGAGATTGGTTGAGATGTCCGAAGAATGGTCAGTACCAAAGAGATTGGAGACAGAACGAGAAACGAGAAGTGTTTTAATGAAAACGTAAACTCTGTTTGGAAAAAACAAATAAAAACCTTTAAGGCTCCAGAGGTATTTGACGAGGGATATTTTCAAGATAAATATTGGTTTGTCGGAGAGTTTGTTTTCGGAAAACCAATGGCCGAGATAAGTCAACAGAAGATCTCTGTTTCCCAAAGAGATCTGGAGGCGGCGGCGAAAATAGCGAAGAATATCATGGACCTTTCAGAGGTCGGTTTGCTGTCCAAAGACAAGGAACATTTAAGAAACATGTGACCAGCGAGATTGGTTGAGATGTCCGAAGAATGGTCAGATAGTTCCGGTAAGGACACCAAAAAACTGCTTCGATTTATTAAAGAGAGAAAAGACGACGTTGAAATAGGGGCCATTCATGGGGATTTTACGCCGTGGGCAATCATGAAAACCAAGAATAAGGACTATTATTTGATCGATAGTGAGGCGGCACAGATGGGCGGACTCAAGTATTACGACGTGGCTTATTTTTACCACAGAGTGTATACAAAACTGAAGAGACCGGATTTGGCAGAAATATTTCTAAACTCATTTAAAGAGATTTCCAAATGGACCGAGCAGGATGAGAAAGCCTTTGCACCAGTGTTGGCGTCCAGAATTATGGGAGGCTATTTTGACTCCAGGAGAGACAAGATTACTAGCGTGGAGTTAAATGGAGAAATGGAAAAGAAATTACTGAAGTAGGGTAAAGATTTGGAATTTTATTGTGTTATGATCATGTAGATCTTTTACAGAGGAGTAGATTATGGATAAAACAAGATTGAAAGAATTGCTACTTTCTGCTTGGTGCGCCGAAACAGCACAGGGTAAATGGACACCTGAATGCCCTTCTATGATTCAATGTGCAGTGACAGCCCTCGTCGTTCAAGATTATTTTGGCGGAGAAATGCTGCGTTGCAAGATGACTGATGGCGATAGTCACTACTGGAACCGTCTGCCAGATGGAACTGAAGAGGATTGGACTGAAGAACAGTTTGATTATATTGAGGCACAGCCGATTAAGTCAGAATACATTGTCCGTGAAAGAGAGTACGTTCTCTCGTTTCCGAATACGAAGATGAGATATGACCTGCTGAAGGAAAAAGTTGAAAGATTGTCTCGTAAGCAAACGCTCTAGTAATAGAGCGTTTTTTAACGCTTTGGAGATTGTTTCTTGGCACGGGCTCGGCCACCTTGACCGGCTTTACGAGTTTCTTTCATGCGTGAGTCTCGTGTAATGAAGCCTTTGTCTCTAAGTATTTGTTTGTATTGATCTGAATTTATCTTGACCAAAGCACGGGCAATGCCATGAACAATCGCGTCAGCTTGGGACATTAAACCGGAACCGGCAATTTTGACACTACCGGTGTATTGACCTAAGGTTTCAGTTACAGCGAAGGGCGCCTGGTAGATTTTTTTGAAAGTCTCGCCTTTGAAGTAAGCCGAAATTGGCTTACCGTTAACAGTTAACTCTTGCTTACCGGGCCAGATGCGGACACGAGCGATGGCGGTTTTGCGCCTACCAACGGCGGAGAAAAACTCTTTAGGCATAGAAAGAACGCCTTTCTTAACCGGAGTGGTTTTGACCGGCTTTACGGCGATTTTTGATTTTTTGGAAAGTTTTTGGGCCATAAAAATATTTTAAGTTTTATATTTCAGATATTATATTGACTTCTTTTCTTCTTTTGTAACTATGCCCAGCTCGACAGAGTATGGATGTTTGGCATCGGTAAAAACCTTGAGGCGGCGAAGACGTGTCTGTTGGAATTTATCTTTAGGAAGCATGCCCTTGACGGCTTTTTCGATAACCTTACGAGGATCTCTCTCCTTTAACTGACCCAATGAGATCTCTCTGAACCCTCCGGGGAAACCGGAATGGGAGTAGTAGATTTTGTCAGTCATTTTTTTGCCAGTAACTCTAAATTTGTCGGCATTGATGGCCACGACAAAATCACCATTATCCAGATGATCACCTGAGAGAGTCTTGCCCTTCCCAGTGAGGAGGGTGGCCATTTTAACAGCGGCGCGTCCTAATATCTGGCCATCCAAATCGATAAGATGCCATTTGTGAGTGAGGTCCGAGACTTTTAAGGTAGTTGTTTTCATGATTTTTTCTTAATTACTTTCTTAATGTCTTTTTTGACTACTTCTTTGACAACCTTAGGAGCTTTCTTAGGAGTCTCTGGAAGAGGAACAACCAAACTTAAAGAGGCTGTAGCGGTCGAATCTCCACGTCTGACACCGACCTTTTGAATGGTCGTGAAGCCACTGCGTCGACCACCCATGACCGGGATAATTAAATCAATCAGCCTGTTGGCACTCTTGGGACTACTCAACTCAGCCGCGACTAAACGCCTTGAAGACAAAGTACCATCCGAGGCTTTGGCAGCCAGTCGGTCGAATAAACGCTTAAGGATTTTTGCTTTGGTCACGGTAGTAGTTAATCTTCCCAGTTCGATAAGCTGTTTCAACTGAACCTTGAAGAGAGACTTTCTCTCTTTGGTATTTCGATTTAACTTGGCAATAATTGAGTGATGACGACGTCCCATAGGTTATTGAATGATTACGCCTTTTTCTGCAGCTTTCTCAACAACTTGCATGGCAGATTTCTCCCCAAGATTTTTGACTTTTTTCAAGTCACCCAAGTTGAGAGCTTTGAGATCGGCTAATTTATTAATTCCTGATTTCTTGAGTGCATTGAGAACTCGTGTTGGAAGATCCAGATCATCAACGAAACCAACGGTGGTAACTTCTCCGGCAGCCTTCTTCTCTACAATGTAAGCTTCGGCAGAGTTAACGTAATCGTAGAAACTAGTGAGGACACGTGCAGCACTGCGAACAGCTTCTCCGGGAGCAATGGTACCATCGGTAGTTAAAGACAATCTAACCTTGTCAAAATTTGAAGAACGACCGACACGAGCGGCTTCGACAGTATAGTTGGCTTTGAGTACTGGAGAAAAAGATGCATCCAACGGGATCACGCCAATTTCGTTGGTGGCGTTTTCTTCCGACGGGACGTAACCAAGTCCGCGAGCGACGGTGATGACGGCAGATAGTTTGGACTTGGGGGAAGTGAGGTGAGCCAAAACAGTATCCGGGTTGGCAATGGTGACGTTGGACGGAAGGTCGATATCGGAGGCCTTGACCTCTTTGACACCGGAAACTTTTAACTTAACATCTACCGGTTCGTCGGAATCGACAAAGAAGTTAAGTGTCTTAAGATTAAGAATAAATTCAACAATATCTTCTTGGAGACCAGAGAGGGTAGAAAATTGATGAGAAACTCCGTCGATCTTGACACGAACGGCGGCGCCTCCCTCAAGTGAAGTAAGGAGGACACGTCTGAGAGCATTACCCATGGTGTGGCCAAAATTTTGAGGAAGTGGCTCAATGACGACCTCGGCGGTGTTGATCTCTTTTTTGTCTTTAACTATGATTTTGAAGTTTGGTTCTAACATTTTTGTGTTGTAATTATTAATGAATTATCTTGAGTAAAACTCAATAATTAGATTAGTTTTGATATCTGATCCAATTTCATCTGCAGTGGGCATGCGATCAATCTTGCCTGAAGTACCAACACGGGAAAGCCATTTGGCGGGAAAGTTTTTCTCAACGAGATTGGGAGCAACAAAATCAAATTTGGCAGCGTTCTCCGGAAGAGAAATGACCATACCCGGTTTGGTCTGAAAAGATGGAACATCGACTCTTTTTCCGTCGACCAAGACATTACCGTGTGTAACCAGCTGACGCGCCAGCGAACGGGACATGACAAAGCCAAGTCGATAGCAGATATTATCGAGGCGGGATTCAAGAAGCTGTACTAGAGTTTCGGCAGTATTGCCCTTGGATTTGATGGCAAGCTCGTAGTAGCCATGGAATTGACTTTCTAGAACAGCGTAAAGTCGTTTAGCTTTTTGTTTTTCTCTGAGCTGAATACCATAACCGGAAATACGGCCTCTGGCTCTTTTCTTACCGTGTTGGCCAGGTACCTGTCCGCCTTTCTTTTCGATGGGACATTTGGGTGACAGACAACGAGCTCCCTTGAGATAGAGCTTGACGCCTTCTCGGCGACAGAGTCTGCATTTTGGATCGATGTATTTTGCCATATTTAGTGTTTAGTGTTTAGTGCGTCGTGCATTGATTATTAAACTCGGCGGTGTTTTCTGGGACGACAACCGTTATGAGGAATTGGGGTGGTGTCGGCCAGCATACTAATTTCAACACCGGATGTTTTTAAAACTCGGAGAGCAGCATCTTTACCGGGACCGGGCCCTTTGAGATAGGCATCGACGCTGGTCATACCAAGCGTCTTGGCTTTTCTAATTCCCTCTTCAATAATGGTGGTAGCGGCAAAAGGGGTAGAACGTTTAGCCCCCTTGAACCCACAAGTACCGGCTGAACTCCAACAAACGGTGTTGCCACTCCCGTCGGTAAAAGTGACATAAGTCGTGTTGAAGGTGGATTTGACATACATCTTACCTTGACCACTTTTGAAATGAATGGTCGAAGCCTTCTTGACTTTGGTAACAGATTGTTTGGTTGTTTGTTTTGTGTCTGCCATATTAGTTATTTCTTAGCGGTTGTCTTGGCCGGAGTGGCTTTGGCGGCCGGAGTGGCGGCTTCTTTGGAAATAGCACCGATAGTCTTTCTCTTACCTTTTCTGGTACGAGCATTGGTTCTGGTTCGTTGACCTCGGACGGGAAGTCCCATGGAGTGTCGGACACCACGATAGGCTTGAATTCTTTTAAGAGTTTCGATATTGTCGCGAATAATTTTCCTCAATTCACCTTCGGTAGGCATAGTCTCGATGGCCGCTTGAATATTCTTTAGTTCTTCTCCGGTGAGATTCTTGGTACGGATGCTGGGGTCTACCTTGGCCTTTTTAAGAAGGTCATGAGCCACTTTTTCTCCGATCCCGTAAATGTAGGTAAGAGAAATATCAATTCTTTTTTCGTTTGGAATATCGATACCTGAAAGTCTAGGCATAGTTTTCTATATTTATCCTTGTCGCTGTTTGTGGCGGGGGTTGGTACAGATAACCAACACCTTACCATGGCGTTTAATAATTTTGCAATTTTTGCAACGAGGTCTGACGGAGGATTGAACCCGCATGCGCGTTTAAGTTTATTTAAATAATTATTGTTGAGAGGGAAACGAAGCTAGCTTGATCTATAAACTATCCTGCCTTTGTCCGTGTCGTAGTCACTCATCTCGAGTTTGACTTTGTCTCCGGGCATAACGCGAATGCGATGAAGCCGCATTCGACCAGCAAGATGAGCCAAGATTTCTCTGCCGTCGTCAAGTGTTACCCTAAACTGCATATTGGGTAGCGACTCGGAGACGACTCCGTTTACCTCAGTCATCTGGTTTTTAGCCATATAAAAGTTGTGCAAGTGGTATTCTACCAAACCTAGACGCGTATTGCTAGTACCAGGCGAAGCAGCCCACTGATAGAGCAATTGTACAGCATTTTCCGCCAAAGGCGGACTGAATACAGAAAAGTCCCCTTGCGGGGACTTAGTCTTAAAGAACCTGATCTTCTATCTCGCCCGCATCTCCGTCTCCCAGTTCCTGATCGTCCGATTCTCTCATCAAGGCGATGCTGGTATAACTTCTAATCTGAGTCATGAAGAATTCCCAATCGACTTCATACATGTCACCGGGCATAAGTCTGAAGGGGCGGCTGGACCAAGATGGAGCCGTGAAGTTCTCGAAGACCACCGGTAAACCCTTTTGAGCCTTAATTGCTTGTTTGGACATGGTGAGACAGACCATATCGTTTAACAAACCGTTTGTCAAAATAAAGATGATACCGGTTGAAGAAGCGACCAGCTCGGCAATGTTGAGTGGGCCTTCGAGCAGAACCTCCGAAAAGGTCATTGAGGGGACTCCCACTTCAATCAACTGTAGCTGAAGCCCTTCGGCCTCTGCTGTCGCATCCGCACCATGAAGAATAATGAATTCCACCGGAACCTCCTGTTTTAAGTTGCAAGAATATGGGTTATTTTAGCACAATGCCCTGTCTAGTTGAGAGCGGTGAGAATCTTGGGGCCTTCGGGGGTGATATAGACCGTTTCTTCAAAGTAGCCGGTAAGAGAGCGGTCCTGGGTGGACAGAGTCCAGCCGTCTGCGTCCTCGACAAGGTGCCAGTCACCCATTGTGACCATGGCCTCAATAGCGATAGTCTGATCGACGGAGAGAACGAATTTCTTGTTTCTCTTGTCCGCAAAGCAAGGGATAAAAGGATCCATGTGGAGTTTTCGTCCGATACCATGCCCTGTGAGATCACGAACTACGTTATAACCACCAGCTTCAACAACAGTTTGCATGGCCTCGCCAATGTCGTAAACCGTGTGACCGGGGACAGCCTGAAAGATAGCTTCGGAAAGAGACTTTTGAGTAACCTCAATTAAACGGCTGACTTCTTGGGAAATCGGCTCAAGGGCGATGGTGAGAGCGGTATCCAAATGGAAGCCTTCGTGAAACAAACCCATGTCGAGTTTGACGACGTCTCCCTTTTTAAATGGAGTATTGTTTGGTATGCCGTGAACCATGCCTTCGTTGATGTTGATGCAGGTGGCAAAATGATAGCCCGGTTCCATTTTGAAGGAGGGCTTGTCCCCTCCCTCCTTGATGAGCCTGTCGGCGGTGGTATCAATTTCTAAAGGAGTAACTCCTACCTTAATCATGCCGGCCAACCGGCCTTTGATCCAACCTAATCGCTTGCCTCCTTCAGTCATGGCTTGAAGTTTGGTCATGTAGGTATATTTTATACTTAGTGGAGATAGATTGCCACGTCACTTCGTTCCTCGCAATGACGATGGAGTGAGATCCTTCGGCTGCGCTCAGGATGACGATTCTAATTTGGAGACGATATCGGCGAAGATGGTTTGAATATCCGGGGTGCCGTCGATTTCGATGAGTTTACCTTGTTTGCGATAATGATCAACCACCGGGAGGGTTTCATGTTCGTAAATACTCAACCTCTCTTGAATGGCCTCCGGAGTGTCGTCTGAACGGTTCTCGATCTTGGCCCGTTTGGCTAAGCGATCCAGACTGACTGCTCGAGGAATATCGAGAAGAATCACTTGATCAATTTTTAGTTTTCTTTCGCCCAGATACCAGTCGAGGTATTCGGCTTGCATAACATCACGCGGAGTGCCATCCAGGATAAAACCTTTCGGAGCGTTTAAGAGGTCCGGTTCAATGACTTCCATAACGGTATCAAAAGGTAGGAGTTCTCCAGTGGTTAGCAGATCGGCAATAAGCTTGGCTTTTGGGGAGTTTCCTTTGGCAAATTCCCGGAGGCGGGAACCGGATGAGACGTGGATGTAACCAAGTTTTTCGGCCAAAAGTTTGGCCTGAGTGCCTTTGCCTGATCCCTGTGGTCCGAGGATAATTAGATTCATAGTTTTCAGTTCTCAGATTTCAGATTATTAATCTAGGAACTTGTCGTAACTGTACATGTAAAGCTGAGAATTGACACTCTTGAGAATTTCCAGGACAACGGAAACGACAATGAGAATACCGGTTCCACCAATAGCCAGCCCCGCAATTCCTGTCATTCCTGAAACAATGGAGGGGAAAATGGCGACGAGACCTAAGAATGAGGCACCGGCTAAAGTAATGCGGTTTAAGACAAAATTGAGGTAATCAACCGTGTTGGGACCGGGTCGAATACCGGGAATAAAGGAACCGGAGGAACGGAGATCTTTGGCAATTTTTTCAGGGTTGAAAACAACGGCAGTGTAGAAATAACAAAAGGCGACAACCAAGACAAAATAGAGGACGTTGTAGAGAATGGTGTCCGGTGCCAGGTATAGGCTGACATTTCTGGAAATTTGAGAGAGAAGCGGTTGACTAGAACCGGCCAAGACCCGACTAAGGAGATTGGGGATGAGCATAAAGGAAACGGCAAAAATAATCGGAATGACGCCGGCCTGATTGAGGCGAAGAGGCAAATGATTGCCCACAGCCGAAGTGAATGAGGCCCCCCTTCTGGCGGACTGAATGGGGACTTCGCGGACAGCCTCTCCGACCCGAACAATGGCGTAGACACTGGCGAGAGCAAAGAGGATAAAGATAAGATAAACGAATATTTTTGACGGATCGATGGTGGCGAGGGTTTGGGCGGCGGCCACAGGAAGACGTGTGACGATACCGACAAAGATAATCAAACTAATACCATTTCCGACTCCGTAATCGTTGAGCTGTTCACCAAGCCAAATGAGAAAGGAAGTGCCGGCGGCTAGGGTAAAAACAATTGAGGCAAGCTTAAGCGGATCGGCGGTAGTGGTGAGACCTTGCCCACGAAGCAGCATAATTAAGGCAATCCCCTGAAGGAAGCAAAGGGGAATGGTGAGAAGGCGGGTGTATTGGTTAATTTTTTGACGACCATAGTCTCCCTCTTTTTGGAGTTCTTCTAATTTGGGGACGACCATGCCGAGCATCTGCATAATGATGGAGGCGTTGATATAAGGGTTAAGACCGAGCGCCATAACGGAAAAGTTCGTGAGAGTGCCACCGGAGAAAACATCCAACAAAGAAAGAAAGGCTGATGAGTCGAAGAGTCCTTTAAGAGCCGTGAGATTGATGCCGGGTGCGGGAATGTGGGCGACTAAACGAAAGATAGCAATAACCAAAGCAGTGAAGATGAGCCTGTTACGTAGATTCTTAATCTTAAATAAGGCACGTAGAGGAGCTAATATATTATTCATATCGTGAGTACTATTCTACCAGCTCAGATTGAGTTTAGAAGTTTTTGTTTGATAAGCGATTGAGACTGAGACAGGAATTCGAAATTTATCTTATCAACGGTGTCCTCCAGACAGTGATAAGACTTGAGAACTTCCGATTGAACACTGGATATCCAGATAACTTTGGATGAGAGGTGAGAAAGGTTGCTGATAGGAAACACCTCGTCCAAGTTATTGGTGATAACGACCGGCGACGTAACCCCGACACCGTCGATGATCATTATCTCCTTGGCCATTTTTAATATTTCCAAGTATTGTTTTTCGAACTCACGATAACCCTTACCCCAGTAATCAGGAGTATCGTAGGAAAGCTCTTCGTTGCCAACCAATACAAACAAATTGTTGGTTAATAAGTCCTGGTTGTCTGATATGAGTTGTAGACAGATAGCGACACTGCCGGCGTTATCAGTGGCCCCACCACCGAGAGAATCATAATGAGCGAAAACAATTTTGTCCGGGTTAACCGTGTTCCCAACTAAAAAGTTTTTGGATCTAAATAAATATTTCTGAACAACGACTTCTCCGGAAACAGTGGATGCTTTTTTAAGTAATTGTTTGTTAACTCTGGAAATATGAACACCGGGATCAGGGGGAAAGTTTACTGTTTCAATATAATTAGAATATGGACTAAAGTGAACCTGAGATTTGGACGTTATTTGGCCGCTTTGAAAAGAGCCACCAAGACAAGGAACTTTCTGATCGTCCAAAAATAATTCTGCCCTTATTGTAATAGGCACCTCAGTTTTGAATGTTTGTACCGAAAAGCCGACGTTATGGGAACTGAGAAAAGATTCTATATATTGGGCGGCTTTGACTTCATTTTCTCCTTGCCGAGGAGAAAACATAGAGAGTTGGGTGATAATCTTTTTGATCGAATCCATTGCTTCAAGTATAGGCCATAAAAAACCACCCGGTGAAGGGTGGGTAGATTAACAGATCAGGTGATGATAATGGGAAAGGCAAACAAGGCTGGAATACTAACCTGACAAGAGCCTTCTCCATCCATAATACTTTTCCTCCAATTTATGGCTTTATCTTGGATGTTAAGGAACGATTAACCAATCTGAATCTAAGCTCGGTGTAAGAAGCAATTAGATTTTTATACGGAAGTGCAAAATTCTTCTCAAGGATTTGCATATTTTCATCGGCTTCAAAGATCTTTAGTTCATCCGGTTTGATGGCCAGATATCCACCTTCGGCCATTTTGAGGAAAAAGACTCGATCTTTAATCTTTGAATGTTCCAAGCCAAGTTTGATCTCGCCGGCATCGATACATCTGGAGACGAGTTTAAAGAACTTAACCAAAAAATCATATTGAGAAGCTTTGTCGGCTACTGCCTGACCATTGAGGAAACCAATTATATCGTCCATACATGCCTCCGTATTTTGAATGTTCTGGGATATTATATCAAGACCATAATGCGAAAGCTATTATGGGAGTAGATATAAGAGGAAGCGCAGAAAGCCATTTCAATAACAAAGTTATTGAAAGAATGACTAGCAAGCTCTTATAACAAAAGCCCACCGGGAGGTGGGCTTGGAAAATTAGAGATCGATCGGGCTGACAGTTTTGACAGCGCTTTCCAGTTGGGCGATGATCACCTCGATGTCGTCGAGGTCGATTTCTTCTAGGCCGCCTACGATTTCTTTGAGGTCCATGTCGGCCAAATATAGATGGCGGTCGGCGTAGTTCGCGGCCAGATAGTAATTGTGAGCACTAACCCGAAGGTAGATAGTTCCCCCGCGAACTTTACTGGATTTTAAACCCAGTTTCTTTTCACTGTATTCTCCCCATCTGGTGCACTTCTTAACTACGTCGAACAAACGCATGAGGACTTCTTTGGCCTCAGCGTCCAGTGGGTCCCGAGCAATTCTTAAGGGCATGGCAAACTCCTTTTTGAAAAGAGATCAAACTAGATTTTATTTTTACAGGTTTCGCAATGGCCGTGTTCCAATTCAGATTTCTTGTGACAATCGACGCAGTGAACGTGATTGTGAAAAGGTCCCATTCCGCGTGCTCGACGATACCAACCAGGCATGTCGTAGCAAAACGAAAACGGGCCAACTCGACGGCCACAATCAACACAAAAGAAGATTGCGAACCACACGAAAAGCATCTGCATGCCGTTCTTGAACTTACCGGTTTTAAACATATTGTTGTCTCCTTAGGTGTCAAGGTGAATGAAAATGACTGAATCTGATGGACATATTACCATAAATATAGGTCTTTTGTCAAACACAAAGGCATAAAAAACCATCCGATGAGGGATGGTTTTGGTTGGAGAGTTTCTCGGGAATTACTTCAGCACTAGGAGCTTCAAAAACGACTCCCAGAGAAGTGAGAGAGGAGAGGGGTCAGGCTGTTCCCGGATGCCGAACAAACGCTTGGTCTGTTCGAACATTTCCAGATCAACGAAGAACATGAAGCCGTTGTCCAGCTCCAGCCAGCCGGCAGTTTTCCGGCGATAATTGGCGGCCGGATTGAGAACGTCTCCGAGTCCGCAGGTTTCCTTGAGCCGGAAGCTGCGCTCGTCGTCGATGAGGCGGGAGATGACAGCCTTGACCTCCGCTTCGTAGCTGGTGGGGCAGAGATAATACACGGGACGACTGTCCAACCTGGCTGCTGGCAGGACGCCGGCCACAACCTTGTGCTTGGAAGCCTGTTCGGCGAGGAAATGAAGCGCGGCAGGAACAGCGCCCCACTCGAACTCAGCAGACCCCATATAGTCGAACGCGAAGATGCCTTGCAGAAGGCTCATCGCTTCGTTCGACAGACCGCCGTTGCGGAGACCGCCGCCGAAGGCGAAGAGATTGGCCCGATCTCTCGGCTGGTCCAATCGCTGAATTAGGTATGACCGTTCCATGCGCTCTTTGAGGAACAACTTCTCATCTAATATGATGTACTCCTTTTCCAATTTGGGAATGTGCGAAGACTGGTGGATTACGTTATAGAACTGACGAAGTTTACCATAATATAGGATGTATGTCAATCCTACAGCCATCTGGTGAACTCAAACGAACGTTATTTGGTGGGTAAGTATTTGCCGCCAGCGGATTCGATAGCCTTAATGGCACCTGCGGAGGCCGGAACGGCGATCTGGAGGGCTTTGGTGAGCTTACCGGTGGCAATGATCTTGAAGCCTCGTTTGGCCTCTTTCTCGCTGATTTTAAGGGCGGTGGCAAGGAATAAAGGATCGATGACAGAGTTAGCCTCAAATTTATCTAAACGATCAAAATTGACGGTAATAGGCTGGAGTTTGATTACCTGGAAGCGATGCTTACCTTTGATGAAAGGGGTGCGGCGAATAAGGGGTAACTGCCCACCCTCGAACCAGAGAGGCATCTTGCCACGCGTCTTTTGGCCTTTTTGACCACGTCCAACAGTGTGACCGCCGACGCCGGAACCGAAGCCGCGTCCGAGTCGTTTCTTGGGGGTTTTACTGAGTTTGGGGAGATTGGATAGAAGTGTTTTCATAGGAGTTATACACGGAGGGCTTTGAGCATTTGATATTTTTTGGCTAGAGTTTCGATTTGTTTGAGAGCTTTAAAGGTAGCACGGGCGTTGCTGGTTTTGTTATTGGTACCCATAACCTTACAAACAATATCGGTGATCCCGGCGGCTTCAACTACAGCACGAACAGAGGATCCAGCAATGAGCCCAGTACCTTTAGGGGCGGGACGGAAGAGCACTTTGGCAGCGCCATACTTGGAAATAGTTTCGTAAGGAATAGTCCCCTCCACCAGAGGAACCTGGACTAGGTCACGATTACCCAAGCGGATGGCTTTTTTGATAGCATCAGCTACGTTGGGAGCTTTGGCTAAACCAAGCCCAACTTTACCTTTTTTATCACCGGTCACGACAAGAGCGGAAAAGGAAACGTTGGTGCCACCCTGAGTCTTCTTGCTGACACGACGAATCTCGAGAACTTGCTCGAAACCTTCAGGAGCAGGACGACCGCCGCCTCGATTTGAATTATTGGTGTTGCCTGAGTATGCCATTTTAGTTATTCGTTATTAGTTATTGGTTGTTAGAATTTTAGACCAGTGGCGCGGACGGCTTCGGCCAGCGCTTTGACGCGACCATGAAAACGGTACGAACCACGATCGAAGACGACGGTAGTAACTTTCTTGTCTTTTGCCATCTCGCCCAGCTTCTTACCAACTTCGGTAGCCATTGCCGTTTTGGTACCCTTGAACTCTTTGAGAGACTGGGAACCAAAAGCCACCACAGCTTTGCCGTTTTGATCGATAATCTGAGCAAAAATGTGCGAGTTGGAACGATTGACGGTCAAGCGTGGTCTCGTAGTAACCGAAAGCAGCTTGGCTCGAATGCGACCGGCTCTAATTTGTTGACTGGTTAAATGTTTGTTCATATGTTTTTAGGCTGCGGTTTTGGTGGCTGTCTTACCCGCCTTCTTAAGGACGATTTCATCGGCATAACGGATACCCTTACCCTTGTAAGGCTCGGGCTTCCTGACGGCTCGAATATCGGCGGACACTTGACCAACAAGCTGTTTGTCGATACCGGTGACTTTGATTTTATCTTGGCCCTCGGTGGTGATGGTAACGCCGGGAACTTTCTTGAAGATGACAGGGTGAGAGTAACCAACGGAAAGTGATAGACCATCGGCATGAGGAGCCACGCGGTAACCGGTACCAATAAGAACCAAATCTTTGGAGAAACCTTCGGTGACTCCGAGTATGGCATTCTGGGCCAAACGCTGAGCTAAACCGTGAAGAGCTCTCACGGCGGGAATGTCACTTTCACGAGTAAATTTTAAGACTCCGTCTTTTGCCTCCAGCTTGATACCTTCCGGAAGAACCGATTCCAAAGTACCCTTAGGTCCGGTGAACTTTAAAGAAGTCGCCGTTTGCTCGAAAGTTACGGTTGAGGGAAGATGTAGTGGTTTGCGTCCTATGCGGCTCATATATTTTTACCAAATATGACAAATAACTTCGCCGCCAAGATGTTTTTCTTTGGCGCTCTTGCCGGTCATTAGTCCGGAAGAAGTAGAGACAATGGTGGTACCGGCGCCGGAAAGAACTTGAGGGATTTGAGCAAAACCGGCATAGATCCTAACACTCGGTTTACTGATTTTCTTGATACCGGTAACGGCGGGGAGCCCCTTGTCGAAGTATCTAAGAGTAATAATTATTTTATTAACCGGCTTACCTTCCTCGATGGAATAATCCTCGATAAAGGCTTCAGACTTTAAAATCTTAACCAACTGCTCTCTGATTTTGGAAAAGTCAGTGATGACAGAATCTTTTTTGGCTAGATAGCCATTTCTGATGATAGTGAGAAAGTCTGCAGTAGTATCCATATTATTTTGACATCTTGAAAACACCGGGGAGTTCACCTCTGTGGGCCATTTCTCTGAAACAGAGACGGCAAAGGCCAAAGATACGGATGACACCGCGTGGTCTGCCACAGAGCTGACATCGGCGGTGATCACGAGTGGAGTGACCGGCGAGTTTAATTGATTTAGCGATTTTGCTTTTTTTAGCCATTATTTTTTATACGATTAGGCTTCTTTGGTAAAAGGCATGCCTAAAGCCTGGAGGAGCATTAAAGATGTTTTGGGATCCTTTGCGCTTGTAGAAATAGTGATTTCCAGCCCTTGAATCCTCCCGATTTTATCATATTCCACCTCAGGAAACACTATCTGTTCGGGAAAACCGATGGTGTAATTACCGTTTTGGTCAAAAGTGGCCCGCGAGATGCCCTGAAAGTCTTTGAGACGAGGTAAGACGATGGAAATCAGTTTTTGAAGGAAGTCGTACATACGATTACCTCTGAGAGTGACTTTGAGTCCGACTACTTCGCCTTCACGAAGATTAAAGGCGGCAATACTGGAACGAGACTTGGTTTCAAGAGGAGCCTGACCGGTGATTTTGCCCATCCAGTCTTTGGTTTTAGCCAATAAGTCCTTATCTGTTTTGAAATCTTTGGAGCCGGAATTAACCGTGATCTTGGTGACTTTGGGAACAGCTTCCACGGAGGTAATACCCAACTCTTTTTGAAGAGTAGGACGAATGTCTTTGAGGTAAGTTTCTTTGAGAGTTTGTGTCATTTTTTGATTTCAGAACTAATAATCTGGCGACATTTATGACAGACTCTTACCTTGGGAGTTTGCGAAGCATCAAAGCCAACGCGGGTCGGCTTTCCACAGCTAGGACAGATGAGGGCGACGGAGGCAACGGAAATGGCTCGAGGCAGAGAAAGAATGGTACCCGGCTCGTTGCCTTTGGGTTTGATGTGTTTTTTGTAGAGGTTGATGCCCTCAACCAAAACCTTTTGGTCGGTGGGTAAGACTTTGATGATTTTACCGGAACGACCTTTGTCCTTGCCGGCGGTAATTTGAACGTTGTCGTTGATTTTGAATTTGAACATATGTTTTTATCTTTTTTAGACGACTTCTGGGGCCAGAGAGGCTATCTTGGCAAAACCAGCATCTTTAACCTCACGGGCAATGGGGCCAAAAATACGAGTGCCCAGAGGAAGCTTGCTCGCAATGGAATCAATAATAACGGCGGCATTGTCATCAAAACGAACATAAGTACCATCAGGTCGGCGAGTCTCTTTACGAGTACGAACAACAACGGCTTTGACGACCTGCTTATCCTTGACGTTACCGTTGGTATCGGCCCCCTCGACGGCGGCGGTGACAATATCACCAATGTACCCGAAACGTCGGTGTGAGCCTCCATGAACCAAGATGACCTTGATTTGTTTGGCGCCGGAATTATCGGCCACTTTGAGAACGGATCTTAATTGAATCATATAATTTTAGTGATTTTCCAGTGCTTGGTCTTACTAATAGGTCGAGTTTCTTCTATACGAACGCGGTTCCCAACTTTGGCATTTAAGTCATTTTGAGCGGCGTAGGACTTATTCACCTTGATGCGCTTGAGGTATTTAGGGTGAACTTTGAAGCCGGTGACGTCAACAATGGCGGTTTTTGGGTTCTTGTCGCTTTTGACTAGGCCTAGTAGATGTTTCATGTTAGTTGTTGGTTATTAGTGATTTGTTCTTGGTTAATAGCTGAGCGATTTGAACTTTGGTTTTCTTGTGAGCATTGGTATTCTTTTCCTGTCCGGAACGGATATTGAGTTTAATGTTGGACAGCTTAATCTTCAGCTCTTCAAGTGAGATGGTGTTTTCAGTTTTAGTTTTAGGCATTTTCTTTTTCGACAAATTTAGTTTTAACGGAGAGTTTGTGGCCGGCAAGACGAATGGCTTCAGCGGCGACTTCTCGAGTCACTCCAGAGAGTTCCATAAGAATTTGGCCGGGCTTGGCGACGGCGACATAGCCACTGACGTCGGATTTTCCCGAACCCATACGAGCACCAGGTGTCTTGTGGCCTATTGGTTTGTGAGGGAAAACCCTTAAAAAGAACTTGCCAACACGCTTCGTGTGGTGAGTAATGGTACGACGAGCAGATTCAATTTCGTTGGCGGAAAGCCAACCGCTTTCAAGGGTTTTGATACCGAAATCTCCATAGGAGAGTTCATTGGTGCGAGTGGCGACACCACCCATACTGCCCCGGAATTCTTTTCTATATTTGCGTCTGGCTGGTTGTAACATATTCTTTTTGTGTATTCGGTTTAACTGATGATATCTCCGGTATAAATCCAGACTTTAATGCCAACATATCCGGAACGGGTGAGAGCTTTTTTCTCCACATAGTCAATATTGGCACGCAATGTTTGGGTGGGTATACGCCCCTGTTTAAATTTCTCGGTTCGGGCGATCTCGGCGCCATCGATACGACCGGCAAAAACCAGCTTGACCCCTTTGGCTCCGGCGGCCATGACTTTTTCGATGGCTTGGTTGGCGGCTCGGCGGAAGGGGTAGCGGTGTTCTAGCTGACCTATGAGACGATCGGCAATAATGGAAGAGTTCATGTCAGGATTTTTGATTTCAAGCGGGTGAAGGTTGATCTTGACGGCATTTTTGGCTTTAGGGTCGATGCGAAGCAATTTCTCCAAATCTTTCTTGAGAATCTCAAGTGAAGAACCTCCACGCCCAATGACTACACCGGGTCGAGAAACATTCATGAAGATATCCACAGAGTTGATCGAGCGCTTAATCTCAATACTGGTAATACCGGCCAGTTTAAGCTTCTCTTCGAGAAAGCGTCTGATTTTGTTATCTTCGAGAACAAATTTGGCATAGCTATGAAAATTAGCAAACCAAACCGACTTGGTCGGGAAGATGTAACCGGTTCTGAAGGCAATTGGATTAACTTTTTTTCCCATGATTATTTAGATTTTTTGGTAGTTTTGACAACTTTTTTAGGAGACTCTTTGAGGGAGGGAGATTCTTTGACTACGCTCGAGATGACGGGAGAAGCTTTTTTGACTTCCGATTTTGGGGCGGAAGCTACTTTGGCAGTCGGTATTCTAACACTAAGAGTCAGATGAGAAGTGATTCTTTCGTAGGGCTTGGTGCGTCCTCGTCCCCCGATATGAGCTCGTTTGAGAGTCCGTCCTTTGGTGGCAAAGGCAGAATCGATGATTAAACTGTCCGGAGAGGCCTGGAATTGGGAGACAGCATTGCCGACTGCCTGTTGGATCAATTGAATAATTGGTTTGCCGGCTCTTTTGGTATTGACAGTAAGCTGTTTGATGGCCAAAAGGGCTGGACGCCCAACAATGGCTTTGAGCACCAGATTAGTTTTTCTCGGTGAAGAGAGGACGTGGCTGGCTTTGGCGATGACGAGTTTTTTGGATACTTTATTGGCCATAGAGCTTTAAGTTTTAGATAGAACCCTCTTAACGATGCGACCATGTCCACGAAAGTTTCGGGTAAGAGAGAACTCACCCAGTCGGTGGCCGACCATATCTTCGGTAATGAAAACTTCTTTAAAGATTTTGCCGTTGTGGATAGCAAAAGTAAACCCAACAAACTCAGGTGGAATTTGACTACTGCGAGACCAGGTTTTGATAGGTTCTTTTTTTCCGGCCAGCTTAAGACGCTCAATTTTGGCTATGAGCTTCTCGTCTACGAATGGTCCTTTGATTGAACTTCTGGACATGATGATTTAATTAAATTATTTAGCGTAACGATGTTTGATAATGTGTTTATTACTGTATTTTTTGCGATCTCGGGTGCGCTTACCGAGAGTCCTCTTACCCCATGGTGATTTAGGAGATTTCATACCAATTCCGGAACGACCTTCTCCACCACCGTGTGGATGAGAACGAGGATCCTGGGCCACACCTCTGACAGTAGGTCGGACACCCATATGACGCTTGCGACCGGCTTTGCCAAGAATCTCTTCTTTATGATGAGGATTACTGAGACTGCCAATAGTAGCTCGGCAATTGCCGTCGAACTGACGGATTTCGCCAGAAGGAAGCTTGACCACGACAATGTTACCTTCTTTGCTTTGGACGGTGGCGGTATTACCGGCGCTGCGGACCATCTGAGCACCTTTGCCGGGAGTGATTTCCAAATTATGAATTTCAATACCGATAGGAATGTTTTTTAGAGGAAGACAGTTGCCTACCTTAATTTCGGCAGTTTCGGAGAAAATGACAGAGTCGCCGACCTTAAGGTTTTGGGGTGCAAGAATATAATCCTTGACCCCATTCCCATAAACTAAAAGAGCAATATCGGAAGTACGATTGGGATCGTACTGAATAGCTTCAACCCGAGCAGGAAGGGTGAGCGACCTTTTCCAATCAATGTGACGCAGAAAACGTTTCTGGCGGCCACCTTGATGTCGAACGGTTATTTTACCAGAAGAATTGCGTCCGGAGGACTTGGGATTTAGAGAAACTAGTCTTTTGAGTGTAGTTTTCATATATTTATGACTTTAGGGCGTTAAAAATTTCGATGGTCTGTCCTTTTTTGATACGGACGATGGCTTTTTTGTCGACTGGGAGGGAAATGTGCCGTCCGGTTTTGGTCGAACGAACAGTTCGAGCAGCGTGTTTGACCGTATTGATGGAAAGAACGTTGACCTTAAAAAGATCTTCGATGGCTTTTTTGATCTGGTATTTACTGGCAGCAGGATCAACCTGAAAAACGTATTTGTCCAGAGTAGCTAGCGAATAGCTCTTCTCGGTGACAACCGGCTTGATGATAGTGTTTTGGTGAACAAGGGGTGTAGACATATTAAATTAGTTTCAAACGAGTAACTAAGTGATCGTAAGCTGAGGAAGTCAGATAGAGCTTGGGTGAACTAGCTACCGTAAAAGCATTGAGACGCCTGGCATTAAGCAAGATGATATTTTCGAGATTGCTGACGGCTTTTAAGATAGCGGGTTTTTCGTTGAAATAGACGAAGGCGGCCTCGTCTTTACCCAAAACTTTAAGGGCAGACTTGGTGGAGAGATCTTTGATCTCGGAGGAATCGATGAGGGAAAGTCTCTGTTCTTTTTGATAGAGGGATAAGGCTCCGATAAGGGCTTTCGATTTCATCTTTTGGTTAAGAGATTTGGGGGCTGACTTGATGCCGGTAGGACCAAAGGGAACGCCTCCGCCAACATAGATCGGAGCTGATTTGGCGCCATGTCGAGCATTACCGGTACCTTTTTGTTTGTAAACCTTCTTCTTGGTGGCGTTGATTTCTCCGCGAGTCTTGGTTTTGGAAACTCCACGATGACTATTTTCCTGATAGACATGAATGGCCTGAGCAAGTAGCGAGGGCTTTACCTCCAGAGAGAAAATGGCAAGATCTTGATGGGTAGTAGTGTTTACTTTTTTGGTGGCCATATTATTTATTTAGCTTGCTGATAGTAATCAGTGTGGAAGAACCCCGTCCGCCGGGTATGCAGCCGGTAATTTGAAGGATACCGGTGGAAGGATCGAAAGAGTGTATTTTGAGATTTCGAATGTGAGTGCTGGTATTCCCCATGCGACCGGCCATGTGAGTACCGGGGAGAACCCTACCCGGTGTAGTGCCTCTGCCAATGGAGCCGGGTGCGCGTTCACGGTCGGACTGTCCGTGAGTGCGAGGTCCTCCAGCAAAGTTCCAACGTTTCATAACACCAGAAGTACCCTTACCTTTGGAAGTGGCTGTAGCGTCGACAATGGCACCGGGAACTAGTATTTCCGAAAGATTTATCTCGGTCTTGGCCTCCGGAGTTTCTACCGAGATAACTTCGTGGGTTTTTTTGGTGCCTACGGAAAGAACTACCGAAGAGTAACCGTCTTTCTCAACAGATTTGTTTCTAATAACCACGTGAGGATCTACCGTGAGGACGGTCAAGGGGATCCGCTTGCCTTCGACGAAGGCCTGAGTCATGCTCTTTTTGGTTGCGTATACTTGATTTAACATGTTTTGTAACAAAAACCCGCCTACCGGCAGGCCAAAAGCTTGCGGTGGGGGCAGTGGTTTTTTTAATAATTTAAAGTTTTCGACATAGATTACATCTTAATTTCGATGCCGACACCGGCAGGGAGATCTAGATGCTGAAGTGAATCAATAGTTTTGTTGGTGGGACTGACGATGTCAATTAGTCTCTTGTGGGTCAAAATAGCAAACTGCTCGCGCGAATCCTTATCGGTGTGAGGAGAAGCAGTGACCACGATAACTTTCTTCTTAGTGGGCAGAGGAACAGGGCCAACCACTTGGGCGCCGGAAACTAAAGCTGCCTGAATAATTTTTTTGGCGGCTTCGTCAATGACCCGGTGGTCAAATGACTTGAGTTTGACGCGAATGCGTGGTTGGTCTGTCATAACTAAGAAGAATAAAGGTGCTAATTAAAACTATGCTTTAGGCAATCACTTTGGTAATGGCTCCAGCGCCGACGGTCAGACCACCCTCGCGGATAGCGAAGCGTTGTCCATCTGTCATAGCAATGGGCTGAATAAGTTCGACTGTCATTTTGGCGTTGTCACCAGGCATAATCATCTCAACTCCCTCAGCGAGTTTGACCTCACCGGTAACGTCAGTGGTACGAATAAAGAATTGAGGCTTGTAACCTGAGAACATAGGGCTGTGACGGCCACCTTCATCTTTACCTAAGATATAGACTTCGGCTTCAAACTTGGTGTGAGGCTTGATGGAACCGGTCTTGGCTAACACCTGACCTCTTTGGACGTCGTCCTTTTCGATACCTCTAAGGAGAAGACCGACATTGTCACCTGCTTGGCCTTGTTCGAGTTGTTGGTGGAACATTTCCACACCGGTAACAACAGACTTGGCAGTGTCTTTGATACCAACAATTTCGATTTCTTCGCCAACCTTGATGACTCCTGTTTCGATACGGCCGGTAACAACGGTTCCACGACCTTTGATGGAGAAAACGTCTTCTACAGGCATAAGGAAAGGCTTGTCGAGCTCACGAACTGGATCTGGGATCCATTCGTCAACAGTGTCCATGAGTTTCATAATACCGGCTTGAGCGTCTTTGTCTCCTTCGAGAGCCTTAAGAGCCGAAACTCTAATAATAGGAGTATCCTCTTCGAAACCGTATTTCTTTAGTTTTTCGCGAATCTCCATCTCGACTAATTCGAGTAGCTCTTCGTCTGAAACGGCATCGCATTTGTTAAGAGCAACGACGAGACGAGGGACATTAACCTGCTTGGCCAAGAGCAAGTGCTCGTTGGTTTGAGGCATAGGACCGTCAGTGGCGGCAACCACCAGAATGGCACCATCCATCTGAGCGGCACCAGTAATCATATTCTTAATGTAATCGCGGTGACCAGGACAGTCGATATGAGCGTAGTGACGTTTCTTGGTCTCGTAAGGGACGTGAGAAATTTGAATGGTAACTCCACGTTCTCTCTCTTCGGGGGACTTATCAATCTGATCAAAAGGAAGAGCTTCAGCTAAGCCTTGTGAGGCTAAAGTGGTGGTAATAGCGGCAGTAAGAGTGGTCTTGCCGTGATCGACGTGACCGATAGTGCCGATATTAACGTGGGGTTTGGTTCTTTGAAATGTTGCCATTTTTGTTAATTATTTTTTATATTTGGTAATTGCTGTTTTTCGAGCCTATTTATTTTAGCAGATTTTATCCTAGTTTGTAGGAGATTTCAATAGTTTAGCGGCTAAACTGTTGGGAAGATCCTGATAATGTGAAGGCTCCATATAGTAGTTGGCACGACCGGCGGTAAGAGAGCGGATGGCGGTGGAGTAAGCAGAGAGCTCGGAAAGGGGCACGGTGGCTGTAATAACACGAGCGTTACCTCGCTGAGCAGTACCGCCAATTTGAGCACGGCGACTGGAAAGATCACCGATAATGTCACCCATGTTGGCTTCCGGAGTGGTAACCTCAACTTTCATAATTGGTTCGAGGATGACCGGTGAGGCATTCTTAACAGCGTCCTGAAGCGCCATGGAACCCGCGATCTTGAAGGACATTTCGGAAGAGTCGACATCGTGGTAACTTCCATCAATGACGGCCACATCCAAGTCGACCATGGGGAAACCGGCGATAAGGCCATTATCCAAAGCTTCGCGGACTCCTTTTTCGATCGGTCCGATAAATTCTTTGGGGATGGTACCGCCAACAACTTTATTGGTAAAGGTAAAGCCTTCACCTCGAGCCTTAGGAGTAACTATAAGAATACAGTGACCGTATTGACCACGACCACCCGACTGACGGATGAACTTACCTTCGCCTTGTGCGGCTTTGGTAATGGTCTCACGATAGGCTACCTGAGGAGCACCGGTAGAAGCATCAACTTTGAATTCACGACGCAGACGATCGACAAGAATCTCCAAGTGAAGCTCACCCATGCCTGAAATGACGGTCTGACCGGTTTCGTGATCAGTCTTGATCCTGAAAGTTGGATCTTCTTCGGCCAAACGACTCAAAGCGAGGTCGAGTTTTTCTTGATCGGCTTTGGTTTTGGGTTCGATGGCGAGGGAAATAACCGGATCCGGAAAGTTGATGGATTCCAGAATCAGAGGCTTGTTCTCGTCGCAAAGGGTATCTCCTGTTTTGGTAGCTTTGAGACCAACGACGCCAACAATTTCTCCGGCACCAGCTTCGGAAACTTCTTCACGGGTGTTGGCATGCATCAACATCAAACGGCCCAGTCGTTCTCGTTCTTGCTTGCTGGCGTTATAGACGAAAGTGCCAGAGGTAATTTTGCCGGAATAGACACGAACATAGGTCAGTTTTCCTACGTGAGGGTCGGCTTGGATTTTGAAAGCCAGACCGGAAAAAGGTTCACCGGGATCGGCCCGTCGAGTCTCTTCCTCGTTGGTTTCAGGATTGATACCGGTGGTGAGTGGCTTGTCTAAAGGAGAAGGCAAGAAGTCGACCACAGCATCAAGAAGAGGTTGGACACCTTTGTTTCGGAGTGATGAACCGGGGAAAACAGGGACAATGAGGTTGGCACAGGTAGCCACGCGAAGGGCGGCCTTGAGTGCATCCAGAGAAGGCTCTTTACCATCCAAGTATTCACCCATAAGAGCTTCGTCGAACTCGACGATAGATTCAATGAGTTTGGCTCGTTCCAATTCGCATTCATCCTTCATGTCTTCAGGATACCCTTCGGTCACTTCATATAAGGCACCGGTTTCATCACCTTTCCAGACGATAGTTTGTCTCTCGAGAAGCATAACTATGCCTCGGAAAGTGTTCTCGACACCTAGCGGAAGAGCCATAACAGCGGTTTTGGCACCCAATTTCTCATGAACATCATTGATGGTAGCCATGTAGTCGGCGCCTAAAACGTCCATTTTATTAATAAAAGCAATACGAGGAACTTTGTACTTGTCGGCTTGACGCCAGACAGTTTCGGTCTGAGATTGAACACCGGAGCCGGCATCCAAAACGATAACTCCGCCATCGAGCACCCGAAGAGAACGCTCTACCTCGGCGGTAAAGTCGACGTGACCGGGAGTATCAATGATATTGAAGCGATGTTCTTCTTTAAAGCGGGCATTAGGAAGCACGGGGGTCCAGAAAGCAGTGGTGGCGGCGGAAACGATAGTAATTCCCCTTTCCTTCTCCTGTTCCATCCAATCCATTTGAGTGTTACCTTCATCGATATCACCGATTTTGTAAGATTTACCGGTATAAAAGAGAATACGTTCAGTGGTAGTGGTCTTGCCTGCGTCGATGTGGGCAATGATACCTGTATTTCTAACACGGTCTAGAGGAACCTTTTTTCCGGTAGGAGCGGCCATTTTGATTTATTGGTTGTTGATTGATTATTTGACGAACAAAACCTCTCCGCGGAGGAGAGAGTTTCACGAGGCTAATTTTACCACAAAAAACCCACTGTTTAGGTGGGTTGATGAAAGTGATCGATGGTGAACTCCTAGTTCGATCCAGTGATTCGAGCGTGAATTTCCTTTAACTCTTTAATCGCCCCTTCGAGCATTTCGCCGTAGCTATCTCGGATCTTTGCTCTTTCTTCTTTGGCACGGATCGGAATAGCCTCGAAGATCCGTTCGAAGTCGGATTTGGTATAAGAGAAATAACGGTGACGCTTGGAAAGAGTGTTGAGGACAGACACGATGGGATTGTCGACGCCGTAGTCCCCATTCGGTAGAGGAGGGAAACTGGGAAGTTTTGACCATGTCTGGGTGGAAATCAGTGTTCTGTTCAAAACAGGACCCTGAGGCGTGTCCAATATCTCAACAATCCAAGTTTCGACGAGGGTTTCTGGGGCTGGTTCCGGTCGGCGTTTAAAAAATTTATCAAATATTTTCACGAAGAGCTCCTTGAAAAAAATTGGAAAGGGGCGACGAAAACGTTATGGGGTATTATAGCACAAGGCACAAGAAAGCCCCTGCTAGGCAGGGGCTTTGTACTTAACTCTTAGGATTGGACTTGGAAAGGGATTTAATTATCTCGTGCATTTCGGCCGTCAGCTCTAATATCTTGATCTGACCCTGCAGGATTTTGACCTGACTTTCCATGAGACTCAGTTTAAGCCGTTGAATAAAGATATCCCTCCACTCTTTCTCTTCTTGAACTGTTCTGGTTGGAAAGCTACCGGTATATTTTTCAAAGTCGGCTTGTGTAAGAAGAGAGTGGGTTCGCTTGCCGCAGTAGTTGATCACGAGCAAATACATGGGTGCTTGAATGCCGAATGTATTGGCGGGAATGTCAAAGAGTTTCTTCAAAGCTTTCTGCGTCGCTTGCCAGGTGGTTTTCTCGTAAAGCGTTCGGTTTGCGTAATAGTTTTCACCATCTTGAATGACAGTGACACTCCAATACTCAACAGTTGTTTCTGGGTCGATTTTTGGGCCAAATAACAAATCGAACATGATATTTACCTCCGTTTAGATTAGAAAGGGGCGACGGAAACGTTATGGGGTATTATACCAGAAATCCCGCCATTGCGGGACTTTGGTGGTGTGAAGTAGCCTTTACCAGCGGAAGTGGGCGAAGGCCTTGTTGGCTTCGGCCATTTTGTGAGTATCGAGCTTCTTTTTGATGGCGGCACCGGCATTTTCGTGAGCTTCGACGATCTCGGCGGCTAGCTTGTCAGCGAGTGTGCGGTAGGGGTTTGCACCTCGAGCTTTAGCGGCGTTGATGAGCCAGCGGATGGCGAGGGAGTCACGACGCTCAGGACGAATAGGGGTAGGAACCTGGTAAGAGGCACCTCCGACACGGCGAGAACGAACTTCAATAGTAGGTTTAATGTTATCAAGAGAGGCATTGAGGTACTCAAGACCATCTTGTTTGGTCTGTTCCGCAACGATATCGATAGCTCGATAAACTTGCTTGGCGGCAACAGATTTGCGACCATCGGACATTACACCATTGATGAGCTTGCTGACCAAAGCATCTCCGTAAACCGGATCGAATTGGATTTTTTTGGCTGGGGTTTTTTTGGATCTCATATTTTATTTTTTAGCTGCTGAGGGACGCTTGGTACCGTATTTACTACGGCTAGTGCGGCGCTTTTCGATACCACCGGTATCTAACTTGCCTCTGACAATGTGATACTTGACACCCGGAAGGTCTCGGACACGACCGCCACGAATAAGAACGATGCTGTGCTCGGCCAAGTTGTGACCTTCTCCCATGATGTAAGCGGTCACTTCCTGCTTGTTACTAAGACGCACACGAGCAATCTTACGAAGAGCGGAGTTAGGCTTCTTGGGAGTCATGGTCTTAACCTGCAGACAGACACCGGCCTTCTGGGGGCTTTGGGTGGCGACCATGTGTCGTTTAACAGAGTTAAAACTCTTGCGGAGAGCAGTAGTCTTGATTTTACGGGCACTATTGATGCGACCGTGTTTAATTAGTTGGTTAGTTGTAGGCATAGTTTGCTCGTGTATTTTATCAGATATTCTCGATTCTGGCACGCAACTTGCTCGTGGGAACCAACCGACCAATAATAACGTTTTCTTTCATACCTACCAAGTGGTCAATCTTGCCCTGTGTGGCAGCGTCCGTCAAGACACTAGTTGTGTCTTGGAACGAAGCGGCAGACAACCAAGAGTCGGTGTGGAGAGCGGCGCGAATAGTACCGAGTATCAAATTCGTGGCAGTGGCAGGTTCACCTCCTTGAGCAATAATGGCTTCGTTGGCCATTTCATAACTACCCCGGCTAATGACGTCTCCAGCTACCAAACTGGTATCTCCAAGTGAGTCAATGCGAACATAGTCACACATCTTGCGGACGATCACCTCAAAATGTTTATCGTGAATACCTATGCCTTGTGATTCGTAGATAGCCTGGATTTCACCAATAAGATAGTTCTGGGCGGCTCTCAGTCCTTTGATTTTGAGAAGTTCTTTGATATCGACGCCACCGGCGGCTAGTTGCGTACCTACAGCAATGATGTCTGCATCCTCGACCTTGAGAGGCATGGCCAAAGGTATCAGATATTCTTTACGATCTTCTTTCTTACCAGTAGGGGTAACCGTGACCAGGTTGCCATTATCTGTTTCGACAATTTTCACCTTGCCGGAAACTTCCGAGATGGGGGCGACCAGTTTAGGCTGACGAACCTCGAAAAGTTCGGTGACGCGGGGAAGTCCTTGCGTAACGTCGACACCGGCAACACCTCCTGAGTGTTTGGTACGCATTGTGAGCTGAGTGCCCGGTTCACCAATGGACTGGGCAGCGATGACACCGGCCGGATCTCCAATGACGGCGGCGTCGTTGTTGGCTAGATTATTTCCATAGCACTTGATACAAAGGCCAAAACGCATCTTACAGGTGAGAGGAGAACGAACTTCGACCTCTTTGACACCAGAGCGGGTTATCTCGGCGGCGATTTCTTCGGTAATCATCTCTCCGGCATCAACCAAAACTTTGTGTGTTTCGGGTGAAGTAACTTTCTTGGCAGCGAAGCGAGAGTTAATGCGTTTCTCGAAGATCTTGCCCCGACTATCGTCGACAGAAATGGTAACGAACTCATCAGTGCCACAGTCTTCGGCACGGACAATCGCATCGTGACTGACGTCAACTAAGCGACGAGTAAGATAACCGGCATCGGCAGTACGAAGAGCCGTATCAGTCAAACCTTTTCTAGATCCACGAATTGAAGTAACGTATTCAAAAATATTAAGACCTTCACGGAAGTTACCTTTGGTAGGAAGTTCCACCATGTTTCCGAGCGGGTCTACGTTGATACCACGCATGGCGGAAAGCTGTTTGATGGTGTTCTTGGTAATACGACCCATACCGGTATCAATAATTAAGCGGACCGGATTGTCTTCGGAAAATTCTTGCCAGGTCTTTTCAGCCAAGTCTTCGGCGGTGTCCATCCACATTTGGATAGTAAGTTTGCGTCTTTCTTCATTGGTGATTAACCCAGTATTGTAGTTTTCTTCGATATCTTTGGCTTTTTGGTTACCTGCTTCAATAACGGCGTCTTTTTCGGAGTACATTTCGTTATCGGAAATAGCGAAGGAAAGACCGGAAACGGTAGAGTAAGCAAAACCAATGTTTTTTACACCATCGATGAGTCTAACCACTCGCTTGATATCGAGCTCTTTGATAGCCCGATGGAACATGGCGGAAATTTCCTTACGAGGAAGATTGTGGTTGATGAACGACCACTCCTTGGGCAGTATTTGATTAAAGATAATACGGCCAACAGTGGTCTCGGTAAGGGTAGAGTCACCAGCGACCAAACGAACCTTTATGAGCTGACGAGGGTTTAAAGCGCCGGTTTCGTAGGCGGTAATAGCCTCAGTGGGTGAAGAAAAGGCAGTTGAATACATGGATAACTTGGTGTCGACAGAAGTAAGGTAATAAACACCGATAGCCATTTCTTTGGAATCAGGGATAGAGACCGGGTTGCCCGCTGAAGGCTTGACCAAGTTAAATTGAGGAAGCATGTGTTTTTTGGCTTCCATGATGGCTTTTTTGGTTAGGGGTACGTGGACAGCCATTTGGTCTCCATCGAAGTCAGCGTTGAAACCGCCACAAACAACCGGGTGTAGACGAATTGCGGCACCGTCGACCAGTACCGGCCAGAAAGCTTGAATAGAAAGCTTGTGGAGCGTGGGGGCACGGTTGAGGAGAACGGGGTGTTTCTTGGTAATCTTTTCGAGAATGTCGAAAACTTCCGGTTGGCGTTTTTCAATCAAAATCTTGGCTGCTTTAACATTCGGTGCCATATCTTGTTTGATAAGCTCGTGAAGAACGAAGGGTTTAAACATTTCCAACGCCATGTCTTTTGGTAAACCACATTGGTTTAGTTTAAGTTCAGGTCCAACGACGATAACGGAGCGGCCTGAGTAGTCAACACGTTTACCCAAAAGATTTTGACGGAAACGACCTTGCTTACCTCGAAGCATATCGGAAAGCGACTTGAGGGTTTTGCCCGTACGGGAACGTCGAGTAGATCTGGCTTGAGAAGAGTCGATCAAAGAATCAACGGCCTCTTGAAGCATGCGCTTCTCGTTTCTCAAAATAATTTCCGGGGCACCAAGATCGATAAGGTGTTTAAGACGATTGTTGCGGTTGATAACTCTGCGGTAAAGATCGTTGAGGTCAGAAGCCGCAAAACGTCCACCGGAAAGTTGAACCATTGGACGAAGGTCCGGAGGAATAACGGGAAGAGTTTGAACAATCATCCATTCCGGTTTGATCTTGGAATCGACCAAACCACGTACGACCTGGAGTCTCTTGGTAGCTCTGAGTTTTTTGGCTTCGGAAGGACTATTGAGATCTTCTTTGAGTTTGATGGCAAGTTCATCTAAATTAACTTTCTTGAGGGCATCAAGTAAAGCCTCTGAACCCATACCCGCCTCGAGCCAGTCGACCAGATGATATTCTTCAAGCTTGGCAAATTCGGAATCGGAAACTAAGGAGTTGGTCTGAATTCTTTCAATGAGAGATCCAAGTTTGCTGTAGATTTCTTCGGTAAAGGCTAACTCGACAACCATTTGTTCACGAAGCGAAGCTACTTTTTGCTTGTATTGAACTTTGAGATCTTCGGTTTTAAGTTCGAGTTCGTCCTTAACTTTAATCTTCTTTTTTAGCTCAGCCACTTCTTTTTCACCCTGCGACTTAATATCCTCGATTTGTTTATCAAAATTGACACGGACCTCGGCTAGTTTGGTTTCTTTTTGAGTTTCAATACTCTTCAAGGCGTCCTCGCGTCCCTCTACGTTAACGGACATAATAAGGAACTTGCTAAAGTAGATAACCGAAGTGAGAGACTTGGGAGAAATATCCAAGAGGAGCGAGAGTTTACTCGGGGCTCCTTTGAAGAACCAAACGTGGGCAACCGGAGCAGAAAGCTCAATGTGACCCATACGCTCACGACGGACGCGACTCAAAGTCACCTCGACACCACATTTATCACAAACAATGCCTTTAAAACGAACTCTTTTATATTTCCCGCAGTAACACTCCCAATCTTTGGTTGGTCCAAAGATACGTTCGCAGAAAAGACCGTCCTTTTCCGGTTTTTGGGTTCGGTAGTTAATGGTTTCCGGTTTGGTGACGAGACCGTAGGACCAGCTACGAATATCTTCGGGGCTAGCGAGCCTGATCTGCAAACCTGAGAAGTCGACAATGTTATTCATTTTTTGGTTAGGTTTTGGTTAGGTTTACTATAATTACTGATTTTCTAAATCCGGGTTTGGATCTCCCGCTTCGGCCGATTCTTCATTTACGTCATCGATAGGTTCGCCGGTCTCGTCCTCTTCTTCAAAGGTTGAGGCTTTGAGTTCATCAGACATTGAAGTAGCCTCGTCAATCGCAGCAGCAATTTCCGGTTTGACCGGCATGGGCTCTTCAACGGCAGCCACAACTTGACCGGTAGGTACTACCGCCAGACAAAGCGAGTTAAGCTCCTTTACCAAAACTTTGAAAGACTCGGGGATCGAGGACATGGGGATGGTTTCACCCTTGACGATGGCTTCGAAGGCTTTTGAACGACCAACCACATCGTCCGACTTGAGGGTAAGCATTTCCTGAAGTGAATAGGCGGCCTTGTGCGCTTCGAGGGCCCAGACTTCCATTTCTCCCAAACGCTGTCCACCCATCTGCGCCTTACCTCCCAACGGTTGCTGAGTAACTAAAGAGTAAGGTCCAATGGAGCGGGCATGGGTTTTATCCTCAACCATGTGGTTGAGTTTAATAATGTAGCCAACACCAACCGCTGTTTCTTGAGCAAAAGCTTCACCGGTGCGCCCATCATAGAGCTGAGACTTACCGGTTATGGGCAGACCGGCTTCCTTGAGAACTTCGGTAATTTGATCTTCAGAAACTTTTTCAAAGACCGGAACCGAGAAACGACGATCGAGTTTTTCACCAGCCAAAGCCAACTGAGCTTCCAAGAGCTGCCCTAGATTCATACGAGCTAGAACGGAAAGAGGAGAAATAATGATATCGATGGGGCGTCCGTCGGCGAGATGTGGCATATCGGCATCGGAAACGATCTTGGAAATAACGCCTTTGTTACCATGTCGACCGGCTACCTTATCACCAACGGTAATTTTTCTAAGCTGAGCGACCTTGATCTTAATCTGAGTAATGACCCCGGCATCGAGCTCGTCTCCATCCTCGCGACTGAGGGTTCTCACCGAGACAACAACTCCTTGCTCGCCGTGTGGCATGCGAAGAGAGGTATCCCGAACTTCTCGGGCCTTTTCACCAAAGATAGCTCTCAAGAGTCTTTCTTCAGCCGTAAGTTCAGTTTCACCTTTGGGAGCAATTTTTCCAATCAGGATATCGTTAGGTCCAACGACGGAACCGATGGCCACGATACCATCTTGGCCAAGATTCTTAAGATCGACTTCGGCCACGTTCGGGATGTCTCGAGTGAGTTCTTCGGCACCAAGTTTGGTATCCATGACGTCGCAGGTATGTTCGTGAATATGGACAGAAGACAACAGATCTTCGCGGACACAGCGATCGGAAACGACGATAGCATCTTCGTAACCAAGACCCTCAAAGGCGGCATAAGCAATCAAGAGATTTTGACCTAAGGCCAGTTCGCCGTTCTCGGAAGCGGGACCATTGATAATAACATCTCCCTTTTTCACCTTATCGCCAACATCAACCAAAGGATGCTGGTTATAACAGGTGTCTTGAGAAGAGTTGTGATATTTCCGAAGGTTGTAAGTAACAACATCTTTTGACAGTTCGACAAATCCATAGTCGTAAGGAGAAATTTCAGAAACAGCCAGAGCGGCGTCTTTGGCTGACAGCTTGAGACTAACGTGGTTACCATCTACGGAGATTACCTCACCATCAAAAGAGGATGAAACAACCCAGCCCATACCTTTGGCAGTAACTTCTTCCATACCTGTCCCGACAATGGGGGCGGTGGGCTTGACCAACGGAAGAGCTTGGGTAAGGTGATGGGTTCCCATCAGAGCACGAGTACCTTCATCCTGTGCGACGAAAGGAATCAAGGCGGCGGAAGTACCGACCACCTGTCTCGGGATGACGTCGATATATTGGACTCTGTCGATGTCGGCTTCAATAAACTTGCCTCCATAGCGGACTGGAACCCATTTCTGAGTGATGATGTCTCCGTTACGTTCAATACCGGCATGAGTAATATAAGCGTCTTCCTCGTCGTCGGCAGCCAAGTAGACCACTTCTTCGCCGATTTTGAAAGTTGTTTTACCTGCCTTTTCTAGTTTGTTAACCTTGAGATAAGGAGCTTCAAGAAAACCGTAAGGGTTGATGCGGGCATAGAGAGCAAGATATGTAACCAAGCCAATGTTTGGACCTTCAGGAGAACGGACCGGGCAGATACGAGAATATTGAGAAGAGTGGATGTCACGCATGGAGAAGCTGGCGCGCTCTCGAGTAATTCCACCAGGCCCCATAACTGAAATACGTCTTAAATTATCGACCTCCGAAAGCGGATTGACCTGATCTAATATGGAAGAAAGTCGGTTGCGGCGGAAGAACTCGGTGATGGCAGAAATAATCGGGCGAGGATTGACAAAAGCGGCGGGGGTGGGAAGCTCGTCCGGTTTGGCGAGGGACATTTTTTCTTTGATGGAGCGCTCCAAACGAAGAAGACCGGCCTTGAAGGAAGTCTGGTTGACAAGTTCGCCGACACAACGAAGACGACGGTTGGCCAAGTGGTCAATATCATCTACCTTACCCTGTCCATTTTGAAGGCCAATCAAATATCTAATAGAACCTACGAAGTCGTCATTGCTGAGAGTGATGTGCTGTTTGTCAATTGGAGTATTGATACTTAGCTTGCGGTTCATCTTGTAACGACCAACCAAACCTAAATTGTAGCGACGTGGGTCGAAAAACATTTGATGAAGTAAGGCTTTGGCGTTCTCCAGGACAGCAGGCTCGCCGGGTCTGACTTTTTGATAAAAGTCCAAGACGGCCTCTTCGGTCGTGGTGCTGTTGTCTTTTAATAAGGTGGAGGCGATGTAACGGTGCTCTTTGTCTGTATCAACTTCGGCAAAAAGAGCCAAGATTTCTTCGTTGGTAGAGTAGCCCAAAGCGCGAATTAGTGTCGTAGCGGAAACCTTGCGATGGCGATCAATGCGGACAGAAATATAATCATTCCGAGAGACAATGAACTCCAACCAAGAACCACGCATGGGACGAACTTCAGCCTGATGCATGGCGCGACCGGAATGAGGATCAAATTCTCGAGTAAAGTAGGCTCCTGGAGAACGGACGAGCTGGTTAACAACCACACGCTCAACACCGTTGATGATAAAAGTACCGATGGAGGTCATCATGGGGATATCTCCAAGAAAGATCTCCTGCTGTTGGGTGGCTTTGGTATGGAGGTTAGTCAGCTTAACGGTAGCCCATAGAGGAGATTCGAAAGTAACACCTTTTTCGATAGCTTGTTTGGGAGAAAATTTAGGAAGACCAACGCGGTTGCTTAAAAATTCAAATTCAAAGACCTTACCGGTAAAGTCTTTGATGGGATTTAGTTCGAGTAATGATTCACGGATGCCTTCTTCGAGAAATTGTTTGTAGGAATCTAGCTGGGTTTGAGCCAAGTTGGACTCTGGTAACTTTGAGGCTATGTTACCCCAATTTTCGCGTTTTTTTTGATTAATCATCCGGTTTTTTTGGATTTAGGCAGGAGTAAATAACAATGGACAACATACAAAAACCTGACTGGCAAAAAGCCCAGCCAAGTTTAGAGCAGTGTAAGTAGTATAAGGCTGAATTAGCTTGCTGTCAACACGGAGTTTGATATAATATTCGAATTCTGAATAGGAGACTACATTGAAAAAATTCTGGCTATTGGTAATCGGTTCCTTGTTGATTAAGATAGCTGTCTTGACCATAGTCTTTATGGTATTTGACCTGTGGGGATTTTGGGCGGTCCCGTGGGCATACGGACTAGTTATCCTAACCACGATGGGGAGATATGGCGTAGAGTACTGGGCGATGAACAGAGAGGCTGGAAAGTTTAAGGAAAATCTGGAGTTTTTTGCTAGAGTACTTTACGATTCCGGATGGAGCCTCACACAGATCCAAATGCATCCCGATGGCTTCAAAAGAGAGTTAGAAAAAAGAAAGTTGTCCTGGATGAAAAATGAAAAATAGATTGATTGACCGGTGTGCAAAATGCATGCCGGTTTTTTGTTATCTACAGTCCTTCTTGAGATAAAGGCAAATATTTTGGTTGTGTTGCTTCAATGTTTCGGCGGTGTGGATTTGGCCCTGATCATCGTGTAAGTAGTACAGCGCACTGGTTTTCGCCGGATGAGCAGCCGCTTCCAGAGAGGCTCTGCCAGGGTTAGAGATCGGAGCCGGGGGTAACCCTGCGTTGAGATAGGTGTTGTAAGGGGAAACTATTTTTATGTCGGATTTACTTGGACTACCGCCCCACCAGTCACAATTTATTTGACGACAGCGGGAATTGGCCGAAACGTATTGAACTGTCGCATCAATTTGTAAGCCCATACCAATTTTAAGTCGATTGTGGATTATGCCCGAAACGAGCAGTTTCTGTTCTTTGTCGATGACTGAGTTTTTGTTGGAAGCTTCTCTTTCCAGCAAGGAGGCAACAATTACAGTCTGTTTTAATTCACTGGCGGGAATATTTAACTCTCTGACGATAGAATCAAATTGGCTGGTTAGACGATTAATGATGTCGTCGGCTGTGGCATTTGGAGAAAAATTGTAGGTCTCGGGAAAAAGATAGCCCTCTTTGTCTTTGGAAAGGGTGGAAAATTCATTTTGGTCGTAATCGTACCCCTTATCCTTAAATGCTTTTTCGATAGTGTAATTAATCTCTTCTTTACGAAGACCTTCCCGAATGGTGACCGTGACTTGTTTGGCGTAGGCGTGAGTCAAGGCCTCCGCTATTTCGGAAGCACTCATTGTGGGAGAAAGCTTGAAGTAGCCGGCTTGAATCTTGTTGGCCACCCCAAGACGGATAACGGTAATCTTGAAGCCAACACGGGAACGGATGAGCCGCGCTCCACTAAGATCGTTAGCGATTCTGTCTACCCCAATACCAGGTTTGACCTCGAAGTCCAACATGGGTGACTCGTGGCGCGTGACTGGCTGGACCGATTGAAAATACCAAGCAAAAAATATGACAGCAAGGATGATTAAGGCAGTGAAAAATCGCTTAAACATAAAAATATTTATATTTCGCTAAGCAAAGCACGACGATAGGTGTTTGACTTGGGATTGTAAACAAACACACGACCGCATTTGCAGGTGACCTGATCGCAGTCTTTTACCTTAGTTGAAGCTTTACTTTGGCCGTCGGTTAAAGGGGTACCGCAGCCCACACAAACGCCTCTGGATAAAAGCCAAGCTTGTACCGGAGCAATAATATTCTTGAACATATCTAGATTGTACCAAAAGAAAAATATTGAGGATTAAAGGGAGTCGAGGTAGTCTTGGAGAATGAGGGCGGCGGCGGTTTGGTGTTCTTCTTTTTTGCGTTTTGCCAAAGTTTTCCCCTGTGTCTTCATGACATTTCTGGCAGTGTGAGAGCTGAGATCTTCCCTGAAAAAAATTATCTCTTTGGGATAAACGGCGTAAATTTTTTCACTTAAATCTGTCGCAAGCTTGACTATTGGCCCATATTCCGGGATACCGATAATGATATAGTCCGGATTGTGCTTGAGAAGATAGGGTTTTATTTTGACAACCAATTGGTCAAGGTCCTTTTCATAGATGGTGGCGACTGGTGTAGCAAGAATCCCCTCTTCGGAAATGGCAATACCGGTGTGAGCAGTACCGGGATCAAGGCATAGAATGGTAGGCATGCTTGGATTATAACCGCTAGTTGTTGATGAGGGTGCCTTCGACCACCAGGCGGCGGAGAGTGGTGCCGGGTGGAACGCAAGTAATAACCTTAAGAGTTTTATCCGAGTAATCTTGACGGAGAACCCAGAGTTCGTTTGGTTTCACTTCGAAAGTCTTGGTAATGCGGTAGGTGTACTCAATACCGTCATAAGTGACAAATATATCGGAACCGACTTTGACTTTGGGTAGAGTGGAAAAAATGGTGGTGTACTTCTTGGGGTCAAAAAACTGCGGGAGTGTTGAATGTCCGAAGATAACGGGCGAACCAATCTGACCCGGAAGAGCGGTCTGAGGATATTGGACTAATTGCTTGGTGAGATCCTCATCGCGGAGAGTTACTTTTGCATCAACGATACCTAGTGAGGGAATGGAAAGAGTGTACGACTCAGGTGACTGATCAGAAGGGGTGGTACTGGCTGAAAAAAGTTCATTTTGCATACTACCCGGAAACCAACTGCTGGCTTTGGTGTAATCCAATCCGTTGAGCACTACCGGAGAGTTGTTATCTTCCGCTTTCGATTGATAATAGGCCGGAGAGAGGAGGCCGGAATCGGAACCTCCAAACAAGTTGATATCTTTTAACTGATAACTAACTACAGGATAAGCGACACCCGCGAGAATACCCAATCCCAAAGCCGAGACTAAAGTAGGTATAGTTTTGAGATAACGAGGGATGCGCCTTCCCGGATGCGGATTGTCCGGAGTAGCTTTGCGATAGCTATATAACATTTAATTCCCTTTGAGTTCGAACTTGATATTATTTAAGGGAAGAATCCGGGTGATCAGCGGAATTGGGGGGTAGATTTTGATATCGGCTGAAGTGAAACCACCGATTGGTTCAAAAAAGTGACGAGCGCCGGTGGTGGACTTACCGCGAATATATCCGGCTAGTTTTGCCTCATCGATTTTTGGTATAAGAGGAGCGTCAATGTTTATCTTGGCATGATAACCGCCATCTACCTTTGTTGGATTTTCTACACGAATTGAAGTCGATTCCCGGTTGGTAGATGAACCGGAGGGTATTTGATCTTTGATCTGTTCCGAGACTAAATTGTAGAGGTCACTTTCGGAGTAAACCAAAGCATCGAGCGATCCTTCAAGGACAAGACTAACGGTAGTAGCTTCTTCGTTGAGATTGTGGTCAAACTGTTTCTTGGTAAACTGGATATCGGACAGAGGTAAGGTTTTGAAACCAGGAGTTTGTATTTCCGAGTCCGTTTTGACCTGGGATTTAATCTTTTCAGTGGCTGTGGCCAGAACTTTATCTTGATCTGCTTTGGAGACCGCATTGACAGTTCTCGAGGTACCGCCACTAAAATCCGATTCAGTAATGGCGGCGGCGATGGACTTGGAGAAGTTGTCAACCGAAAAAATGGTGTTTTTGGTCAGATTGTATTCAGCTCCAATTCGCACCGCGATGACTTGGACTCCGGTAGCTTTACCGGAAATAGGATCGATGGGATCCGAGCTGGCCGAAGCGACAGTAACCGGACTAACCAAAGTGTAGAGATACTTACCGGTGTCGTTGGAAACGGTAGTTCCCGCCTTGAGGACAATGGGGGCAACTGATTTGTTGGCGATGGTAATTGTACCTACAGCCTTGTCTCCTACGGTAGCCGTACCGGTAGTGGAGACGGACTCGGTGGCAGAACCGGAAAAAGTTTTTTTGGTGGCCAGTAGAGTCGGAATGCCGGTTTGAGGTGTTTCGGCAATGGAAATTCCAATCTGACGGCTTATTTTTTGGGGGTTGAAATGAATGGTGATTTGGGCCTGGCCAAGAAAAAGATAACCGACAAATACCAGAGCAAAAAGGAAAGGAACTAACAATAAATATAACCAAGAAAAATTGAGGTGGGGTAAAGAAGGAAAGGAAAATTTAGGAATTGGAGGAAGTTTGACCGTTAAACGGGGCTTGGTAGGCTGTATCGTTTCATCGGAGAAGGCGTACTCCGGCTCATCTTCAGAAAGTTCAACCGGAGGAACATCCTCAGAGATATCGTCCGGTGTTCTTAAAGCAAGGGGAACGGTAGGGGGAGGAGAGGCCTCCTCGTAGGAAAAACCAAGTTCTTCGATCGACGATGGAGTTTCAACCGGAATCACTAAGTTTGAATCGTCGCTGACGGGGCTGGGGACGTTTTCTTTTTCAGTGACGTCCATACCCAAAAATTGAACCGCTTCAACGCCACCGGTAAGCGCAATGGACTTGATGGAGAAATCGATTGGAAGCACTTCTACTTTAGGGATGTGTTTGAAGGGAAGGCGTTCGGTCCAGGGAAAGGCAGTGATTTGTTGTGACTCCTCCTCTAGACTGTTGCCATTGGTTAAAATGAATCTGGCCGGATAATTAGGCAATTCCATTCTGGCCAAACCTTCCTCAACGTCGTGGGCCAGATCGCCAGATCTGGCGGCCTCTTCGGTTTGTTGAACTTCACCAAGATAAACATAGGAGACGGCGACTTTGGAAGTATAGACTTCAAGGAGGATGACAGTAGGAGGCATGCCTTCCCGCTTCTTGAGATAGTGGGACACGGCGCGATTGGTGGTAACGACTCCAATCGGATCCAGACCAAGTTCTTTGCAGAGGTGAGTGATTAGTTTTGTTTTGGTGGCGTGTATTTTTTCTCGCTCCATCCAAGAATCAGGTAAACCAAAAATGACTCGTTTGGGCTGGCCTTTGATGACCTTGATAGCTTGATCAATGGAAGAATCGACACCATTGATAAGAGACTCTTCATCGGTCCAGGATTCATAAGATCCAATGTTAACAATTTCCGGTTGTCCGTCCAAAATTTCCCAAAGAGCTGTCTTGATAAGAGACTCATGAATTTCTACGGCCAGAAAATATTCCGGTTCAGGGACTTTTGATTTATTGCCAAATAAGTTAACTAGGTTCACACAGTTGCCTTGTCAAACAAATTGTAAATAGAGACGGCGCGTTCCGGCTCCAAGAGATTCTTGTTTGACTATATTTATCTTAGCAAGTTCTGCCAAACTTTCCACATGAGGTCCGCCGCAAAGTTCTTTGGAGAAGAAATCTCTCTTGTCACCAATGGTGTAAACCGTAACCAGGTCCGGATATTTCTGACCAAAATACTCCAAAGCCCCGGCCTTCCTGGCTTCACTCATGGGCATAATTTGACACTCAACCTTGATATTCTTCTTGCTGTCTCGAATATAGTTTCTTTGGGCACGTCTT
>CAYHNG010000004.1:0-93881 GCA_964357975.1 uncultured Pseudomonadales bacterium
AAACAAGGAAACCCCGTGTGAAGGCCGAAGGCCGACACGGGGAGGACGTCATTTTATGTTTGAGCAAGACTATAGATCCAACTTTGGAATCGTGATTTTAACACCGGAATATATCAAATCAGGATTGGCAAAGATCTTTTTATTGGCCCAGAAAATTTTTGTCCATTTATATCCATCTCCATAGGCCCTAACGGCCAATTTCCAATACGAATCTCCTTTTTGGGTTGTGTATTCGCCTACTTCAATGGGTTTAGCCGAAGCTTTTGTATCCGCTTTGACAACATCACCTTTATCAGAAATAACGATGTCTTTTTTAGCCTCTATCACGGTAATTTTTTTAGATTCAACTTTTGGAATCTTCAGTTCCATCCCCGGTGTTATGACTCCCTTGCCCAAGATCTTGTTTTCCTTCATGATGTCCACGTAGTTGTACCCAGACTTGTAGTATTTTTCTGAGATATGCCACAAATCATCCCCCTTAGCCACTTTATAGGTAGCAATTAGTTTGTCGTCAGCTGGCTCGTCCTTTTTATCGGTTGTTGCCGGTTGCTCTTCATTCAAGAGAATTCCTTGCCAGGTTTTCAGATTTGCGGTCCTAAAGTAATTAAAAATCAATCCCGCTATAACCACTATCACCACCGCACCCATCAGTGTACTAATAGTATTTTCGTTCAATTTAAAAAATTTTAGGATATTCTTAATACGTTTTTCCGTACTCTGTCCTTTTTTCATACCTCAATCTTATATACTCTTTTATCAATGTCAAGTATCTGTACGCAAGCAAGGGTGATCTAAGAACTATTAGGTATAAAAATAGCCAGATGTTACTCTGGCTAATCGTTGTTCCAACTAATCTTCAAAAAACTTGTTGATCGCACCCAGAACATACTCAAGCTGCTTAATGTCCAGGGTGACCTCGTACTCATGGAACTCGGATGAACCCTGGCCAACATAAAACGAAACGTGTAGGGTCAAACGCTCTTTCGAGTGTTCACTACGTCGAAGCCAACCACCAAACGTTAGGTCATTAGCATCGAACTCACGGTGGTCAAAACCATGTTGGTGAACATAATCTCGATCCGCTTTCAGAGCGTCAAGAGCGCCAAATAGTTTTGTTGGCCTTTCTTGAAAGACAACCTTCACTGGTAGTCCATCTGGGTGCTTGAAAGATAAAACCACCCCGTCTTTCTTGACACCAACAAACATGGAGTCAGTCTGGTTGTGCTGGAACATTTTGATAACAAGCATTCTTGCCTCCGTCCTCCACTTTGGGCGTGGAGCAACTTGAATTAGGATAGGGAATGATACTACAATTAGTCCCAAAAGTCAAGACTATAGGTTTATTCGAGGCTACTGGACTACTCAGCCCACCTATACCCACCACTTCTAGGCACAAACCAAGACCTATAGTTGACAAATTGAGCAAGTCGTGGTATCATATTACTGATTCAAATATCCCATTCCACGCATTAAATCCATAATCGAACCAGGAGGTTCAAATGCTCGCGTTAATACTGATCATCTAGTCACTTGTCGGAATCGGTCTAGCGTCCGGTGCCTGGTGGGTGCTTGCACTCGTCCTTCTTCTCTTTCTCCCCAGCCCGATTGATCAAATTGTTCTTTACATCTGGGGTGGAATCGCTCTCGCCTCGCTGAACATCGGTGGATGGTTGATACTGTTTTGCATTCTCGTTGTCATTCACCTCTTCGGCGACTTCTAGAACTCTCCATCCACTCGTTCGTAAAGCCCGTCTCTATTTGAGGCGGGTTTTAATTTGGAAAAATTTTGCGAGGCTGGGGGGATTCGAACCCCCGACCTTCTCCGTGACAGGGAGACGCGCTAACCAACTGCGCTACAGCCCCAAAATACAATTTTAACCTACCGCGCTAACCTCAGCCATAGGCTGATCCGCCTGTGGCGGAAACTGCGCTACACCTGTCCGCCTATGGCAGAGCCCCAACAGTTATATTTTAATGCCTAGAGGCAAATATCTCCACCCCCAGCAGATTTTGAACCATTTTTAGGTGTTGGAGCTTGCGTGTCTGCTGTTCTGCTATAATATGCTAGTTAAATCATCTTAACCTTTACAGATTGTCTCGCGGTGATGATGGCCACGGGGAAAGTAGAAAGGAGCCAGAAATGGCTGTTCGTTTGTACGTAGGGAATCTACCCTACAATATTACTCAAACCAGACTCCAGGAGATTTTTTCTCCCTTTGGTGCTCTCGGTGAGGTAACAGTTATATCAGATAAGTTCTCCGGCAGGAGTAAGGGTTTCGGATTCGTTGAATTCGAAGATGCTGAAGCTGCTAAGAGTGCTATCGAAAAAATGAATGGTGCTGACCTTGATGGTCGCAACATTATTGTTAATGAAGCCCGTCCCAAAGAAGACCGTCCCGCCACTAGTGGAAGATCCTTCGGAGGTCGCTAAATTAACTATTAATTCGTAAGAATTACGTATAATGGTTGTATGACCATTAACCGAGAAACCGCCCGGCTCCTTGAAAGAGTTGCGGCGGTTTTTCGTGTTAAAGAAGGGGATACTTTCAGGGTAAAGGCCTACAACAACGCCGCTACGGTAATAGACAATCTATCCGAGTCGATTGACGAGCTTTGGAGGCAAGACAAGTTGGAAACCGTTCCCGGTTTAGGAAAGGCTCTTATTGGGTATCTCGACGAGTACTTTTCCAAAGGTAGGGTTCGTCATTTTGAATCACAGTTAAAAAAAGTTCCGGCGGGCATGTTTGCTTTAATGGAAATTCGTGGGGTTGGTCCTATGACGGCCTACAAGCTTGCCCAAAAATTTCATCTAACCAATGAAAAAATTGCCCTTCAACGCCTTCAACAATTGATCAATGCAGGTAAATTAAATGAGATTGACAGCTTTAAAGAGAAATCTATCGCCCGGCTGACTAAATCGCTTAAAATAAAAAATTCCGGTAAAGGGAGGATTCTTCTCTCGGAGGCACTCTCAATTGCCGAAGACTTCATTGGCTACCTGAAACAATCTCCTCTGACTATCTCGGTCGAACCACTTGGAAGCCTTAGGAGACGGCTTCCAACGGTCGGAGACATCGATCTTGCGCTCAACACCAAACATCCTGAAGAATCGATGGTCTACGTTTTATCGTATCCGTTAATCAGTTCTGTCATAACCAAAGGCGATCATGTTAGTCACGTTAAGCTCAAGAATGGTTTTGAGGTAGATATCAAACTTTCCGAACCGCAAGATTGGGGTAGTTTGCTTCAGCATTACACTGGTTCCAAGATGCACAACATTCGTTTGCGGACTATCGCCAAAGAAAAGGGGTTATCGCTCTCCGAGTACGGAATCAAGCAGAAAAGCAAGCTCAAACATTTTAAAACCGAAAAGGATTTTTATCACTTTTTAGGCATGCAAATGATTCCACCCGAGATTCGGGAAGATACCGGCGAGATCGAGCTTGCTCAACAAAACAAAATACCTTCATTAGTTGATCTAAAAGACATTAAAGGGGATCTTCATATTCACAGCAATTTCGATTATCCCAGCTCACATGATCAGGGGACCAGCCCACTTCATGATATTTTGGACAAAGCTTATCAACTGGGTTATGAATATCTCGGCATCTCTGATCATAACCCCAAGTACTTCGGGCTATCGGAAAAAGAGACGGAAAACGTTTTATTTGCCAGGAAGAAGTACTTAGAGCAGAACTTTCGTGCTTATGAAAAGGCCGTGAAAAATAGAGGAATTAAATTACTCATTGGCTTGGAGGTAGATATTAGACCGGATGGAGACCTCGCTCTTAGTGAAAAATTATTAAATTCACTGGACTATACTATAGTTTCTATTCACTCCGCTTTCGACAACACCGTAGAAGAAAACACCGAAAGAATCATTGCCGCTCTTTCTCATCCTAAAGCTCTAATTCTTGGACACCCGACCGGTCGGCTAATCAACCACCGTGAGTCGCTCCGGGCCGACTGGGAAAAAATCTTTGAGTTTTCTGCTCAAAACCACAAGATCATTGAGGTTAACGCCTACCCGGACAGGCTAGATCTTCCGCACGATCTGATCAAGATCGCTGTTTCCAAAGGCGTTAAGCTCATTGTTAATACGGACAGTCACGATGTGGATCAAATGGAGTACATAAAATATGGTGTCTGGCAGGCCCGAAAAGGCTATGCCGGTAAAAGTGATGTGGTAAACACTCTCAGCTGGAAAAATTTGCAGACAATGCTAAGATAGCTTTGTTACATAATTAGCAAAGAAAAATGAATTTCACACTTCTCCTTATTATTGCGGTTGTCGTCTTCTTCTTTTATGTGGTCTCACTCTACAATTGGTTTCAAACAGCCAAAACTAGGATTGTTGCCTCGATCCAGGATATAGGCAATCAGCTAAAGCGTCAGGCCAGTCTTATCCCTAATCTGGAAAGTTCCGTCAAGGGATATTTAAAACACGAAAAGGGGATTTATGAGGATATCGTTTCGGCCAGAAAACTCATCGACAAAGCTACCGGTAGTACTGACATGGCCAAGATTGAAAAAGCTTCTGATGCCATCAGCAATTTGGTTCCCAAACTCCAAGTTTTAGTCGAAAGTAATCCTGAGCTTAAAGGAGAAAAGGTCGTCTCTCGGTTGATGGACGAACTCAGAGACACTGCCGATAAGCTGATGTACGCACGTCGTGTGGTCATCGATTTGACTGCCGATTACAACACCAAGATCATCACCGTCCCTAGTAATTTTGTAGCCATGATCTTCGGTTTCAAGGCACAAAAAGGATTGGATACTCCTTTGGAGGGATCTCACGTTTCCGTCTCCGAAGACGAAACCAAAGACACCAAGATTTCCCTATAATTCTCTCTTCAAGGCCAGGCATTGAAGGCCTTGTCTCAGGAGGGCCTGGCCTTATTGGTAAAATCATATTGATGAAAAACATTTACGAGCAAGTAGACGAAAATAAGTTTCGCAGCGGTGTTGTTATCGCGTGCTTTATCGCCTTTATCGCGGCAGCTTCTTACTTTATTACCTACGCAATGGGGTTCGACACCAGTTTCGTCGGCATTGCTCTGATAATTTCAGGTGTCCTCAGCTTTGCCAGTTTCTATTATTCAGACAGCATAATTCTTTCCATTTCCGGAGCAATTCCTGCCAACAAGCGGGATCATTTCGATTTCTACACCGTAACTGAAAATCTGATTTCCGTAGCCGGAATACCCATGCCGAAGCTGTATGTCATCGACGACACTGCTATGAATGCCTTCGCTACGGGCCGAGACCCCGAACATGCGGTTGTTTGTGCCACTACAGGAATATTGTCTCGTTTAAACCGCACCGAACTGGAAGGCGTCGTGGCTCATGAGCTCAGCCATGTCAAGAACTATGACACCAGGCTTATGGGTATCGTTACTATCCTAGTTGGTCTGGTTACCCTCCTTGCCGACATTCTCCTCAGAACCCGGATTCGTGGACGAGGCCGCGACGACGAAGGCGGCTTGGGGGCTGTTCTATTTGTTGCTGGTCTTGTTATGGCCTTACTTTCCCCAATTATTGCTCAGTTAATTCAGCTGGCCATTTCCCGTAGACGTGAATTCTTGGCCGATGCTTCCGGAGCCACTTTGACCAAGTACCCAGAGGGTCTGGCCAGCGCCTTAGAAAAAATTTCTGTCGATAAAGAACCACTTGAAGCCGCCAACAAAGCCACCGCCCATCTCTATTTCGCTAACCCTCTAAAGAACCGTTCCGATTCAATCGGTTGGTTTGCCGGTCTTTTTAACACCCACCCTCCAGTTAAGGAACGCATTAAAGCTCTCAGGGGTGGATAGCACACGTCTCGAGAATTCCATTACGGAGACTGACGTTTTTCTGCCCAAAGGTATCGGTCATTGGGAGATGCCGGAGTATAGCGTGTATCTTTTTAAAGAAGAAGCTGGGTTGCCAGTTGTGATATTTTGCAAACCTAGCTGGGATTATACAAATACGATAGAACTTATCAAAAAAGCCAAAGGAATGGAAGCATGGGATACTTCCTTTAAATTTAGCCACCGGGCGAATCAAGATTTTTTCTTTCTGACAAATGGGAAAGCGGTTAGTGGTGATGGTATGAGATTTGTGGGTATTGACAGAAACAATGCAGATTTCTTGAAAGAAACCATCCAACCACTTGCCGACGCCGGTTTTATACCTCAAGAAGCAGTCAATTGGTTCAAAAAAGATGACTAATATCAAGGACAAGACTTTTTCGGATGATGATCTTAAGGGAGTCGATTTTGAGGAGACGAAGTTCGTTAATTGTAAATTTTCCAAGTGCCAGTTCAAATTCACCGGTTTTGAAAATTGCTCATTCTTTAATTGTGATTTTAGTAACGCTTTATTGGATTCGGTCTCTTTCACCAAGTGCCGTTTTGAAGATTGTAAATTGAATTGGATAAACTTCAAAGATTGTTCACTTTCGAGATGTGTGTTTCAGCACTGTTTACTGGAAGGGTGTTCCTTTGAAAAACAAAAGCTTCCCGGTTGTCTTTTTCCAGAATCGGATCTAACAGCGGTATACTTTGCCAACTGCGACCTTTCCGGTATGAACCTCACCAGGGTAAACCTAAAAAAAGCCGTCTTTGACTATTGCAAACTAAAAGGAACCAACTTTACGGATTCAAACACTACTGGTGTCTCTTTTCAGGCTTGTCAAATTGGTAAGACAATTCTCGACCTTGAAGGATTCATCCAGTTCGGTCTATCCAAAGGATTTGTTCTTCAGAGCTGATAAAATTGTGCACATGTCGTCATCTCTTTCCAAAGAAATGCTTCTTTCGTCGGTAATTTCCGGTGAAGTGGGCAAACTAAGTTCCAAACTGTCGTTCTGGCAGACCAATGTCGCGGCGGCACAAACCTTGTGGGAATCGCCCGATTCGCTTTCATTGGAATCTGTACTGGACTCCATCGATCCGGAGGAAGATCTCCTTGAATCGGTTGACTTGGCTTTACTATATGGCATGGGTTGGGAATTCATCTGGGGCAAAAAACCGCCTGAGGTTGTTAGCCAGCTACGTCGAGAAATCGTTCAGAAAGCCAGAGAGGGCATGGCTCTAAGCGAATTGGAAACCTTGTGGTACCGGCTAATCTGTGTGGATACCGATATGTTTTAGCGTCGAATAAGTGTCCCGTGATGTTTTTCTCCTAAGATCGCCTTCGTTAGCTCGTTCGGCCTGTTTCCGTTGATAATAATTGTTTCAAAACCTCGATCGGCCATTGCCAAACTCTCTCTCACTTTGTGAATCATTCCCCCCGTCACATCAACCTTACCGGATGGGATAATATATTTTTCCACCTTCTTACTGTTTTTGCGGTTTATTTCCACAATAGTTTTTCCTGTTGAGTCGTATACCCCGTCGGTATCTGTACAATAAACAAAACTAATTATAAATTTCTTGGCCAATTTCCCTGCCAGAGCTCCCAGCACCAGCTCGGTCGAATAAATACAGGCGCCTACTTTCTTATCAAAAATAACGTCACCGTATAACACCGGTAAATAGCCTATCTTCAAAGCTTGTTCAATTGGGTCACAAAAAACCTCTTCGACTTTGAAGTTATTTGCCAGAATGCAACTCTCGGGAGAAAACGATACCACCGGTAACTTCTGGTCAAGAAATGACCTTATTACCACCCTATTTAGTTCAATTGCCCGGTCGGCGACGATCGGGAAGCCCTTGAATTGTAACGATCCTTTGATACCCTCCTTCACTTTGAATTCTACTGCCGGCCTGTGGGCAAAAGATCCGGCACCGTGTGCCACTATTATTTTTCCATCGAAGTTCCTCCGGACCTTTTTCAGCTCTCCAGCCAGCCGCTCTATCGTTTCCGGTCTGGATGTCCGGTCCTTGTTTTTGTCAGTGATCAGACTTCCACCCAGTTTAACTAATGCAAGTTTTTCCATCACTGATAGTTTATCAAAGATATAATAGTAATTAATGAAAACCATCACTTTCGTCACTGGCAATGATACTAAGGTCCGCCATGCCAGAGAAGCCATGAAAGGCTTTGAAATTGAACTAGTTGGCAGAAGACTTGATATCATCGAACCGCGAGAGGAGGACCCTGAAAAAGTCGTCCGCGAAAAAGCACTGCAAGCGGCCAAAATAGTTAGCCTGCCATTGATGGTTGAAGACTCCGGTATTTTTATTCAGGCTTTGGGAGGGTTTCCTAAGACCTTTGTTCACTTTGCCGAAGAAACACTCGGTATTGCCAATATTTTGAAAATGATGGAGGGCGTAAAAAATCGTCATGTTGAATTTCGTCAGTCTCTTGCCTACTTCGAGCCCGGTATGGCTGAGCCCAAAATTTTTAGTTATATCGACGGAAATTTTACTCTAGCCGATAAAATCTGGGAGCCGGAATTTGGAGACACCGATGACTTTAATAAAATTCTAATTCCACCCGGAAAAAACAAAGCTCTCAGTACTTTTAGCCTGGAATGGCAGGCCGAAAGAGACACTGAAGCAAACAAGGACACCATTCACTATCGGCAATTGGCCAAGTGGTTAGCGTCTAGGCTTTAGCAGTCGACTTGACGGAGTGCCAAAGTAGTTGTATTATTTTTTTATGGAAAATCCAAAACAAGAAGAGGGGAAACTCCTGGAGAAATATACCGTCAATCTCACAACCAAAGCTAAATCCCACCGGCTCGATCCGGTTATTGGTCGGGACATGGAAATTCGTCGTGTCATGCAAGTTCTTTCTCGCCGTACTAAAAATAATCCCGTTTTGATCGGAGACCCCGGTGTTGGCAAAACTGCTCTCGTCGAAGGGCTCGCCAACCGTATCGCCGGTGGCGACGTTCCTGACTCGATCAAGGATAAAGATCTTTTGGTCTTGGATATGGCTAGTGTTCTCGCCGGTGCATCCTACCGAGGTGAGTTCGAACAAAGAATGAAAGGGTTGGTCGATGAAGTAATAAAAGGTGAAGGGAAATATATTCTATTTATTGATGAGCTACACACCCTAGTTGGCGCCGGTGCCGCCGAAGGGGCTGTCGATGCCGCCAATATTTTGAAGCCGGCACTGGCGAGGGGAGAACTCCATCTCATTGGTGCCACCACCATTGATGAGTATCGCAAGTATATCGAAAAGGACGCGGCTCTCGAACGGCGTTTCCAGCCCATCCTTGTGGAAGAACCCAGTCAAGAGGATACCATTGCCATTCTCAGAGGGATCAAAGAAAAATACGAAATACATCATAAATTAAGAATTAGCGATGATGCTCTCATCGCGGCTGTTAATCTTTCGGTCCGCTACCTTCCGGATCGCTTCCTGCCGGACAAGGCCATCGATCTGATCGATGAAGCCGCTTCTTCTCTCAAAATAGAAATTGAGTCCATGCCTGCCGTCCTGGATCTTCTCAAAAGAAAAATTACCCAAATCGACATCGAGCTTGCTGCCCTCAAGAAAGAAAACTCCGACTCGGCCAAGTCCCGCCGTGAAATTCTGGAAAAAGACCGGGAGGATAAAAAGGTTGAAGCCGCCAAAATCGAAATTGCTTGGAAACAACAAAAAGGCATAATCGAAGAGATAAATAAAATCCAGTTTGAAATCGACCAATCAAAAATTAAGCTAGACACGGCTGAAAAGGAAATACATCTGGAAGAGGCTGCACAGCTGAAGTATGGAACACTGCCCAAACTTCTGGAAAAATTAAATGAAAAACAAAAGGAATGGAGCAGTATTCTGCCGAAAGATCGGGTATTGCAGCTGGAAGTCGATACCGAAGATATTGCTAAAGTTATCTCCCGCTGGGCGGGTATACCCATTACTCGCTTACTTGATTCCGAGTCTTCGAAACTCATTCATTTGGAAGAAGAACTAGCCAAGAGAGTCGTCGGTCAAGATAATGCCATCAAGGGTGTCGCCAATGCCATCCGCAGGTCGCGTGCAGGCATTTCTGACGAGAATAGGCCAATAGCTTCGTTCCTCTTTTTGGGGCCAACGGGTGTAGGTAAAACCGAGACCGCCAAAGCTTTAGCGCAAGAACTTTTTAGTGATGAGAAGGCACTGATTCGGATCGACATGACGGAATATACCGAGAGTCACTCAATTGCCCGTTTGATAGGTGCTCCACCAGGCTATGTAGGGTACGAAGAAGGAGGTCAGCTTACTGAGGCCGTTCGGAGAAAACCATACTCGGTTATTCTTTTTGATGAAATCGAAAAAGCTCATCCTCAAATTTTTAGTGCCTTTTTGCAAATTTTGGATGATGGTCGTCTTACGGACGGCAAGGGGCACACTGTTAATTTTAAGAATACAGTCATTATCATGACCAGTAATCTCGGCGGAAGTTTTGTCACCGATGAAACTTTAGATGAAGCAGACAAAGAAGCTAAAATGTTCGAGATATTGAGGGCCAGCTTCCGGCCGGAGTTTTTGAATCGCATCGATCAAATCATCACCTTCAAGCGTTTGGGTATGGATGAGGTGGCCAAGATTGTCGAAATACAGCTTGGGGAACTATCTCTTCGTTTGGCCGACAAAGGCTTTAATATTATCTTTGACAAATCAGTGAAGGATTACGTCGCCCTTTTTGGCTTCGATAAGATTTACGGCGCCCGCCCGGTGAAAAGAGTTATCCAAAATAAAATAGAGGATGAACTGGCCCTTCAGATTATTGAAGGAAAGCTCAAACCAGGTGTCGAGATCACTCTTTCAATAGCGTCAGGAAAACTCAGCATCAAATAATTTCTTTTGAGAATATCTATTTGTTAAAATAGACGCATGCAAAGAAAAATCAGACGGGCAGTGATTACTGCGGCCGGACTGGGTACACGCTTTTTACCGGCCACCAAAAACCTTCCGAAGGAAATGCTACCCATAGTAGACACTCCGATCATCCATTATTTGGTGGCCGAATGTGTTGAAGCCGGTATCGAGGATATCATTATCGTCATTCGTCCCGGAAATGAAGCTGTCATGAACTATTTCACCCCAAACAAGCAATTGGAAAAGTCACTTGTAGAAGCCGGCAAGGAAAAGCAGTTGAAGAATTATCTTGAGGTAGTTAATGAGGCTAATTTTATTTTTGTCCACCAAAGACCGGATCTTCCATATGGAAACGGTAGCCCCATCCTTACAGTTAAAAGCTTGGTCAAAGACGAGCCTTTTGTTTTGTGCTGGGGGGATGATTTACTTTTAAACCCGGGTGGGGAAGGTGGGGTTAAACAGGTGGTCGACTTTTTTGTGTCACATCCTGATGCCTATGGTGTCATGGGTACGACCGAAGTTAACAAAGAGGAAATGGTTAGGTATGGCATGGTGGAACTGGTTAGTGGTGGACATGAGGGGAGAATCAAGAAAATAATCGAAAAACCTAAGCCGAGTGAAATCACCAGTAACTTAGCCGAGTTTGGCAGAATGGTCCTGACTCCGGAAATTTTTAAATATTTGGTGGCTACGAATACGGGAAAAGACGGCGAGCTTTGGCTAATGGATTCCATCGAACAACTTCTCACCAAAAAACCGGTCTACGCCAAAAAAATTCAAGGTGAATTCTTAACGACAGGCGATCCACTTAGATTTCTGATCGCTTCTTTCAAGTATGCTTTGCAGAGGCCCGACCTGGCCACAGACCTGAAAAGCTTCCTAAGAAAAGAGATTTGCCCATGATCAGTTACAAGCTTAACCAAAAAATAACCCGGAAATATCCGGGTTATCCTTCTTAGCAAACCAATTTAAGAACATTACTGAGATTTGACTGATGCCCCTTTTCATTGATGCTTTTCATCCAACGTTCAATACTCTCAAAATCATTCCAATTACGGGCATTTTTCACAATATCAATGCTACCGTAGAAAGTTGAAATAGACAAAGACACTTCGTTGTTTCGTAGGTCTAGTGTGTAAACAATTTCGTCTTTATGTCGGTCACCTCGACAGTTGCCCTGTAAAACCAAATTTCTTGTAGCCCCCACCACAGGAATATTGCCAGAGACTAAGCGATCAATCAGTTTTGTCAAAGCACGCTTTTCTTCAGTTGGAGCCAGAGTGTACATTGCCTCTCCTTGTATCTTAAGTTTACATTCACGTTACCAGACCAAGAGGTGTGACGACTTTCGTAACAAGATCTGGTGTGTTATTTCAAATTATCGCTAACCAAGTTCCAAATTTCTGCCATGAGCTTCATGGATTCCGGCGACAATTTTGTTTTGGCGTCAATTACCCATACAGGATTCGCTATATCAAGACCCTTAACTTTTTCAAAGTGGTTTGGTGTATGAAGAATGTAATGAAGTTCGCCCCACCAAATTGTGTACGGTTGAGGCTGATTATCTTTGATGTGTGACATTCCTACACCACTTTTGTTTAACAAGTTAAATAGTTCTCGTAGTTCTTCTTCGGTTTCATCGGGTTGAACGTTGACCATGACTCCTCCAATTAAGGTTCAGACCGTTAAGTCTACCCCATATTATATACCAAGAACACACTTTAGACTAATATTTGATATACTAGTTGAGGCTAAATATGATCAATCTCAAAATTACCAAACTCGAAAAAAGCTATAACCAGCCTTTGCTGGATGATATTACGCTAACTCATACCGGCAACGGAGTGGTGGCTTTAATTGGAGACAACGGTTCCGGCAAATCGACTCTGCTAAAAATCCTCATGGGGCTGGAAGAGCAGGATAGCGGCAAGATCGAGTGGGGTGGGGAGGTACGAATTGGGTATCTTCAACAGGAGATTGATTCACTTCCAACCTTGTCCGGTGGCCAAAAGAAAATCGCTCTCTTAGCCGATCTCATCTACTCCAATCTTTACGACGTGCTACTACTGGACGAGCCGGACAACCATCTGGACATCGAAAACAAGCAGTGGTTGGCCAGCGCTATCGAGTCTTTTGACGGACTAGTTATCATGATTTCTCACGACCGACACCTCCTCAAACAAATTACTACTCATACTTGGCTGGTGGAGGATAGGGAAATTCGCACTTATCCGTTTGGATACGAAAAATTTGTCAATGAATACGAAAGAGAGCGGGAAAGTATGGAGCACCTCTTTCATGTTCAGGAAAAAGAACACAAAAGACTAAAAGAGCTGGTTAACGTATTTAAGGCGAGAGCATCCAGTGGTCCCAAAATGGCTCGCTATTATCACGCTTTAGAAAAGCGCTTGGCCCGTTTTGAAGCTGAGATGGTAAAAGATCCCAAAAAACACGATGCTCATATTCAGCTTAGTACCGCTGTTTCCGGCAAACAAATCAAGCATAAAATTGCCATTATGGTGAAGGAACTGGATTTCTCATATCCGGATAATTCTGTTTTCGAAAATGCCGAGCTGTACGTTGAGGTGGGGGAAAAGGTGGCTCTAATCTCTCCCAACGGCACCGGCAAGTCGACACTCATCAAATTAATTCTTGACCAACTCATACCCGCCAGCGGTGTAGCCAGAACGGGTGAAAATCTCAAAGTAGGTTATTACTCTCAGGAACATCTTGAGGCGTTGGACAAAGATTCTTCACCTATCGACTGCTTTACCCAAAGATTCCCTATAGCCGATTACGAAGCCGCCGCAGTCCTCCGTAAGTTTTATTTTAGTAAACATACCATCAAGTCCAAGATTTGGACCCTTTCCGGTGGCCAGAAGGCTCGTTTGCAATTGGCTCTTTTCCTATATACAAATCCGGACATTCTAATTTTGGACGAACCCACCAACCACTTGGATCTGAAATCGGTGGCGGCCCTCGAGGAATTTTTGGTCGATTACGAAGGTACGATACTTTTGATTTCCCACGACCACGATCTTCTCAACAATGTCTGCGACATTGCCTATGAAGTCAAAAACAAAAAAATCGCCCTCAGCCCCAACTTCCTCAACGAAAACTAACCACAAAAAAGGCACTCTGTAGTCAGAGTGCCGAGTTACAAGAAAACTAGTCATAATGGAAAGCACGGCGTTCTTCGAGCTGGCTCTCCATTGGCAAAGAAAGTGAGTACACTTCCATCACTTTTTGCATGGGTTTGGCTTTTTCCTCCTCTGCTTTCTTTCGGGCATCCTCATTGGGCAACACATACACAGGAAAATCCTCATAGTCAAAGGTGTCACACACGATAATCATATGTGTGGCGCTTTTTGTTTTTCCTTCATCAAACCAACGAGCTATTTCCTCTCTTGTAACGGCCATGTTCTACACTCCTTCGGCAGGGTGTCTGCCAGGTTAAGCTTTTTTTGTCGGGAACATCAGGATCAAAATGATCATCATGTAGCAACCGGGGATAAACCAGACCAGCCAGGTTGAGGCTACAAAGTAGTAGGCGATCAAGGACTTCACTGCAAAACTGCAAACTATGGCCATCGGTATGGTTGCGACCCAATTAGGAATCATTTCACGCTTTCTTAAAAGGACCACGAGATAGTGAAGCAAGCTCACGGGTATCCCATACCACCCCCATGCCCAGATCGGCAATATCAAAAATGAAAGCCCAAACAATACGGCATAAACGTCTTTCATTCATACCTCCAATTCAATGTACTTATGGGATATTGTACCATGCACCTTCCCTGCACAGAAAATCCTGCTAAAATTGGATTTGTGCACAAAGTAACCGTTACCACTGACGACGTCAAAAAAATTGCCAAACTGGCCAACCTCAAACTTCAAAAAGACGAAGTTGATCTCTTTGCTGGGCAGTTTACAGAAACTGTAGACGTGATTAATCGGTTAAACGAAATCGACACCTCTGACATTCCTGCCACGTATCAGGTAACCGGTCTAACCAACATATCCCGAGATGACATCGTAGATCATAAAAGAATACTTCCCCAAGAGGTCGCTCTCAGAGAGGCCAAACTTACCAATAACGGTTTTTTTGTTGTCCCTCGAGTTATAGACACGGACGAAACAGAAAGTGTTATCTAATGAAACAACTACACGAGTTAACTATCAAAGAAGTTCATGAGGGGTACCGTTCTAAAAGTTTTTCCTGTGTTGACTTGGTTAAACACTTTTTGAGCCGCATCGAAAAATATAATCCCAAACTAAAAACCTTTTTGGCTCTGAACGAACACGCTCTGGAACAAGCGGCTGCCATCGACAAAGAAATCGCGGAGAAGGGGATTGATAGGGAGCTGCTCGGTATTCCCATGGCCATAAAAGATAATTTCCTTACCATTGGCATTTCCACCACAGCCAGTTCTCATATTCTTGAGGGTTATATGCCTCAATACGAGTCATCTGTTACGAGTAAACTGTTAGCGGCTGGTGCCATCTTTTTGGGTAAAACCAATATGGATTCTTTTGCACATGGTAGTAGCACCGAGACATCCGATTTTGGTCCCACTCATAATCCCTGGAACCCAGACAAACTTCCCGGAGGTTCTTCCGGTGGCTCTGCCGCCGCCGTATCTGCACAACTAGCGACCGCCGCTCTTGGCAGTGAGACAGCTGGCTCTATTCGCCAACCGGCTGCTTGGTGTGGTGTCACCGGTTTTAAGCCCACTTATGGTCGTGCCGGGCGCTATGGTTGTATTGCTATGGCCAGCTCCACCGACTCACCCGGCCCCCTTGCCAAGACCGTTGAGGATGCGGCTTTAATCACCAAAGTAATTTCCGGGAAAGATCCTTTTGACGCAACGACCAGTCAGTTGGACGTTGAGAACTATCCAGACTTTTTGGGAAAAACAAACCTGAATGGTATTAAAATTGGTCTAGTCAAAGAATATTTGCTGGCAGACATGAGAGATGATGTCAAAAAGTTAATTCTGGATGCCGCCGAAAAATTTCGTTCACTAGGAGCCACTGTTGAAGAAGTCTCTTTGATGGATCCTAAATACGCCATTGGTGTCTACACCGTAGTTCAACGTTCGGAGGTTAGTTCCAACCTGGCCAGATTCGATGGCATTCGTTTTGGTCACACTCGCGGTTCTTTTGGTGAGGAAACTAAACGACGCATTATGCTCGGCACATATACTTTGTCTTCCGGCTACTATGATGCCTATTACAAAAAAGCCCAAGCTGTTCGAACTAAGATGATTGATCAGTTTGCCGAAATCTTTAAAACCTATGACGCGGTCATCGGTGCGGTCTCTCCCGGTCCGGCTCTTTCGATTGGTGCCACCAAAAACCAACCCATGTTTGGTGAGATGGAAGACATTCTCGTCGAGCAAAGTTCCGTCGCCGGACTGACTAGCGCCGGCGTCCCTTGCGGTTTTGTCGATGGTCTGCCCATTGGACTGCAGGTTACTTGCGACCAGTTTCAAGAGGCCAAAGCTTTGATGATCGCCGATTGTTACCAGAAAAACACTTCCTTTAATCAATTCCCAGACCTAGATAAAACTCTATGAAAATTACTCCTCTAATTGGTCTCGAAGTACACGTAGAGCTGGAGACAAAATCCAAAATGTTTTGTGGATGTCCGGCCGATCACTTTGGAAAAGCGCCAAATACTCAAACTTGTCCTGTTTGTCTGGGCTTGCCCGGCGCTCTACCGGTCCCCAACAAAAAGGCGATTGAGAGTTGTCTCAAAATTGGCCTTGCCATTAATTGCTCTACAAATCGCCTCTCGAAATTCGATCGCAAACAATATTTTTACCCTGATCTCTCTAAGGGTTATCAAATTAGTCAATACGATCAACCCTTTTGCTCGGAAGGCTTTGTAAGTCTTGATTCCGGAAAAAAGATTGGCATCGAAAGAGTTCATCAAGAAGAAGACACCGGCAAGCTCCAGCACACTGCTATCAACGGAGAAAAGGTAACTTTGGTAGACTTCAATCGTTCCGGTGTCCCTTTGGTCGAAATAGTCTCTAAGCCTGATATGACCAGTAGTGCTGAAGCCAAAGAATACTTAAAAAAGATTCATGAAATCATTAGGGCCATTGGTGTTTCCAATGCCGACATGGAAAAGGGTCAGATGCGACTAGAGCCAACAGTCAACGTATGCGTTGAGAATGAAACGGGTATTCACTACACTCCTCTGGTAGAGGTCAAAAATATCAACTCTTTTAATTTTGCAGTTCAGGCCATTGAATTTGAAATCAAGCGTCAGGTCGAAGAGTTTGAAAGAAGCGGCGTCGAAAAGAGTCCAACCAACAAAACCACCAGAGGGTACGATTCGGTCAAAAAGGTTACCTTCTTGCAAAGGACCAAAGAAGAAGCCAAAGATTATCGGTATTTTCCTGAGCCGGACATCCCCCCATTTATTATTGAGGATGATTTTGTAGAAAAAATTAAGAAAGAACTTCCTCTGCTACCCGATCAGGAAATATCTTCATTGGAAATGCTCGGTGTGGATAAAAAAGATGCCAAGATCCTCGTCAGTACCGACAATCAAGTCGCTATTCAAATTATTCATGATTACGCCGACGATGATCGGGTTGAACCCAAGAAACTTGCCAGTTTGATTGTCAACGGCAAACTTGACCCGGCAGAACACATTCTTGTTCGATATCAAGAACTTACCAAAGTTGGCAATACCGATAGGGGAGAGCTGGAAAAAGTTATTCAAGGACTTATGCTAGCTAACCCAGTTCTAGTGGCAGACTTCAAAGGCGGCAAGGTCGCCGTAGCCGGCTTTTTTGTTGGTCAAGCCATGAAAGAAACCAAAGGTACCGCCGACCCCAAGACCCTCAGTGAAGTTGTGTTGGACCTACTCAACAAATAAGCAGAGCTTTTTTGGGAATCCAACGATTTTCCCTCTCTTCACCACTACCCCTTCCGCTCGAAGTAATCTAATTTTCTGTTGAATTTCTTCACCAGAGGTTTTTCCCATAAATCCCCCAATACTTCCATCGCTTCGAACTACTCTATGGCAAGGAACTTCGGGAGCGTACGGGTTATGTTTTAAAGCCTGACCAACGGCTCTGTAAGCTTTGGTGCCTAATTTTTCACCCAACACCTTATACGTCGTCACTTGTCCTTTGGGTACACTTTTTAGAATTTTGTAAACTTCATCAGCGAAACTCATACATATAGTATACTATAGGCAGAAAATATGGAAAAAATCACCCACCGAAACCCAGACTTAGACAAGGAACAGACCAAATATAGGCACGATGTGGCCCAGTTGGAGGTCACAGAAGGTTATGCCTTGCTTTCTGAAGACCAAAGAGCAATTATTCGTAGTACTCTAATTGTTCAGATAAGAGCCGAAAGAGACATGGATCCGACACACAAAAACGATCCTTGGTATTATGACTGGCTCAAAAACAGAGGTCACCGGCCAAAATATCAAAAAAGTCTTGAACATGTAAAACAATGGTACTGTCACGCGGCTGTGGCAGCTCTCGAAGGTCAAGGTCTATCCGGTACCAGACCACCAAACTGTCAAGTAGATTTCTTTGACGGAGCATATCTTCCTATTGACCAGGAATTTGAGTTGAGGAAGGCGGTTGAGTTTTTTGGCTTTCCTTGCGTTGTTCATGTTAGTACCGAACTTGGCAACTCAAGCGGAGAAAAAACGAAATATCACACCTTATTGGCACTGGGACATGATCCGGAAGGTCAGATTGTGGTCTGGGAAAAGCAAAGAATCGGACTTCCGTATAGAATAACCCAATTGAGTCAGGTGTACGAAGATTACAGACACGTTCATTGTTGGGGTTTTCGAAAACTGCGGTCCTCTACTTGAAATATTCGCAAATAACCCTGAAGATAACAGTGCATGCCAAAGTTCATCCATCTTCATACTCACACCGAATTTTCCCTCTTGGATGGATTAAGTAAAATTAGCAAACTCGTCGCCAAAACCAAGGAGTTTGGTCAAAATGCTGTTGCTATCACCGATCATGGTTCCATGTATGGTGCTATAGAGTTCTACAAAAAAGCCACCAAAGAAGAGATAAAGCCCATCATTGGTTGCGAAATTTATCTAGCCAAGAATTCCAGATTTGACAAGAACAAATCGGATGCCAACCACCTGATATTATTAGCCGAAGACTTTGAAGGATATCAGAATTTACTCAAAATCGTCACCATCGGCCAAACGGAAGGCTTTTACTACAAGCCAAGAGTCGACAAGGAAACGCTTGCCAAATACTCCAAAGGCCTCATTTGTACAACTGCTTGTCCGACAGGAAGGGTGCAAAGGTTATTACTCGAAGAAGGTTTGGAGTCGGCTAAGAAGGAACTGCTTGAATACGAGCAGATCTTTGGCTCAAAAAACATCTTTATCGAACTCCAGCGACATCATTACGACCGATATGCCCTCCACCCATCGGTTCCGACCGAAATCAAACCCAAACTTTTGGATTTCTTTCAAAACGAAAGGAAGGCGGAAGAAGGACTGATTAAACTTTCTCGGGAACTGGGGATACCTTTGATCGCCACCAATGATTCACATTATATAAATCAGGAAGACGCTGCAGCCCAGGACGCCCTAGTCTGCGTCCAGACGGGTAAAATGCTCGAAGACACTAATCGTATGCGGTATGTCGACACTCCGGACTTCTATCTAAAAAGTCCCGACGAAATGACTACCGAGTTTCAAGATTTACCGGAAGCACTGGAAAATACTCAAAAAATAGCCGATCGTTGCGCCGTTACCATTAAGTTGGGAGAGTGGTATTTTCCAAAGTTAGATCTTCCTGTCGGAAAATCAGCTGGAGAAGTACTCCGAGAAAAAGCATATACCGGTTGCCGGGAGATCTTTGGGTCTGTTAACGAAGAACAAAAAACACGCTTGGATTATGAACTGGATATTATCGAAAAAAAGGGTTATTCACCATATTTTTTACTCGAGTCGGGCATCGTCAACTATGCAAACGATACAGGTATTTATACAAACACCAGAGGCTCAGCGGCCGGCTCATTAGTTTCATATTGTGTGGGGATTACCACCGTCGACCCCTTGTATTTTAGATTACCGTTCGAACGGTTTTTAAATCCGTTTCGACCATCACCACCGGATATTGATCTTGATGTTGCCGATATTCATCGTGATGCTCTAATTCACTACTTGGCCAAAACTTATGGACATGAGAAAGTCGGTCAGATTTGTACCTTTGGAACCATGAAAGCCAGAGCTGCAGTTCGAGATATTGGCCGGGTAATGGGACTCCCGTATTCTCAAGTTGACAAGATCTCCAAAACAATACCGGAGGGTAGTCAGGGCTTTCCCATGACTCTAAAGAAGGCTTTAGAGACCACACCAGAGCTTCAAAAGATGAAAGACGATAATCCAGAGGTCAAACGTCTCTTAGATATGGCTCAAAAAGTGGAAGGCAATGCGCGCCATATTTCAGTACATGCCGCCGCCGTTATCGTTGGTCCGGAAAATTTAGTTAAGTTCACCCCGCTTCAGCAAGAAACACGTGGAGGAGACCGAGTAATTACCCAATACGAGATGCACGCCTGTGAAGACGTGGGTTTGATCAAACTGGATATTCTAGGAATTGCCAATCTCACCATTTTGGCCAACGCAGTTAGGCTGGTCGAAAAACTTTCTCAAATCAAAATAAACATCAAAAAAATTCCCCTTGACGACGCTCCTACTTTTGAAATGTTGGCCAGAGGAGAAACCTTTGGTGTTTTTCAGCTCTCGGGAGGTGGTATGACTAAGTACTTAGTTGACCTCAAACCGGAAAGAATTGAAGATGTGATGGCCATGGTGGCACTTTATCGACCAGGACCCATGGGCAGTATTCCTGAATACATTGCTCGAAAGCATGATCCGAGCAAGGTTGCCTATTTTGTACCCGGACTAGAAACAATTCTCGATCAATCATATGGCATCATTACTTACCAAGACGACGTGCTTTTTATGGCTATTCAGTTGGCTGGATATAATTGGGAAGAGGCAGATAAGTTTAGAAAAGCGATCGGTAAAAAAATTGTCTCCGAGATGGAGGCTCAGCATTCTAAGTTTGTCGAAGGCTGTATAAGAAACTCTGCTATCCCCAAAGAAAAAGCCGAAGAGTTGTTTAAACAAATAGAAACCTTTGCCGCTTATGGTTTTAATAAAGCTCATGCCGCTTCGTACGGTATTGTCGCTTACTGGACGGCATATATCAAAGCCCATTATCCGGTTGAATATATGACTGCCTTAATGTCGGTGGAAGCAGGAGATACCGACAAAATAGTTCAAGCTATCTCGGAATGTGAAAAACTAGGCATTAAGGTCTTACCACCGGATGTGAATGAGTCTCTCACCGATTTTACCGTTGTTGATTTACAGGAAGACCAGTGGCTTCCGGAAGGTCGGGCCAGAGACTCCGGAAAGGCTATTCGTTTTGGGCTGTCCGCGATCAAAAATGTTGGCTCATCTGCCATAACTACCATTCTCGAGGCCAGACAAGAAAATTTGTTTCAATCATTTACCGATTTCCTCAAAAGAGTGGATCTTCAAAAAGTAAACAAGAGGGTTGCTGAATCGTTAATCAAAGCAGGGGCTCTGGATCGCTACGGCAATCGAGCCCAGCTCATCTCCGCCTTGCCGATTATTCGGGATAGCTCAGTTAGATTACAAAAAAGACAGGGAGAAAGCCAGGTCAGCTTATTTGGTAATGCTTCAGTAGATAATATTACCGACAATCTTCCCAATATTCCGGAAATGCCATTGGAAGACAAACTAAAGATGGAAAAGGAGCTCTTGGGGTTCTACCTTTCGGATAATCCGGTAAAAAAGATCGTCCGGATTGTCTCGGATTTGATAACTCACAAGATTGCTCATCTGGATCCGACACTTCATCTCAACCAGATCGTCACCCTAGCGGGAGTTATCAGCCGTGAAAAGCTTGTCAATACTAAGAAGAACAACTCCAAAATGGCCTTTGTCACCCTTCAGGACGATACCGGAACCATCGATTGCATCATTTTCCCCAAACTTTACGCCGAAAACCCCGAACTTTGGCACGAAGACTCTCCACTTCTTATTAAAGGCAAGGTCGACAATCGAGAGGATAAGCTTCAGATCGTGGTCGAATCAGGCACCATTATTGACACCAAGCTGACCCCGAGAGATATGATCCACGAAATCTTCATCAAGTCAGGTACCCCGAAGGAAGTCATGCAACAGATTAGTGATCTTCTTAAAGGTCATCCGGGAGACCACGAAATTGTCGTGGCCATTGAATCCGGGAACAATCTAAAAAAGATAACTTTACCTTATAAGGTGGATTACACTCCGGTTTTGGAGAAACAGGTGGAAAAAACCCTTCACGGCTGGTAAAATCAACGTATTCGTTGTCCTCGCGCAGGCGAGGAACTATATAAATAACCTACATAATATGGCAAATCAAATCAAATGGCAGGACAAAATCGGCTTCGGAGTCGGGGACACTATCAAAGTCTCTCTGGCTGTCAAAGAAGGAGAGAAGACCCGTATCCAGATTTTTCAGGGTATTGTGATCGCCATTCGTGGTACCGGCGAAGGTAAAAACTTCATTGTTCGCAAAATTGCCACCGGAGGCGTTGGTGTCGAGAAAATTCTCCCCATCAACACTCCCACCATCACCGGTATCGAAATTGTCAAAAAAGGCAAGGTCAGACGAGCCAAGCTTTACTATCTCCGAGACCTACTTGGTAAGAAAGCTACCAAAATCAAAGATGTTTTTGTTAAGAAGGGCCAGAAGGCCGAAGTGGAGGTTCCCGTCGAGGCCACTTTCGAGAAGCCTGAGACTGGCGTAAAAGAAGAAAAAGCCAGACCGGAAGCGGTTAAGGTCAAAAACGCTCCTAAAGTCGAGGTTGTCAAAGTCAAAAAGGTCAAAAAGGGCCCCAAAAAGATTGTTCGCAAAGAAAAGGTTTTTGTCCGTTAATCCTTTGACGGATTCCACAATAAAAACCCCCGATATCTCGGGGGTTAGCTTTCCAACCTACTTGCTCAGGTTGGCATGTTCTACTGCTTCCTCAGCTTCAATCTCTAAATCCTCAAGTTCCATCTGACGAAGCTTACGTTCGTGCCGCAAATTGATGTAATCAATCCAGGCCGGAGAGGTGATTGCCACGAGCAAGACCGGCAAGATCCATTGGGCTGCGAACATATACCACAGATTCCCGCTTTGGCACGCAGCATAAACTACTCCAAAGCACATGCCAATAAAGGGGGCAAATGTTACGATTAGCGCGGACAAGGCCCAGACGCAAAATACCAAAATGGCAAACCATTTAAGAACCATCTTCCAGTTCATCGTAACCTCCAGGGTTTGGGATGATGTTAAACTACAGGCATATTATATACCTAGTCGGTGATGATCACCTTTTTGTTCTTGAAGCTGTACAGCATGGCTGGACGGTGGGCAATTCCTTCCAGCTTCTTTCCAGAAGCCACAATCAGGCCAGTGGATAGGATCTTTTTTCTGAAATTCCTTTTATCTATCGTAGTTTTAAGAATAATTTCGTATATTTTCTGTAAATCAGTAAGAGTAAAAGATCCCGGTAAAAGCCCCAAAACTATATTGGTATACCCCAGTTTGTTCCTTAGTCTTTGTAGTCCATATTTAAGGATCTCGGCGTGATCAAAGGCCAATTTTGGCAGTTTGTCTATGGAGAAAAAATCGGCGGCATTGGCGTCGCCTGTAGACTTCAGTTTCCATTCTGCTTTCGCGGCTAGGGCCATATAGGTTACTGTAATTACTCTAGTTCTGGGATCTCTTTTGGGATTACCAAACGTATATAGCTGTTCCAGATACAATCCTTTAACGCCGGTTTCTTCCACCAGCTCTCTCGTAGCCGCCTCATCCAGCGATTCATTCATATGCACGAACCCACCCGGTAGGGCCCAAGAGCTTTCGAAAGGAGCTTCATTCCTCTTAACCAGTAGGATTCTTAATTCACCCTTCTCGACGGTGAAAAGTAATACATCTACCGTTACTGAGGGTCTATCATATTGGGTCACATCATATTTTGCGGGCATGTGTCTATTATACACTTTCGTGCGCCGTTTCTTTCTGGCCGGAAAAAATATTCTATACTTAAACGATGTTGGTTTTATTACTCATATCGTTTATCTCAGGACTTCTCACAATTTTCGCCCCTTGTATCTGGCCCATACTGCCGATTGTTCTGTCTACCTCAACAGGAGGCCCAAAACGACCATTAGGTGTCACTATCGGCATTCTACTTAGTTTTTCCGTACTTACTCTCAGTCTTTCCTATCTGGTCAAAATTTTTCATTTTGACCCGGACAGTCTTCGTTTGATGGCCGTTGCCATTATCGGTTTTCTGGGAGTTGTTCTCATCTTTCCACGACTTTCAGCCAGACTGGAAGGATTTACCTCCAGGATCGGAAATATCTTTGGCGGAAGGTTTTCTTCGAGCTCCGGTTTTTGGGGCGGTCTCCTCGCTGGCGTTAGTCTGGGAATAGTCTGGGCCCCGTGTGCGGGCCCCATTCTGGCTACCATCGCCGCCCTATCCGCTACTAGATCCGTTAACTCACAGGTCGTATTAATTACCGTGGTTTATATGCTGGGAACCGGTATTCCCTTACTTTTGTTTGCTGTTTTTGGAAGGAATCTGCTCCTCAACAGCCGTCGTCTTTCTCCCTATACCGGCCGACTTCAGCAATTTCTTGGCGCTGTCATGGTTGCGACAGCGATGTTAATTTGGTCAGGTTATGACCGAGTCTTGCAGGCCAAATTATTAAACTTATTCCCTGTCTATAGTAACTTTATATATCAAATAGAACAAACCGATCAAGTTCAAAAGGAACTAAAACGGCTGCAGGGTAAAGATCCAGCCATCACTCCTTTACCCAAATCATTTCTACCTGACTTAGGAAAAACTCCAGAAATAAAGGGAATTTCCAACTGGTTAAACAGTCCTCCTTTGGAAATCTCATCACTCAAGGGCAAGGTTGTTTTGGTAGATTTCTGGACCTATTCGTGTATAAACTGCATCAGGACACTTCCATTTGTCACAGCTTGGTACGAAAAGTATAAGGATCATGGATTCGTGGTCATCGGAGTTCACACACCAGAGTTTGAATTCGAAAAGAAAACAGACAATGTTCGAAATGCCCTTAAGATGTTCGGGGTCAACTATCCGGTAGCCCAGGACAATAGCTATTCTACTTGGAATAGCTTCAACAATGTTTATTGGCCGGCTAAGTATCTCGTCGACAAAGATGGTCATCTCAGGTATCAGCACAGTGGCGAAGGCATGTATGCCGAAACTGAGAAGGCGATTCAAACATTATTGGCTGAAACCGGTCAACTCGTGCCACAGGAGATTCTCTCCATGCCCGATCAAACGCCCCGAACAAGATTGACACCGGAAACCTATCTCGGGAAAAGCAGGATGAAAAAATTCTCACCGGCTTTTAAGTATTTAGGAGAATGGATAATCGAAAACGAGTTTGGAGAAAGTAGTCCCGGCTCATCACTTGAATTAGATTTTTATGCCAATAAAGTTTTTCTGGTTATCATCCCTGATAGCTCAACGGACATTATTACGTTGACCCTTGACGGCATGCCCCTCCGTAGCGATGTCGCCGGAAAGGATGTTGTCAACGGTAAGGTGCTCTTAACCATACCGCGACTTTATGAACTTATCGACCTTCGTGGAAACCCTGGTGAGCACATTCTTCGCCTAGACTTTGGACACAAGGGGACTAAGGTCTTCGCCTTCACTTTTGGCTAATCTGCTATATTTATTACATCGGATGAGGAAATTATTGATCGGTTTAATTGTTATTTTTATCTTGGTGTGGGTATCTGCTTCTGGTCAGAAAAGTCCGGCGACTTCACCACCGACGACACCGACCGGCTCGGACAAAACAATCATCGCCGACAAATTACAGATACCTTGGTCGCTGGTATTCCTACCCAATGGCAGCATACTGTTTACCGAACGACCGGGAAGAGTCAGACAAATTACAGTTTCTGGTAAATTAGATTCAAACCCCGTTGAGACCGTATATGATGTCAAAGCCATAGGGGAGGGGGGTCTGCTAGGAATTGAGATTCACCCCAGTTTTGAAAAGAATGGCTTTCTTTATCTTTACTATACCTATGCAGGAGATGAAAACCGGACCTTAAATAAAGTTGTTCGTTATGTTTTTGACGGCACTCGCCTCTCCGCACCGAAAATTATCGTCGCCGGTATTCCGGGAAACTCTAATCATAACGGTGGCAGATTAAAGTTCGGCCCCGATGGGTATCTATACATTACCACGGGTGATTCACAGAACCCTTCTTTGGCCCAGGACAAGAGCTCTTTGGCCGGTAAGATACTCCGTGTGACCGATGAAGGAAAGCCTGCACCGGGAAATCCGTTCAACAATGAGATATATTCATATGGTCATCGGAATCCTCAAGGTCTTGCTTGGGATGAATCCGGACGTCTTTGGGAAACAGAACACGGCTCATCGACGGGAGACGAGATCAATCTTATTGAAAAGGGTAATAATTATGGTTGGCCAACTATCACCAAAACACAAGCCAAAGAAGGGATGTTAACTCCGGTACTTAATTCGGAAAATGAAACTTGGGCCCCTTCGGGATTGGCCTTTGTTAAACCGTTTTTGTATTTCGCGGGCTTACGGAGCAATACTTTGTTTAGGCTTGGCACTACCACTATGAAATTCGACCGGCTCTTAAAGGGGGAATATGGCCGGCTCCGGGATGTCGTACTGGGGCCCGATGGCAATCTGTACCTTACAACCAGCAATCTCGATGGTCGATCGCTAACCCATCTGGATGGGGACAAAATAATACGTCTGACTCTTCCCTAAAAACTTCGATTATCCAAAAACATATAATGAAAACATTAACAAAACTTCTCAACAATAACATGAAAAGTTATGAAATACGTGTTCGCCCGACCGTTCTGCCGATATTTTTTGAGAAATGGGCTTCGATGCTCTTTCTCCCCTTACGCGTTTGGCTCGGTTGGGAGTGGTTGACATCAGGCTATCACAAGCTATTTAATCCTGCCTGGATGGTCAGTGGAGAAGCCTTAAAGGGTTTCTGGGCCAAAGCTGTCGTTGTTGATGATGGCAAAGGCGCCATTACTTACGATTGGTACCGTTCATTCATTCAGTATCTGTTCGATATTCAGGCTTATACCTGGTTTGCCAAGTTGGTCGCCTGCGGAGAAATTATGGTCGGTATCGCTCTTATTATCGGGGCCTTTGTCGGCGTGGCCGCCTTCTTCGGTGCCTTAATGAACTGGAACTTTATGATGGCCGGAAGTGCATCGACCAACCCCATGTTGTTTTTGGTCTCCATTTTTCTTATTCTGGGTTGGAGGGTTGCCGGCTATATCGGCGCAGACTACTTTCTACTGGCTTGGCTCCGCCAACGGCTCCATCCAATTTATCGCTAATTTTTCTCTCTACTTTTCTCAAATATCGTCCACCATGCAAACTAGTCATATAATTATGCTATGAACATAGAGTTTGAAAATAAATTCGAAGAGGAGGTCATCTATCTGGGTCTGGGCGAAAAAGCATATCTGGAAACTCTTCAATCTTCCCCGACAATCAAAGAAAGATTAAGAATTCTTCATGCAGATCCCAAGAACGTCGAAGCTCGACAGCGGATGCTACGGGCAGTTCTGAGACTTGATTATGTTTTGACAGAAAAAGATCAACAAAATGATAAACGGTCATACGATGTACTATTAGTGGAAGAAGTCAGGCAAATTGCTTTGGATATGGTCCAGGCCCTCCCTGCGGAAAAACAAGAAGAGGCTCTCCAATTTATCAAGATTCTTGATGAGTCTCCCTGGCTATATTTTCATCTTGATAGAACCGGTAAGTCTATTGTAGATTTTTTTGAAAACACCAAACAGGCCATCAACGGAGAGAGTGTGTTGTTAACTGCAAGACAAATAGACCTTATGGAGTTTGTTGGGAGGACTCATGATATTGGCAAATTACTTGGTTCTCTTAACGCCCAAATTGACCCCGATCATGAAATCATTTACCGTGAAATTATCGGTAAACATCTCGAAGGTAAGACTTTCGTAACTCACGACGGACGGAAAATAGTCTTTAGCGCCAATGATGTTCAATTTATTACCGGTGTGGTTTCCTTACATGAAGATAATTGGCGGGAAGAAGGCTTCGCCCATCAAGCGGAGTTTCTGAGAAAATCAAACGATATCCGCAATCCGGAAGTGGCTCCTGCACGAGGTAGATCCATTCTTCACTTCATTGATATCTTTGGTGACGCGGTCAGATTTCAAGACGGAACTCTAAAAATCGTCGACGAAAAAGCCTTTGAGAAACGCTTTATCGATCTCTTCAGACGCCACATTAAGCTCCCCATCGTCTCGAGCGAGACCAAGTTGGTTGCGGTGGACGGTGAGCTAAAAGAGGAAAAGTTTTTTACAGATTGGTCACTTGGGAAAGTCCTTCGTCCGCAATGGGGAGAGCACGGAGTCGCAGGATTGACCTGGACCTTCGGCATTCTCAAAGAAGAATGGGGTATAGATATTGATCCCGGTCTTATCCCGGCAGTTCAAGAAGGGATCGTTCGGGTTCTCCGGGAAGCGGAGGCGGCCATCAAAGGGGTCAGACAGAAAAATCCAAAATATAGCTACAAACAGGTAACCGACCCCGAAACCATACAGGACGAACTTACCCTCGACCTGGAAAAGATTCAGCACTCCCTTTCGGCTCTGAGATAAAATCATAGAGAAATCTCCTGTACTTATCGACGTTTTATGTATAATCCTGCTATGGCCACGAGTAACGAATCACACGCTAATGACATTCTCGATGTATCGGGTGCTTGCTAAAGCTCATCTACCATTCATTTGTGAATCGCTATACAGAACGCCACAGGCTCAATTTTCAAATGAAAATAACTATTTCGAACCTCAAGTCTTAGAGGTTCGTAATAATACCCTACTATAATTTGACGACGAAATCTTGTTTTCCTGATAGTAATCATTCACCCCCCCCAGAGAGAGGGAGGTGATATGATCGGGATTTACTGCTCGCAGTTTACAAACCCTTTGAATGTAGCAGTAATTTTGTTAGTTCCTGGTTTATCGTTGCAGGAATTCACGGAACCACCAGATTTCTTACCGGCAAGATCATAACTATCTATACGTACCTTGGCATAATTCCAAGTTTTGTATTGATTATTGCTACCACCTTGGCAGGATGAAACATCCCATACAGGGATGATGATATCCCTAGTTTTCAGCTTATCAAGGGCTGATCCAACACCAGAGGAATTGCTTACACCCGGCTTAGTCTTAATCCAGTCTCCAACTGATAAGGTGTGATCGTTAGCGTTATTTGGATTTACGTAGGTTTTGCTATCGCCTGGAGGTGTAAGACTAGTTGAAAGTGTAGGCTCACTAACACTTCCTGCCCAAGTAAGCCAACCGAAGCTACCACTACCGGTTCCGTTCCATATGTCGGATAGAACCTGACCAGGTCTCGCGTTGGCAACGGTATCCTTGTTTAGGGCGATAGGATAAAGGTCACACTTGACTACAACTGGCTTTTCGGGACACTTCAGTGTCATAACGTAATCGTCACCTGGCCAAGCGGCTCTGGTGTAATGTTTCCATGTCGACGATCCACTCGTCCAGACGATTTCATCACCACCAGCAGCAGCTAAATTAGAAATATTATTAAATTCCGGAGGTGTTGTCCATTGGCCATCAAATGGGTAATCCACACCGTGGACTGGTGAGCCACCATTGGTCAAATAAGGCTGATCAGGAGCGATTCGAAGATCTCCGTTGGTAAACGCAACTGTAGTAGCTCCAGTCAGGCTCATGACAGCATCGATACCCTGAAAAGGCCTTTTGGGAGCGGGTATCTCTTCAACGGCTGAAATGGCGTGAGCAATAACGATCCTACCATCTCCAATTCTTGTTAATCCAAGACCACGTACTTTAAGACTTGATCTGTAACCTGGATTATCGTGGATCCAAACTCCGTTGGCGTCAGTCAAAGGTATCATCGCCAGATCCCCATAATTTTTGAAAGGTGCACCGGTGGAGTCACCGACCCAGCCAACACTGGTTATGGGTTGGACGGTTTCACAGAGGCGACCTTCTTTGCAATAAGTTCCGGTGTAATCGACCTTGAGAAAGACTTGTCTCTTACAAGCGGGAATCGAAGCGGAACCGGCTAGAAGTTTATTGTCGCTTGCAGTGATGCCAACATTAAGGTCACCGGCGGCACCACCACCATATACTTCAATGCATTCACCTTCTGAATTGGGAGTACATTTTACCTCAGCAGCCTTACCCCTAAGATCTTTTTCTTGTTGCGCTCCGTAAACAACCACTCCTAATATTGAAACTGCCAATATCCCCAGAAATAACTTCGCGAAAATAAGGAATGGTTTCTTTTGTTTGTTGTAGCTCTTTTGTGGCATAGCTTTTAACTGATACTAATTATAAATAATACTAAGTCCCAAAAATCAGTTTGTCAAATATGTGTATGAGTCGCATACATATTATTTTTTTCTGCGGCCCACATTCCTACGTCATCTCGAGCGAAGTCGAGAGATCTCACTCCATTCCAATTCGGTCGGGATGTTCTTGTCATTCCCGCGAAGGCGGGAATCCATCAAATTATTCACCACAACTTCGCATTGAGCGAATCATTGAGACAGCATTTGGCCTGTCGGCCAAAGTGCCTGCTTCGCAGGCAATAAAACACTTGATAAACTTTCAAAAATCTTTTCTATCCCTAATTCTCCCGTCTCTTCCGTGAATAAAAAGCGATGATCCTTGATTCTTAGCCATAATCTCTGCCGTATTTTTTGCCTCTTGTTGAGTACCGAAGATCTTCGCAGCACGTTGAGATCCGGCTTTCTTTACAATCCAAGCTCCATTTTTTGGAAGTACATGCTGGCTTTCTCTACCCTTTTGGACAGCCTCTTTGTAAGACTTAATTTGAGGGTGATTCTGGTCTGTGGTAAGTGTGATTTTCCGCATACTATCCGATTAACTGCTCATTAACAATTTTGATTATATCAGCTTCACTCATCTGTATCTTATTAAGGTATTGCAATAATTCTTGACGATCATTGAACAAAAGTTCCTTAAAAACCATTTTTTGACTTCTCGTATTAAGAGCTCTCAATTAAATTGATTTCTAAATCTGGGAAATTCTCTGAGATCCAAAGTAATGTTTTTCTTGATCCGGAATGTGTCCTGTAAAAATGTGAAGAGCTGAATCTTCTGTCTCTGTGTAGAAATGCACTGAAAGCTCTTCCGAGATCATCGGGAATAACCGAAAAAATCACAGGCTCTTTACCAGATTTAATAATCTTCTCTATTTTTATCCTTGCCCCTTCAGGCGTTTGAAGAGTTCCGTCAAAAATAATGTATTGACGATTTCCTAGTTGCGTCATCAAAAACTCTGTTTTTCCTGAGGCTGAGCCGCCGTTCAGTAAAACCACCTTGTTAATACTACTAGTCTTCAATACACTCGCAAATTCCTTATCGGCTTTCTTGGCCGAGACAGAATGAAATTCTTCAGCCTTTGCCGGAGAATAATTGGGAAGTGATTTCTTTATTTCATCAGCTGAAATGATTACTGCCATAATATAATTATAGATACTAACAATTATGAGCAACAAAACAGACGATTTTGATTTTCAAGTCTTCACCAAGGCTGGACAAGTTGGTAAAAAATTTAGATATTACGTCCTATTCACCACAATCAATGATAAAAAACTAACTGATCATGACAAAGAGATTATTGAATATACTCTCGATTTAGTAGACAAAAGATATAAGAGCAAAGTCGAATCTATTTCATATGGTGATGACACTTACGTTCATCTACATTGGCTAATCCCAGACAATGTCGCCGAACAAGCAATATGTGATCTATTCCTAGATGCTGTTTCATCTAAATTCTGTATTCTAAACTATCATTTTAATAGTTCAAACATAGACGATTTTACAAAACAAGACATCATCAAATACAAAAAATTCTTAAAAACCATTAAGAATGAGAGGGATGACTAGTCTTTTGAAGTGACTTTCTGAGAAAAGGAAGCCAAATCTCTACCTTTTAAGATCCCAGAAATCTGGGCGAAATTTATTTAAGGTGACCCCGGCGGGACTCGAACCCGCGATATTCAGGATGAAAACCTGACGTCCTAACCACTAGACGACGGGGCCAAATGTTAACAAAGTGGGTCAGGCGGGACTCGAACCCGCGACACCCTGCTTAAAAGGCAGGTGCTCTAACCGACTGAGCTACTGACCCATGATAACTTACAAGATTATTTTAAGGTAATTTTGGGATCTAGATAAGGTGCCTTTTGAGCTACCCGCCTGCAGTAGTTATCGCTACAGCGATTGCGGGCAGGCTGACCCAAGAACCACGCTCATATTTTATCATTTACAGGGTACAAAATAAACCTGAAAAGGTAACTGGTACTTATTGGGCTTTCTGTGGCTGTACAATCAAATTATGAAGATTTTAGGTATCGATCCCGGAACGGGCAGGGTAGGGTGGGGGATAGTCAATCACAATAAAGGGGTTGACACTTTTGTAGACTGTGGCTGTTTCGAGACCAAAACCAACTCGGAACTCCCGGATCGATTGGCTCGAGTTTATGAGTTTATCGAAAACCTCATCAATCAGCATCATCCGGACGCTTTTGCCGTAGAATCGCTCTTTTTTGAAAAAAATGCCAAAACTGCGATCGACGTGGCCGCCGCCAGAGGAGTTATTCTATTAGCGGGGCAACAAGCTCTTCTACCAATTTTCCAGTACACCCCACTTCAAATTAAATCAGCCCTTACTGGCTATGGCAAAGCAGAAAAAAGCCAAGTGGAGTTCATGGTGGGAAAGATATTGCATCTAAAAGAGAAAATAAAACCGGATGATGCTGCCGATGCGGTGGCCATTGCTCTTACTCACGCCTTTCGGGTTCGGTAAGGGTCTGCTAGAATGGGTCTATGATTGGCTATCTGGAAGGCGAAATCAAATATGCGAGCAAGGGCAGAATAATTCTTTTTGCCAACGGTATCGGCTTTACGGTATTTATACCCCAAAGCTTAGTCTTTTTAGAAAAAGATTTTGCCAAGCTTTTTATTCACACCCATTTACGTGAAGACAATCTATCTTTATTTGGCTTTTCCACCGCTACCGACCTAGATCTGTTCGAACTTCTTATTAGCGTTTCCGGCGTTGGTCCCAAGATTGGACTTGCCATCTTTACCGCTACCGATGCTCCCAATATTATCAAGGCCATCAAAACCAGTAATCTTAGTTTTTTCAACTCAATTTCCGGTGTCGGAAAGAAGACCGCTCAAAAAATAATCTTGGATTTAAAATCAAAAGTTGGTAAGGGAGAAATAAATATGAAAAATCTGGAAGGATCATCGGAATTGATTGATTCTTTGGCTTCACTTGGGTTTCAAAAACAAGAAATTCTACCCATTATCGTGGAGATTGACAGTTCGCAACCGTTACCCGCACAAATTAAATCGGCCCTCAAATTACTTAGAAAATGATAAATCAATTCGAGTCAACTAGACCATCCACTTGGCTTGATTTCTCCGGACAACCTCAAGTAGTCAAATCCCTGAAGATTGCCATCTCCGCCGCCAAGTCCAGAAACGAGCCAATGGAGCACACACTTCTTTACGGTCCTCCTGGTCTTGGTAAAACAACTCTCGCCCACATTATTGCCAATGAAATGGGTGTCAATCTCAAAATAACTTCCGGACCGGCCCTTACCCGCGCCGGGGACCTTGCCTCAATCCTGACTGCCCTAGAGCCCGGAGACGTTCTGTTTATTGACGAGATACATCGCTTAAACAAAACTGTCGAAGAGGCGCTTTATCCGGCCATGGAAGATTACGCGGTAGACATAATCTTGGGAAAAGGTCCGGCCGCAAAAAATCTCAGACTGGACCTGAATCCTTTTACCTTAGTGGGAGCCACTACCCAAGCCGGGAAAATCAGTTCACCCCTTCGTGACCGTTTCGGTATCGTTCACCGTCTGAGATTCTATGTTCCCGAAGAACTTCAGGGTATCATTCAAAACGCCGCCGAAAAAATTAATCTCCGGTTGGATGATCAGTCTACTTTGGAAATAGCTAAACGTTCTCGAGGAACCGCACGTATTGCTCTCAAGTTGCTTCGTCGTGTTCGTGATTACACCCTAGTCGAAAACAACTCTATCACCTCACCGGACAATATCAAAACATCGCTGGATTTCTATCAAGTGGATCAAGAGGGTTTAGACGAAACGGATAGAAGGCTGCTTCGGGCTATTATCGAGCAGCATGCCGGAGGGCCGGTCGGCCTGGAAACTCTCGCCGCCCTTATTTCCGAGTCTGTCGATACCATCACCGATCTTTACGAACCTTATTTGCTTCAATCGGGTTTTATTTCCAAGACCGCCAAGGGGAGAGTCGCTACTCCCAAAGCCTACGATCATCTTGGACTAAAATCAAAGACGTAAATAATTGAGATTGATATAATCTTGGTGTGCGCACTCTTTTGTTTATTATCGGTACCTTTATCTATCTATCATCCGTGACCTCTGTCTCGGCAATTTACGACCCCTTTTCTGTTTCCAACAACAAAATGGGTATTCATATTCTCTTTCCGTCAGAGCTTCACACAGCCGCTCAAATGATCAATAACGCGGATAAAGGCTCTTGGGGTTATGTCACCATCCCAATTCAAGCTTCGGACAGAAATCGTAAAAAATGGCAGGATTTTCTAAATCAGTGCTCAATCGAACGAATTATTCCCCTAATTCGTGTCGCGACCGTACCCGATGGATCAAATTGGCAAGAACCAAACAATTATGATTTAGTTGATTTTGCCAACTTTCTGAGCGACTTAAAATGGCCAATTCAAAACCGCTACATAATAATATTTAACGAGGTTAATAGACCAGATGAATACGGAGGCATGGCTAATCCGGAAAGGTATGCAGATATCCTGAACAATGCGGTTGATATTTTTAAGGCAAGATCTCCCGATTTTTTCATATTACCGGCCGGCCTGGACAACGCCGCCATTTCTCGAGGTGGAGCTTTACATTGGAGCACCTTTCTTAGTCGCATGCATCAACAACAGCCTGATATTTTTAATAAAATCGATGGCTGGACTTCCCATGCTTACCCGAATCCGGATTTTTCGGCTCGACCAAATCTCTCCGGTAGTAATAAAATCGATTCTTTCCGCTATGACCTTCAGTTTCTGAAAAGATATACCATCAAGAAGTTACCCGTATTTATTACCGAAGCGGGCTGGTCGAACAAAAACCTTTCGGATATTCAAGTTTCCTATTACTATCAATACGCTTTTTCCAAAGTCTGGTCCGATCCACGCATCGTTGCCGTCACTCCGTTTCTGCTCAACGCCCAAGATGGTCCTTTCAAACAGTTTTCTTTTCTCAATCAAAAACAGGAAAAAAAAGAGTTTGCTAACACTATTTCGGTTCTTGCACAAAACGGACTGCCCATTATTCCGGCTGCCGAAACACCTCCCGAATTGAAAGAAGAATCTGTCGTCATTACTCAATTTGACCCGGTAACCTCTCAAACAGACCCCTATTTAAACCTTAAATCGTTCTACAATAACCTTAAGTCATTATTTGGCATCATAGATTAAATGCAAATTATTCACGGAGAGGATACGGCATCTTCATACAAAAGACTGACCGAAGTTATTGATAGCTTCAAGAGTGATAGTTTTGAGGTCATTATCAAAGACGGCAGTGACCTGGATCCAACCGGCCTCCGGCAAGAGATGCAACCCTCGAACCTTTTTGGTACCGAAAAATGTTTAATTATTAAGAATCTCTTGTCCGGTAGTAAGGCCAAATCAAAAGATATTCTCCTTAATACTCTTTCCCGGTCTTCAGGAACAAACATCGTCCTTTTTGAAACAAAGAAGATCTCCGAGACGGCGCTCAAACCCTTTTCCGGAGCCAAAATTGAACCATACAATATCAATCCCGTAATTTTTAAATTTTTGGACCTTCTTCGTCCCGGTAACACCAAAAGCCTCCTTGCGGGTTGGAACCGTCTGCTGGTCCTCAACCATGAACCGGAGTACATTTTTATCATGTTAGTTAGACAAATCCGTCTTCTTATCCAAGCCAAATCCGGTCCTTCATATCTTAAGCTCAGCCCTTACCCCAAAAAATTGGTCACTGCGCAGTCCGCACTATTCGACCTTTCACATCTCCTGGATTTGCACGAGTTGCTTTACGCTATTGATAAAAAAATCAAAACCGGCTCGTCTTCTTTACCCATCGACCAGCTCATTCTTCAGTTTTTCCTCAAAGTCTAGTACAATCTAGCCGTAAGTACTTGAATTAAGGAGGCTCAACATGTGTTGTGGCGGAATGTACCCAAATTTCCTAGGTATACTAATTAGCCAGCTAAAGCCAGGTGACCAGGTGATTATCTTAAAAGGAGAGGGCTACCCTCCAGTTCAGAATGAAACTACTGACATTATCTGGAAAGTAGATCTGTTTTCAGCTCTCACTGCTGGGGGTATTTCTCTCAACTGTATGACGATTTCGGACCTACCTTTAACCGGCACCTCTTTCGAAGAATATCTTGTTTCCGAAGAGGCAAAAGCTATTTGGAAGGATATTCAAGCCCTCAAGGATTCGGAAGAACCTGACTCCGAGCCTGAATAAACCGCAATGCCCCGCCAACTGGCGGGGTTTTCTTTTATGTGGTACAATAACCCATAATTGTTCTTAGGTAGAGCTGTTAGCTCTGAGGTAGACTCGATCTCGATTGTCTAGCTTAATTTTCCAGAGGACAATCGGGGAAATCCCCACCAAACATGTTTAATTCACGTCCTTCTTATGGCCGTAGGCCCGCTAGTCGTGGCTTTCGACCTTCGGGAAGTAATTTCCGAAGACCCAATCGTTTTATGCCCAAATCTCTTGACCCGAGATTCTTTGTCTGTGCCGCCACACCGGTAACCGAGTCTGAGGCTATTATCAGCCACGCCTTTGCGGACTTCGACCTGCATCCTCAAGTTCATCTCAATCTTGCCGGTAGAGGTATGGTTACGCCAACCCAGATTCAAGATCAGGCTTTGGAACACGCTCTCTCCGGCAAAGATATCATTGGTTTAGCTGATACCGGCACCGGTAAGACCGCCACCTTTGCCTTACCTGTCATTCAAAAACTCTTGACCAACCCCAACGAAACATGTTTAATCGTCGCTCCGACACGGGAACTGGCCGTCCAAATCAGAGACGAAATTCGTGGCTTAGCTGCCAATCTACCCATCTACTCCTGTGTTTTGATTGGAGGTTCGGACATCCGACGTCAGCTAGAGGATCTCCGTCGACGCCCACATATCTATATCGGTACACCGGGCAGACTCAGAGACCTTTACAATCGACGTGCCCTAAATCTTCAAAATACCAAAACAGTTGTCTTGGACGAAGTTGACCGAATGTTAGACATGGGTTTTGTCAAAGAGATTACCGAACTGATGTCCTTCTTGCCCAAAGAGAGACAAACTTTATTGTTCTCAGCCACCCTCGATCCTAAAGTTGAGGACATTGCCCGAAGGTTTCTGACGAGTCCTTTAAAGATTTCCGTCAAGAACGGGGAAACTTCTCACAATGTCGAACAAAATATTATTCGCACTCACGGAAACAAGATGGAAGTCTTAAGCGACTTGCTGAGAAAAGAAGAGTTCAAAAAGGTTCTTATCTTTGGCCGTACCAAACATGGTGTTGAAAAAATCTCCATCGCTTTACAAAATGCCGGCTTTCCCGCCGATGCGATTCATGGGGACAAACGCCAGAATCAACGCGAAAACGTGCTCAGAAAATTTAAGGCAAACCAAATCAGTATTCTGATCGCAACCGATGTAGCAGCGAGAGGCATAGATGTCAAAGATATTTCACACGTCATCAACTACGATGAGCCCGCCACCTTTGAAGACTATACTCATCGAATTGGACGAACCGGTAGAGCCGGGAAACAGGGTATGGCGCTTACCTTTGTAGAAAACATCTAATACACCTCGTCATTGCGAGGAGTGAAAGCGACGTGGCAATCTATAATTTTGTTATAGTTATGTAAGAAACATAACTATGAAATATACCGGTTTAGATACTTCGGAGGTGATAGCCTTGCAGAAGAGGTATGGGCCCAACACCCTCCCCGAAGAAAAACAGCTACATGCTCTGTCTATTCTTTTTTCACAGTTAAAAAGTCCGCTAATATATATCCTCTTTGGTGTCATCGCCATCTCTCTTATCTTTAGGGAATTTTTGGATGTGCTCCTTATTTCTGCGATAGTTTTTCTCAACGTTGTCATGGGTTTTTCTCAAGAGTATAGTGCCCAAAAAACTCTCGGGGCGCTAAAAAAAATCATTAAACCATTCACTATCGTCATTCGTTCCGGTATCCGTCGCTCTGTCGAAGTATCCGGTCTTGTCCCTGGTGATATCGTCATTTTGGGCTCCGGCGACAGCGTCCCGGCAGACGGCGTCTTGCTTGAGGGGGTAGACATGCTTATTAACGAATCAATTCTGACCGGAGAATCCGAGTCTGTGGTAAAAACTCAAGGAAAAAAAACGGGTGGCCTGTTTATGGGCACTACCGTGGTTGCCGGACGAGGTACCATGCTTGTCGGGAAAACAGGTACCCAAACAGAGATCGGGAAAATAGGCAAAAGTATCACCCAGATTAAAGAGCCCCAGACTCCTTTGCAAATCAAACTCGAAAAATTTTCTCGAACTTTGGTAATCATCATTGCCGCCATCTCGGTAGTGATTTTTTTAGTCGGTCTACTTCTCCGTCATGGTCTTTGGGAAATGTTTCGATACTCCATTGTCTTGTCGGTCGCCGCCATTCCCGAAGGACTTCCCATCGCCGTAACCGTTATTCTATCGCTCGGTGTCAGAAGAATACTTAAAAAAGAAGGTTTGGTAAAGAGACTTCTTTCCATCGAGACACTCGGAGCCACTTCGGTAATTTGTACAGATAAGACCGGGACTCTGACTGAAGGAGTTATGCAGGTAGTAAAAACGAGTTTTAAAAATCACCGAGAAGCCATCAGAGGCTTAATTTTTTTAAACACGCAGAGATCCAGCTTGGAAATCGCCATCTGGAGCTTTCTCAAGAAAGAATTGGGGAAAGATCCTCAAGTAATCCTCGATAATGTAAAAATTTTACACGAAGAAGCCTTTGAGAGTGACAAAAAGTTTGCCAAAACCATTGTTCGGTCAGGTTCAAAAGTCACCGGCTATATGATTGGAGCCCCGGAGGTGATCCTTAACTTCTGTTCCGGAACCAAAACAGAAAAGAAGCGGATACTTTATCAGTTTGAAAGCTGGGCTCGATCCGGACTTCGTGTAGTTGGTTTGTGTGAGAAATCGAACGCCAGCATAACGAGCCAATCCGGTTATCTATGGTCAGGCTTGATCGGGATTAATGATCCTGTCAGAAAAACTGTCTCCGAATCTATTACCAAAGCCAAATCAGCCGGCATTCGTACTATTATCGTTACGGGGGATTATTTACACACAGCTCTTAAAGTGGCCAAAGAAGTAGGGCTCGACATTCCCGAAGGTGGCGCTATCGAAGGTCCGGAGTTGGATAAGATCCCTGCGGCAGATTTGCAAACCAGAATAAAAAGTCTTTCTCTATTCGCCAGAGTCGCCCCAATCCAAAAACTAAAAATTATTGAGGCGCTTCAGGCAAACGGAGAAGTCGTGGCCATGACCGGAGACGGCGTCAACGACGGTCCGGCGCTCAAGAAAGCAAACATTGGGATTGCCGTTGGCTCTGCTACCGATGTTGCCAAGTCCGCCGCCGATATTATTTTACTCAACAGCAATTTCCAAACCATTGTCTCGGCCATCGAAGAGGGTAGAATTATCTTTGCCAATATCAAGAAAGTTGTTTCTTATGTTCTCTCCAATTCGTTTGCCGAAATTGTTTTGATCATGGGTGCTCTGATGCTCAATATTCCCATACCTCTCACAATTGTCCAGATTCTTTGGGTTCATCTTATTTGCGATGGTCCACCGGACATCGTCCTCGGATTTGAACCCAAAGAGACCGGTATTATGGATGAAAAACCGCGTAAATTAATTCAGGAAAGCATTCTCGAGCCACCCATGATTTTGTTAATCGTTGCCATAAGTCTGACAGCTGGACTCACGGCTTTATTTGCGTTTCACCACATTTACAATGGTAGTAATCCCCGGCTGGCTCAAACCGTTGCGTTTGCGGTCATCGGCTCAATCGACTTAACCTACATCTTTTCCTATAAAGACCTAAAAAAACCGATCTTTCAAATGAATTTATTCGACAATAAATTTCTGCTGGGGGCCGTGTTTTATGGCTTTGCCCTGTTAACTTTTGGCATTTACCACCCTCTGGCCAACAAATTACTAGGAACGATACCACTAAGTTTAAATTACTGGATCTATCCGTTATTGGCTTCCATAGCCACCATTATTTGGGTGGAGATAGTTAAGCTATTAAGACCAAATCGAACCTAAAATCGACCCATTAGTGTACCAGACACACTATGTGTTATAATACCCTGTAGAAATTGTAAGTACCCTAAAATAAGCATAATCCTATATATGTTAGGAGGCATAATGACGCACAGAAGCTCCGGAAATGAGATCATCCGCGACATCCTTGAGAATGACGTTTATGACGATTCCATGTGTAACGGATTCCGTACTTTATATCCCAAAGCATGGGGTCATTACGAGTTTAACGACCGTGACGATACCATTTATCCACCCGGCTATGCCGGTTTGCTTACCGAAAAAGTCCAAGATTTAAAGCTTGTCGGCTCCGATCCGGATAAAATGAAATTTTTCCGAAATGCTTGGTCTTTCGTTCCCAAGTGTTATTTTGACTGGAGAGAAACGTTTAAGTACAATCCTGAGTTAGTGAAATTTCGGCAAGACAATGAAGGCCACTTACACGGTACTGTTATTGGTCCCATCGAAAAGGGCATATTCTTTGAAACTCCACTTCTCGCCATTAACTCTCAAACTTTCAACGAGGAAAACAACTGGCTTCCGGACGACAACTGGCACGAAGTGCTCTATCAAAGTATCGATCGGATGAAAGAGGCCAGATTACAGGTGGCGGAATTTGCTATGCGACGTAGAGCATACAATTGGATGCACGACGAGGCAACTTCTATTCTCTATAAAAGAGGTGGATCTTTCAAGAACGGTGGAATATATGTGGGTGCCAGTGTGCCCTACCATTCCTACTTCTCCGGCTTGGCCCCCAAGGGTACTGTCGCACATCAGTGGCCCATGTTTCACGCGGCTGTCTTTGGCATAGAATGGGCCAATCAGACGGCCAACGCTGCATGGAGAGCTGTATATGGAGACAACGTCGCTACTGCTCTTATGGATACCTTTACCGACGAGTTTTTCTGGGCAACCCTTACACCGGAACTAGCTCACCTGTTCAAAAGTTTTCGCTTTGATAGCGGTAATATGATTAGACAGTTAAACCTGGCCAATTGTTTTTTGACTCATCCTTCAGTTGGTGTTGATCCCACTGCGGTCACCTTAATGCCCACAGATTCTCTCGACGAACACGAGGCAATCAGACTAAGTAAGCACATTCGGAATCTGGGATACAAAGATGCTTTTGGCATTGGCGGGCACTTCACTAACAATAAAGACTTCTTCAAAAAGACTCCTGCTTACCGACCACTCAGAACTGTCATTAAGCTGGTAGCTGTAAGTTTAAATGAAGGAGAAACTTGGTTAAAGACAGCCAAACTTTCCAACACACCGGGAAAGTACACCGGTGAGACAAACAAGATAGCCGAGTATCTACGACACATCCAAAAACATCCCTTCCCGTTTCCGTTTTCCGGCTAACTCCTAGCCTGTTTCGAGGGTGTTTTTCTTGACAACTAGGCACAAGACCTATATAATACTTCTTTTCGGCAACTTACAGACTTGGAGGCTATATGGCACTAAACAGTTACGATACTTTATACGCAACCGTCAAAGAGACCGTTGTGTCGGCCATGAAAGAAAAAGGCGGTGGTCTGGTAGAAGTCCCGCTTGAACAATTCCACACCTACTTTTCTGCTGATTGGACGGCCCGCATTGTTCATCAGCTTAGAAGAGAACTGGCGGAGGAGTTTGGGATTACCAAAGTGCACTCTCGCAGTGCCGATCCGCAACACGAAGTGAAAGCCTGTATCATTATCGAGTGAAACTCGGACCCCATTAATTTGGGGTCCCTTTTTTTTCGAAAATCAATCTTCGGAAAGTTCCAGATCGTATCCAACCTTTTTCTTTTTAAGCATTGATCGAAGTTGGTCGTTCCTTTGGTGAGAAGAAATAATCGTCGCCACTACTTGTCCGTTTTTAACGGATCTGGAACGTACGTCGGCTCCTAATCTACTCAGAATCACTTCCAGTTTCCTTTCGTCTTTTGGCTTTACTTTCAGTAAATAGTAGTCACCTTTAAGACCGTATTTATATTGAAACACCGCAATTGGGTTTAACAGCAAAACCAGGCAAACAGCAACTATCGCCGGTAAGTATAGTCCCGCACCGATACTAATTCCGATAGCCGCCGTTGTCCAGATAGTTGCCGCCGTCGTTACTCCCAACACCTTATTACCGTTTTTTAGAATCACCCCGGCTCCCAGAAAACCGACACCCGTGATTACCTGTGCCATGAGACGTGCCGGATCGGCGTCAGGAACTCCGTACCATTTACCCAAAAAAACGGAAATACCGGCCATAAGTGCCGACCCAACACAAACCAGCATCTGCGTTCTGATGCCCGCAGCCTTTCCACTTCTTTCTCTATCAAATCCAATAATTACACCTGCCACAAACGCCACCAAAACACGCATTATAATTCTTACCTGAAATTCGTCGGTACCCAAAATCATATTCGTAGTCTACCACTTCTTTTCCGTATGTAAACGTTTCAATTCAGAAAATCAAGATTCACACAAAGTTGGTCTTTCCAAATCATATCCGGGTACTGGTGGAGCATCTTGTTCACGTATGCCTTTCTTTCGTTAAATATCTTTTGGCTTTTTGCCTCAAATTTGATGGTGATGTAAGGACCGTTTTGTGAATAACGAAAAACCATCATACCGTCGTCAAAATCCGCTCGTACCCCGTCGTCACCCGGTATTACGGAATCATCGGTAATCTGGGCTCCAGGAAAGTCGGCCATAAATCTTTTGGCTAGATCTTTGACTACCGCAATCTTCTTTTCATCAGGGCAGCCAATTTTTATTTCCGGAGATGAAATATAGGTTGGAAAACTTTCGTACAACTGAGAAAGAGATACGTTTTTCTCCGACAAGTACTCCAAGATTCTGAGCGCCGCATAAGCTCCATCATCATGACCGTAAGCGTTATCGGCAAAGAAAAAGTGACCGGATAACTCACCTCCGAAGGCTGCCCTCTCTTCCGCAATTTTGCTTTTGATAAAAGCATGGCCTGTTTTCCAGATAATCGGAGTACCTCCATGCATCTTGACTACTTCGCGTACCACTTGCGAACATAAAGTATTGTAGATAATTTTTGATCCGGGAAATCTTTCCAATATTTCTTCGGCAAAAATAGCTACAGCTACATCGTTCCATAACACGCGCCCTTTTTCGTCTACCAAGCCAATTCGATCACCGTCTCCATCAAAAGCCAAGCCCAAATCCGCTTTATTTGTTCTGACTACCTGAGCCAAAGATTCCATCAGCTTACTATCCGTTGGATCCGGCGTACCGGCCGGGAAGGATCCATCAACTTTTGCGTTCAATTCCACTACTTCACATCCTGCTCTTCGTAATATTTCCGGGAGATAAATACCTGTAGTGCCACAATGTGAGTCAACCACTACCTTATAAGACTTCTTCACGTTTACTCTCTTCAACAAGTCAAGAATATAGTCCTCTTTGACATTCGCTTTTGAAATTATTCCTTTTGTCTTGGATACTTTGAAGTCATTATTCTCAACATAATTTCTTAGCTCCTGAACTTCTTCCGGGCCGGTTGTTTGAGAGTATCCAACTCCCAATTTAAAGCCGTTAAAATTTTTTGGGTTATGGGAGGCGGTTAGTATGGCTCCACCGTTCGTTTGGAATCTGTACTGGCCAAAATACATCATTTGAGTCATGATCATCCCCAAGTCAATGATGTTTACTCCGGTACTGATGACACCTTTCATAAAAGCTTTTTGAAACTCCGGTCCGGAAAGGCGGCAGTCTCTTCCACAAACCATCTGTCCAATCTTGCGTCTCCTAAGAAAAGTTCCATAGGCCTTCCCTAGAGCTTCAACCTTCTTTGCGTCTAGATCAACGTCCACCACACCACGGATATCGTAATTTCTAAAAATTAAGGGGTTAATTTTCATAGTTCATCATTAATAGTTATTTGAGTATATATCAGGTAGTATGGGAATCAAGCGTGTGTTGCTATACTAAATTAATGCAGTTAAATCCGTACATTTTTCGTGGATACGATATTCGAGGAATCGCTGGCGAAGATTTATCGGAAGAGGCTGTTTATTTGATCGGGCGAGGCTTTGCTACCTTTTTAGTTGAGAGACGGATTCAGCTTTGTCCCGTTGGTCGGGATAATCGAAAAAGTAGCCAAGCACTGTCCAAATCATTTATCAGAGGGCTTAACGATGGCGGTATTGACACTATCGACATTGGTCTTTCCTTGAGTCAAATTGTCTATTTTTCTTCGTACCATTTTTTAACCAAAGCCTGTGCCATGATCACTGCTTCACACAACCCCAAAGAGTTTAATGGCTTGAAATTAGGCATTGGTTATTCCAAAACCATGTCGGGGGTCGAAATCCAAGACTTAAGAAAAATTATTGAAAGTGACCGTTATTCCATTGGCTACGGCCAAAATCGGACTCAAAATATCTTTCCGGCATATCGGAAGCATCTTCTTCATTATTTCAAATTAAAAAGGAAATGGAGAATTGTTATTAATACCTTAAATACTTCTTCGGGGCGATTTTATCCAAGCATTTTTCGCCAGGCCGGCTGTCGGGTTATCACCCAAAACGAACGGCTTGATGACCATTTCCCTCATGGAACCGATCCTACAGACATTAGAGTTCTTACTGCACTAGGTAAGAAAGTTGTCAAAGAGCGCGCGGATCTTGGTTTTGCCTTCGACGCCGACGGAGATCGCTTGGGAGTTGTAGACGAAAACGGTCGTTTGCACTGGATGGATATCATAGTCGCCGTCTTTGCCATCGATATTTTGGAAAATTTACCCGGTGCCACCATCATCTATAACAATCTTTGCTCTCAGGTAGTTCCTGAGACCATCAAAAAGATGGGAGGCATTCCTTTAATGTGGAGAACCGGTCACTCCTTTATCAAATCCAAGATCTTGGAAACGGGTGCCATGTTGGGGGGAGAACTTTCGGGTCATGTATTTTTCATGGATAATTATTTCGGGCACGATGATGCGGCCTTTGCTTGTTTAAGGTTACTGTCTTTCTTGGAAAAACACGAAGAGACTCTCTCGGAAGTCACTTCCTCTTTCGAAACTCGTCTGGGCAGCCCGGAAATTAAGCTTGGAGTGAGAGATGAAATCAAGTTTGATTTAATTGAAAACAAGCTGAGACATGATCTTGTCACCACTTGGCCGGATGCCAAAACAAATGAGTTGGACGGTATCCGGTTGGACTCCGGTGATTTTATGGTTGTTGTTCGTGCCTCGCAAAACGGGCCATACATTACTATCAGATTTGAAGGAAGTAATGAGAAAGTCTACAATGAAGTCAGAGACAAACTAAAAGAAATTCTTCACCGGTATCCGACCATCAACTGGGATATCGGTATCAACACTTACGCATTTAATATCTAAGATGAACTATCTAGACAACCACAAGAGCTATCGGCAGCAGGACCCGGATAATATTTATGATTCTCTATCCAAATTCGGTAGACAAATCGAGTCCGGTTGGCATCATGCCGAATTCGCCAATCTCGATTTCGATCCGGATAATATCCAAAACATCGTTTTTACCGGTATGGGTGGTAGCAATCTTTCGGCTGAAGTAGTTCACTCTCTGGCACCCTTTCTGCTATCAATTCCCTTTGAAATTGTCGCGAACTATCGTTTACCTTCGTATGCCGGTAAAAAGACACTTGTCATTCTCTCCAGTTATTCAGGGAACACGGAAGAAATTATCTCCTGTGCACAGGACGCTTCCATGAGAAGCTGCCCGTCGGTTTGTCTTACAACAGGTGGTAAGCTCAAAGAAGTTTCTCAAACTCAACAGTTACCACTTATTGAGCTTGACGAAAAATTTAATCCCTCCCGATCTCCCAGAGCTGGTATTTGTTTGTCGTTGGGTGCTGTAATTGGCCTTCTGCTTCGCTTAAATCCTCCAGCCAAAAAATACTTCAACAAAAAAGATATTATCCAAACAGTCGACCGCATCATTGATATGGTCAATATTCACAAAGACACTCAGGAAAATCCGGCCAAATCACTCGCTCAGAAGCACAAAGGACAAGGAATCATTTTTCTCTCGGCCAATCACCTTTCCGGGTTAGGTAAGGTATTTGGCAACTATCTCAACGAGACTGCTAAGACGTTTGCTGTTCACCATAGTTTCCCTGATCTCAACCATCATTTTCTGGAGGGACTCTTATACCCCACCTCTCTCAAAGACGATCTCTCTTTTCTGATTCTTAATTCAGGTGTTTTTCCGGAAGTCATCCAAAAAAGAATTAGGATTACCCGCGATGTTTTACTCAAGCAGAAATATCGGGTCACTGTTATTAAGCCGGAAACCGCCGATCCGGTGCTTCAAATCTTTGAGTCACTGGTCTTTTTGATGATGTTTGGTTATTATTTAGGTATAGTTAACAAAGTCAATCCGGCCAGTAATCCGTGGGTAGACTACCTAAAAAGCCAGTTATCATCTTCAAACTGAAATATACAATATAAAATTTAAAATCCAAAATGCCCCAAATGCCTGCCCTGGTACTTCCGTTTAGTAAAATCAGAAAAGAGGATATTCCCCTGGTCGGAGGGAAGGGGGCTAATCTGGGCGAAATGTATAACTATGGCATTCCTGTTCCAAACGGATTTGTCGTTACTGCCCATGCCTATCAATACGTTATTGACCACAATGCTCTCCAGCCGGTCATCAGGGAAATCATTAGGCAAACTGAAGTCACGAATCAAAAAGAACTTGAAAAAGCTTCCATCAAGATCCAGCGTTTAATTAATACCGCCGATATACCTTCGGAGCTAACATCAGAAATCTTCAGTCGCTATCAGTCTCTTAAACCGGGAGAGAAGCAACCCTTAGTTGCTGTTCGTTCGTCCGCCACCGCCGAAGATTTACCGGATGCCTCTTTCGCCGGTCAACAAGAATCCTACTTGGATATCAAAGGGGAGTCCAATGTTTTACAGGCAGTTCGCAAAGCGTGGGCTTCCCTCTGGGGTGCCAGAGCTATCTTCTATCGAGCAACAAAGGGTTACGATCATTTCAAAGTCCAGTTGGCCGTACCGGTACAGCTCATGATTCAATCGGAGGTTTCCGGAGTCGTCTTTTCGGTCAATCCCGTAAGCCGTAACAAAAATCAGGTTGTCGTTGAGGCGGTTTGGGGGTTAGGTGATTACATGGTTCAAGGGGTCGTTAATCCCGATCACTATATAGTGAACAAGGATTCTATGACCATTCACTCTCGCCAGTTTGTTCCTCAAACCATTATGGAAATAATGCAATATCCCAGCGGTGTTAAAAAAGTAAATGTTCCCAAAGAAAAAATAAATTTGAGGAAACTAACCGACGAACAGGTAATCGAGGTTGCCAAACTCTCTGCCAAAGTCCACCAACACTATTTCTTTCCTCAAGATAGCGAGTTTGCAGTAGAAGGTGGCAAGATATATTTAGTTCAAACCCGGCCTATCACTACACTGGATATGGGAAAAGGGGCCAAACATATCTCCGAAGACCAAATCCTGAAACTTACCCAAGTACTACAAGGCGAACCGGCTTCTTTTGGAATAGGTTTCGGTAAAGTTGTCAAAATTAAGTCAGCGAGTGAGATCAACAAGGTCAAGGAAGGTGACGTCTTGGTGACGGAAATGACCTCACCCGATTTCGTTCCGGCCATGAAAAGAGCTGCGGCCATAGTTACCGACAAGGGTGGTCAAACTTCACATGCCGCTATTGTTTCTCGCGAACTTGGCGTTCCCGCTGTGGTTGGAACCAAAATAGCCACCAAAACGCTCAAGGACGATCAGATAATCACCGTCAACGGATCTACGGGGACTATTTATAACGGCGTCCCCGAAAAGGGGAAGGCTGTCGAACAAAAAGATTTCAAAGAGGCGGAGTTTCCCAAGACCGCCACTCGAGTCTATGTCAATCTGGGAGAGCCGGACTTGGCTCCGGTGGTCGCGCAAGGTAATGCAGACGGCGTCGGCCTGCTCAGAGCCGAGTTTATGATGGCCCAAATCGGAGTCCATCCCAAAAAGATGATTCACGACGGAAAAGAAAAAATCTTTATCGAAAAACTAGCCGAAAGTTTAGCCAAATTCACGTATAGTTTTGGAGACAGACCTATTGTTTACCGCGCCTCCGATTTTAAAACCAACGAATACCGCAATTTGGTCGGTGGCCAAGCGTATGAACCCATTGAACCAAACCCCATGCTTGGCTTTCGAGGAGCCTACCGTTATATTAGCGATGAGTCGGTTTTCAATTTGGAGCTCGAAGCCATCAAAACCGTTAGAAACAAAATGGGTCACAAGAATCTTCATCTTATGATTCCTTTTGTTCGTACCGTAGATGAATTAATTAAGGTCAAACGCATTGTTTCGGCTTCCGGGTTAACCAGATCAAATACCTTTAAGCTTTGGATGATGGTGGAGATTCCTTCTAATGTCATCTTACTCGAAGATTTTATTCAGGTCGGTATCGACGGAGTCTCTATTGGCAGTAACGACCTCACCATGCTCATACTCGGCACCGACCGAGATAATGAAACTGTGGCGCCTGAGTTTGATGAAAGAAATCCTGCCGTAACCTGGGCTTTGGAACATGTTGTCAAAACGGCCGCCAAACACCACATCACCAGCTCACTTTGTGGTCAAGCCGCCAGTTTATATCCCGATTTGGTCGAAAAATTGGTCGGCTGGGGAATTTCTTCAGTCTCAGTCAGTCCGGATGCCGTAGATAACACTCGTCGTGTAATTGCCCAAATCGAAAAGCGCCTATTAAAATAGTTGTCATTCCGACCGAAGTGGAGGAATCTCACTCCATAAATAAATCTGAAATTTACAATATAAAATATACAATATTCTGTAATGCCCAAAATCAAATCAGTCTACGCCAGAGAAATCCTGGATTCTCGGGGAAACCCGACCATCGAAACCACCATCTGGTCAGACTCCAATCATGGTGCGGTAGCGTCAATTCCCAGCGGGGCTTCAACCGGACGGCTCGAAGCCTATGAACTACGAGATGGTGACCCCAATCGCTTTGGTGGCATGGGGGTTTTGAAAGCTTGCGCCAGCGTCAATCAAATTCTTAGTAAATATCTGATTGGATTAGATCCGCTCAAGCAAAACGAAATTGACCAAGTCTTGCTCAATCTTGATGGCACGGCCAATAAATCTAAGCTAGGTGCCAACGCGATTCTCTCGGTCTCTCAGGCCTCTTTTGAGCTGGGAGCGGCCTGTGCCCAAATGCCTACCTTCGAATATGCCGCACAAAAATATGGCCTGGCCACACCCTCAGCCCTACATTTACCTACACCCATCTTCAATATGGTCAACGGAGGCAAACACGGAGCCGGAAACTTGGACTTTCAGGAATACCATTGTATTCCATCCAGTCGAAAAAAATTTTCCGACGCACTGGAGATGGGAAGCGAACTTTATCATCTTCTAAAAAGGGTTCTTACCGAAAAGAAGGCCATTCACTCGGTCGGCGACGAAGGAGGCTATGCTCCAAATTTGTTTTCCAATACGGACGCGATAGAGCTTTTGGTAGAAACGATAGAATCCAGCAAGTACAAACTTAATGAGGATGTCTATCTAGGACTAGACGTCGCCGCCTCATCTTTTTTTAGTAGTGGAAAATACCAAGTTAGCGACGTCAAAGAATCCCTAACCGGCACTCAGTTTGGAGATTTCCTGATTGACTTGGTCAAAAAATACAATCTTCTTTCGATCGAGGATCCTTTTGATCAAGACGCTTGGGGAGACTGGGAAAACTTTACAACCAGCGTGGGAAAACAGCTCATGGTCGTCGGAGATGATTTGTTGGTTACCAACAAAAGTCGGCTTGAAGAGGCTATCAAGAGGAACGCGTGTAACACGGTTCTCATCAAACCAAACCAAATCGGTACGATATCGGAAACCGTCTCGGTGATTAAGTTAGCCCGAAAAAACGAAATGTCTATCATCGTTTCTCACCGTTCCGGTGATACCGACGAAGATTTTCTCGCAGATTTCGCAGTGGGTATGGGGGCCGACTTCGTAAAGTTTGGCGCTCCGGGTAGGGGAGAGAGGGTAACAAAATACAACCGGCTACTTTTTATTCAAGAATACCTCGAGAGCCTCAACGCACAGTCATGAACCACGCCATAAATTCGTCATCTCATTCCACTTATGAATAAACGTGTCATCCTCTGCATTCTCGACGGCTGGGGTATTGCCCCGGATTCGCCGGGTAACGCGATTAGCCAGTCAAACCCCCAAACCTTCAATTACCTTACGGAAAACTTTCCCCACACTCAACTTCTGGCGGCAGGACCTGCTGTCGGACTGCCTGAGGGTATGGACGGAAACAGCGAAACCGGACATCTCAATATTGGCGCCGGTCGAGTGGTTTACCAAGATCTGGCGCTCATCAATATGGCCATTGCCGACGGCAGTTTCTTTACCAACAAGGCTCTTTTGGATACCGTTAAACATCTCAATTCTTTTGGCTCAAGACTTCATTTACTGGGCATGATTGGCTCTTCAGGGGTCCATTCCTTCAACGAGCATCTTTTTGCTCTTCTACTTTTTGCCAAGAATCAAAATGTTAAGCATGTTTTTCTTCATCTAATCATGGATGGTCGCGATAGTCCTCCGGATGAGGGGCTTTCTCAAATTAAGAAAATTCAAGAAGAAATCAAACGGCTTGGGGTGGGGGAAATCGTCTCAGTTCTGGGAAGATATTACGCCATGGATAGAGACAAACGCTGGGACAGAACCCAAATGGCTTTTGATTGTCTGGTCGGCTCGGACAGGGGAGTCGCCAACGATCCTCTCAACGTCATTCAAAATAGTTATAGTCAAGGTATCTATGACGAGTTTATCAAGCCGATTGCCTTAGGAGATAACTCTTCGGAATCTAGAATCAAGGCCGGAGACGATGTCGTCTTTTTTAATTTCAGAACCGATCGACCGAGACAGTTGACGGAATTATTTCTCAATTCGGGTATCCCAAACATGAGATTTGTCACCATGACTCAATATCGCAAATCATTTTCTAATCCTGTCATGTTTTCTACTACTACAGTTACCCAAACTCTGGGAGAAATAGTGTCTGACAATCATTTGCTTCAGTTGAGGGCCGCGGAGACCGAAAAGATTGCTATGGTTACCTACTATTTTAACGGTCAAAGCGAATCTACCTTCCCCGGTGAAGCCAGGTTATTTGTTGACTCACTTAAGATAGCGACTTACGATCTTCAACCCAGAATGTCCACCGATAAACTTATTGCTGAATTTTCATACCAATATATAAAATATGACTTTAGTTTGGCAGTCATTAATATTGCTTGCCCTGATATGGTTGCCCATACCGGGAAAATTATGGAAACCAAAGAAGCTATCAAAGCCGCAGATGAGGCCCTTAATTCGCTTGTCAACCTTTCAAAAGATACCGGTAGCTATTTATTGATTACTGCCGATCATGGCAACGCCGAAGAATTGATAAATCTCCAAACCGGTGGGGTAGATACCGAACACTCCAACTTACCGGTGCCTTTTATACTTTTTCACCCCTCCGATTACCAGCTTCAGCTTCAGTCCGGCAAGCTAGGGGACATCGCCCCAACCATTCTAAACCTTTTAGAGCTTCCCCAACCTCCAGAAATGAACGGCAAAAACCTCATAATTCGGCAATAGCCATGATTATGTCTTGACTTTTGTTCTTCTAGACTTATAATACACCCAGTCAAACCATAGCACCTTAACGGAGGTAGAATGAGTTTTCTAAATGCCAAACGTTTGTTGGTCAGAGCCACCGGTATAAACACCTATCGAACTATAAGAATTTCTACGACCGGAAATATTCTTCGTATCGTTCCTTTGAAAAATAAACAGCTTTGGCAACATAATCTCCCGGCCTTTGAGAAACTATTCCAATTGGCCAGGAAACATGGGGTGGTTAATAATCTCTCTACTTTCACGTCCTATCTTAAACGCTCCCTTGATGATCTCAGGGAAGAGCGTCCCATTGAAAATAGTTGGGACCAACTTTATAGACTTATCGTACTGGCGATTCACTATTATTTGTTGACGTACACCGAGACCATTACCTACGAAACCGATCCGGAATGGCATATTGGTGGTTCCGATGAAAAACACAATTGGATCAACGACGTAAATTCCACTACCAGGCTTATCGGCCAGATGTTAGGCGAAAGCCCTCTTCTCTTTTATTCTGCATAAATCCCCTGAGGGGGATTTTTTGTAACTAAACCAAAGACACCACCATTGTCGACTCACCTTTAAGTTTGGTATTTCTCACCATCTCCAGAATCTCTACAATCGAACCCCTAAATATTTTTTCCGATACTTTTGTGAGATCTACAGCTAGACACATTCGAACGTCTTCGCCAAAAATCTCCATCATCTCGCCGATAATTTTTTCAAGTCTCACAGTAGATTCGTAGATCACAATCGACAAGTTCATCGTTTTCGACACGCCTTTTATATTATTCAGCATCTCCGCTCTTTTTCCTGGTTTCTTCGGTAAAAATCCAACAAATAAATACTTATCTGTAGGTAGACCAGAGATAGCCAGAGCGGCACTTTCTGCCGTAGGACCGGGCACTACACTAACATCCCATCCAAGAGCAAGCCCTTCGTGCACCAGTTTGTATCCTGGGTCGGAAATCAAAGGCATACCTGCATCACTTACCAGCACCGCTTCCTCCAACCCATTCATTTCCTGCAACAAAGAGGGGAGTACTCGGTACTCGTTAAAATCATTGACAAACTTTAGTCTAGGTTTACTCACCTGGACTTTCCCTAGTGACACTAGTTTGGTCCACAAATTGCTAAACATTCTGGTGTCCTCACAAACAATAAACTTCGTCTCAGATAGAGCTTTTAGTGCCCGAGCCGAAATATCCTCTACGTTGCCAATGGGCAAGCCTACGATAGTCAGTTTCATTGATGTATTATAATACCTTAAGATATTGCACCCTGACCTTATAAGGAGTTGATGATGCCCAACAAGCCTTTTATTCAGTTTGTATTTTCAAGCCTTGATGATGAAATAGTAAAAAACGCTTCGGAGCACAAAGTGGCGGAACTAGTAAAGGCAGGCTATTCAGTAAAGGTCTTTAAAGAGAACTATCTTTCTGTTTGGGACAACGGTACCACTCATATGATTATCCAAACGACTGTAATGGCAACCATGACTGATAAAGTTGAAATAAACTAAAGTGGCACTCGACAAAACCCCTCTAATTTGAGGGGTTTTCCTTAGGCGTATTTCCTTATCACACCCACACATTTTCCCTGAACTTTTACGTTTATGGCAAAAATTGGAGACATGGAAGAGTTTGCAGGCTCAAGACGTACTCGGGTTCTTTCCCGAAAAAACCTCTTTAGAGTGGCGAGTCCGTTTTCCAATAGTGCCACAACAATATCGCCATCTTTTACAGCCCCTATTTCACACTCTTCAATCAGTACAAAGTCATGGTCAAATATTCCTTCCTCAATCATCGAATCCCCTTTCACTTGAAGCACAAAGGCCCTTTTCTTACCAGAAACCATTGACGAAGAAACCCTCATGGTGGCATTTGGATCAGTTAGTGGCTCAATCGGTCGTCCTGCTGCAATATAGCCCAAAATAGGGAGTTCTAAAGACGCCAATTCCACACTCGGCCTATCTACCACTTCAATCCCACGAATAGCTCCATCAAACTTTCGAATGATCCCTTTCTTTTCCAGGGCCTGTAAATGTTCGTGGATAGTAGCTAAAGAGGAGACGCCAATTGCATTTGCAATTTCCGAAAGAGTAGGGGAGTAGCCGTTCTTTTGAATAAACTGAGAAATAAATTCAACAATCTGTCTTTGTCTTTTGTATAGTGTTACGGCCATAGATTCATTATTACCAAACAATACCCAAATGTCAACTAATAAAATCCAAACCATCAACAGCTAGTTTATTGTTCCTCAGCTTCGGCTGGGGCATTTCTATGCCTGCGATTTGACAACTCAGCCTCAATATGGTATTATATAGGACGTACCTTCAATTCAAGCTGCATCCGATAGGAGATAATCTTATGAAAAAGTGCCCCAATTGTTCGTATTCGAACCCTGATGTCAAGTTCTGCGCCGAGTGTGGCACCGATCTTCGAACTGTTGAAGTCAAGAAAACCTGCTACATAGCCATGAAAAGTGAGGACGGTGTATATACAGTCCGTGGAGAGCGCTATCCCACCCGTGAGGCATTTGAGGATGCTCACCTTAACATGATGCACAACCTTGATGGCATCTTCGTCATCCACGCCTTTGTGGATGATCTGGTTACCGGTCAACCATTTACTCCGATCGGTATAGACAAGATCGTCAACTTCGGCACCTTCCGCCGCTACGATCCATTCCCAATCACGCTCTCCTGAAAGGGAGAGCTTTTTATGCGAAAATAGACCCAATGGACTTTCAACTAGAATCAACCTACCGCCCAACTGGAGACCAGCCTAATGCCATTGAAAAATTGGCTATTTCTATCGACCAACAAAACCCGCATCAAACTTTAGTAGGGGTTACTGGTAGTGGCAAGACGTTTACCATAGCGAACGTCATCCAGAAAACTCAGCTTCCCACCCTAGTCATGTGTCACAACAAAACGCTTGCTTCTCAGCTATACCAAGAGTTTCGGGACTTTTTCCCTCACAACGCCGTTTCCTATTTTGTTTCTTACTACGATTACTACCAGCCGGAGGCCTACATTCCCCAAACCGACACATATATCGAGAAGGAAGCCGACATCAATCCAGAAATCGACAAATTTCGCCTGACTACCACGGCTAATCTTTTATCTCGCCCGGACAGTATCGTGGTCGCCTCGGTTTCCTGTATTTATAATATCGGCTCTCCGCTCGATCAGGAGCAAAACCTTTTGCCCTTAGCCCGTGGACAAGTAATCTCCCGGGATACTGTTCTTATGCGTCTTTCGGACCTTCAATATACCAGGACAGCTTCCGAGCTCACGCGAGGCATGTACCGGGCAGTTGGTAGTACCGTACAACTATATCCTTCCTACAAAGATATTATTATTTCCATGAGTTTTGAGGGGAATACGCTCGCCAATATCGAGATTCTTGATCCCTATAACTACACCCCTATCATCGACGAAGACTTGGAAAATACCGGCTTTCTGACTATTCATCCGGCTAAACTCTTTATCACTAACCCCAAAACTCAGGGGGACGCCATAGCCATAATTAGAAAAGACTTGGAAACCCAAGTAAAAGCTTTTAAAGATGCCGGTAAGATTATCGAAGCCCATCGGATAGAGCAAAAGGTCAATTACGATCTCTCCATGCTCGAAGAGGTTGGCTATGTCAGTGGAATCGAAAATTATTCTCGATACTTTGATGGTCGTGTAGCTGGATCTGCCCCATACTCCTTGTTTGAATATTTCCATTACAACGCCAAGAAATTTAACAAACCTGGCTTTCTGACGGTCATTGACGAGTCTCATATTTCTCTACCTCAAATCAGAGGTATGTATAACGGTGATCAAGCGCGCAAAGAAAATCTTATCAATTTTGGTTTTCGTCTCCCCAGCGCCAAAGACAACCGCCCGCTAACTTATACCGAGTGGCAGTCCAGAACTCCTATCAAACTTTACTGTTCCGCTACGCCCACCGAACACGAACTCTCGCTTTCGCGTGGTAGTGTAATTCCCACAGTGGCTGAACAGCTTATTCGACCTACCGGTTTACTCGACCCGGAGATACGGGTTTTTCCTACTAAAGGTCAAATAGATCACCTCACTCAAGAGGTTATCAAAAGAAAAGAAAAGGGTGAAAGGACTTTAATTCTTACAATGACCAAAAGAATGGCCGAAGATCTTGCGGACCATTTAAAAGTAAAATACAACCTAAAAGTAGAATATCTTCACTCGGATATCCATACCATGGACCGGGCTGACATTTTGGACAAACTTCGCTTGGGAGACTTCGATTGCCTTGTCGGTATCAATCTCTTAAGAGAAGGGCTTGATTTACCGGAAGTGTCACTAGTAGCCATTCTCGATGCCGACAAAGAGGGTTTCTTGCGTACTTCAACGGCACTCATCCAAACCATGGGTCGAGCCGCCAGACACGTTAACGGAGAAGTCTATTTGTACGCCGATCGCATCTCAGACTCTATGAAAATCGCTATGAGCGAAACTCTTCGCCGCAGGAAGATTCAAATGGATTACAACTCTGCGCACGGAATCACCCCTCAGGGCATTATTAAGCCCATTAGAGATCGTCTCTTTAAGCAAGAAAGCCAAAGCCCGGCACCGCGTATCAAAGAGCTGGCCGAACATGGCTGGACCGAAATTGACGATATAAATCCCGAAGCCCTTACACCTCAGAAAAAAAAGATTCTCGTTGTCAAGCTCAAAAAAATGATGAACCAAGCCGCCAACTCCTGGAACTTCGAGCTCGCCGCCCGCTACCGCGACACCATCAAGAAACTACAATAACACTATTTTAGTTTCTTTCCTTTGAACACTGTTCCCCCTACTGCATCTTTAGACCGACTTGTGTCAATAACTCTTCCATCTAGATCTGATAAATCATCTTGAACAATTCCATTCTCTTTAAGAAACCGTCTGATTATTCTTCTTGCCTCTTCCCCATACTGTCGACTTTCGTTCGTTCGGTTATCAAGCAGTATGTATATTATGGTTCCTTGACGGATAAATTTTTCCAACTGGCCAAGTAAATCATCCTCGACAATATTTCTAGGGTTTGGAGCGATCATCATGATTAGATCTGCCTTAAACGAGGGAATGACTTCCACCTCACCAGGAACAAGTACTCTTTCTGCACCCATTTCGACTCGACGATCACCTCTTGCGACCTTCTGGTCAATAAAATATCCAAGTGCGACGTCCGCCCCAATCCACACATCGCCCGATCTTTGATCAACTGATAATCCTGGTGGTCTAAAACCTGGACCCACATCCAGCACCCTGAATTTACTTCTTTCAATAATTTCCATAATTTGTGCCTTGCTCGCATCAAAAGTTTTTAGTCTAAAATCCAAAACTCTAGCAGAGAGCAGAGTGTCTGTTACTCTCTCTTTACCTAAATTGAATTCAGCAACAGCTGGGGATCCGATCATATCTTCAGATTATAGCGAATATAATAACCACATGGACGAAACAAAATTAGTCAGCAATACATGGATCGAAAAAGGGGTGGCCATGAAATTTACTTGGTACCCAGGAGAGAATCTGGAACAGTTTCAGCCATTTAATCAAGTTTATGGTGTCGTCTTTAATGCAGACGGTCAAATGCTCATTCAAAGAAGGGGGTTAAGACCTTGGTGCCTGGCCGGAGGGACCGTTGAAGTAGGGGAGACCGCCGAAGAAACTCTCAGGCGCGAACTAATTGAAGAAGCCGATGTTACCGTCAAGAATCCCATTTTGCTCGGCGGGCAAAGAGTGCAATTTCCCGGCGGGCATAATCCTAATCCCGGCAAACGTGGTGGTGGTGATGATTTCTATCAACTCCGCTATTACTGCGAAGTTGACGAGGTGTTACCTCAAACACCCGATCCTGATCACGACATCATTAACGATCGCCTCTTTGTTCCCCAAACAGAGATAAATAATTATCTTAACTGGGGCATTACCGGACAAGTTATCTTCGACCAAGCCATCGCCCTCTGGCTTTCACTTCATCCAGTGCCGCTTGGTGGATAAACCCGTAGACCTTACCATAATCTCCCCAAGAGAACTTTCCACCCGGGTGTTCAAAGAAATTATCACTGGCTAATCCAAAATAATTTGCTACGAGCTGACGATATTCGGCTTCGTCCATCCTGACCACATCGGAAACGTCATCTCCCGAAATCAATTCCTTCATTCCAAGCGGGAGGTAATAAACAAAAGCCGTATGAGAAAATTTTTCTTCTTTAAAAGCACCCTCAACATTTACCCGAATCAACGGGACAAATTTCTCTGCCGGTTCCTTAATACCAAGTTCTTCTTCAGTTTCTCTGATAGCTGCAGAAAGGACATCTTCACCGTCGTTAATTCCGCCACCAATCATTCTCACAATCCCTTCCGGGTAAAATCCCTTCTTGTCTCCCAAGATAAATTTTCCGGAACCATCTTTTCCCAGAATCAAGACAGTTCTATCCCGATATCGTAAATTTTCAAAAGGTAAATGAGATAGTTCAACCTTACAATCAATTTCTTTAAACATAATCAAATTATAATATTTCAAAACTATTTACCGACATCCAACAATTTCGTTAATTTCTGATAGTCGGTAATTCCGTTCTCCAAAACTGCTTTATAAATATCCGTACTGGAAACTCGATTCTTGTCGTCTCCTTCCATTTCTCTTATTTGCTTAAGTCTCAATATTGCCAGTTTACTTTCAGGCGTCAGACTTTTTGCGTATCGTAAATCTCTCTCTGTTTTATCCTGTGGATATTTATCGACAAACCAAATTTCTGTCTCCCATTTCACTCCATTTATTTCCGAGATCAAAACCACAATGAAACCCTTGAGTCGGCCCATTCTTGGAAATTTCACAAAATCCCCATACTGATATTTTTGAAACTGCCTCTCTTCAATCAGCATTTTCATGACATTTACGGAGGCATGTCTTGGATCGCCGGTTTCCACTACGATATCGATATCCGGGCCGTACATCAAATTCAGACTCAAACTACCTATGATCGAGCATTTTCCATATTTTGAAAGCAGGGGAATCAATCCGGAGTCAGCCAGTATCCTATTGGCAATATCTTTTTGGCTTTCAGAATAATTCAGCAATTCAGCGTCGTTCATTGTCTCATTTTACTCCAGTGCCAAGCCTACCGCGACCGAAGTAAAAGGGTCAAACTCGGTTACTTTCTCTTTTCCAGACATTTCAACGATCATTGATCCAAACCCGTCTGCATGATAAATTTGATCCTGACTAATATGCTTAGAAAGTCATCGTTCAGTGGTAAGACAGGGAACTTACATTTAGATGTTACCGTAGCCCTTGTCACTTTTGAGTGCTCTGATGATTAGGTCCCGTATCAATTCAGATTTTGATACACCCAACTCGTTTGATTTCCAGTCTAGGTACCCGTTTTCCAGGTTTTGAAGCACCAGGTTAAATCTTACTTTCTCAGAAAATTTTTTAGCCAGGGTGTTCTTTAAAATTTTGGCAACATCTTCCTTGGTATTGTAATAATTTACCGAAATTCGACTATCATCAACAAAATTAATCAACTTATTCTTCAAAATCTCCTTTGCGGACTCTTTGTAGAATATAAAAACAGGCTTGTTTTTTTGTAGAGCCAATGAAATCTGAAACCCAGTACTTAGGCCACCATTGGTCCCCTCAACAACCACAATATCTGATCTAAGCAGATCTGAAGAGACAGATTTGTTGATCTTAGAGAAATCTAGAGTCGTCAGCCCCCTATATGCCTCTTTAGCCTCACCAATCCAGTCCCTTGTCAGGACGTTTCCAGTCTCAATAATGGCATCCTTTACAGCCATAATGTCTGGCATCCTAGCCTCAAAATTGTCTGTGGAGGTGGCAAAAAATACTTTCATCGTATTATAGAGTTGCTATTGACAAATTATAACATATAGGTTATCATGCACACGAATGCGCATATTAATTAAAGCTTATGAAAATAACTAAAAGCTTTTCTTTTGCAATGGGTCATCGTTTACCCCTTCACTCGGGTAAATGTTCCAACTTTCATGGTCATAACTATGACGTGACTATTACTCTCGATTTTGAAACCGGCCAGAGCTTCATAGAAGGGGTCGGTTTTTTAATAGATTTTGGAGATATAAAAAAGTATGTTGACGAACGTTTTGATCATAAGTTCGTCATGCAGTCTTCAGATCCGTACTTGAAATCCATCGCACCGCTAGAGATACCCGGCTTGGTAGTGGTAGATTACGCCCCAACCGCCGAAAATTTGGCTACAGATATTTCTCAAGGACTAAAACAATATATTTCAACACAAGGATTTAGTTCAAATCAGTTCAAGGTCATAGTCAAACTATGGGAAACCAGTAATTCATTTGTAACTCAAATAGCCTAAAAATGAAAATTCTTAAGGCGAGCGATATAACCACAAAATACTCCCCGACAAAAGAAGATCTTTCCAATCTAATAAAAAAGGACAACACCTTTAAACTCTCTGGTGATCGCATCTTTCACACAATTCAAGGGGAAGGGGCAACACTGGGTAAACCAGCAACTTTTGTCAGACTACACTTCTGTAACTTATCATGTTCCTGGTGTGACACCTGGTATACCTGGCACCGGGATACCGAACAGTATTACAAAGAACCTTTTGATATGAGCGTCTCCGAACTTCACCGGGGGATTAGAAATGCACAAGCCGCAAAAGGTGTCTCTGAAGAAAATCACGTCTATCGAGTGATTTTTACCGGGGGTGAACCAATGCTTCAGCAAAATGAAATTGCCCAATTCTTAATCGAGAACCCGGTATACATCTGCGAAATAGAAACCAATGGAACCATAGCCCCAAATGAATTTCTGCAGAAGCTTTGCAAAGAGGACAGAATACGGTTCAACTGTTCCCCTAAATTGGCGAATTCAGGAAATAATTCAAAAATTGCCTTTAACCAAAACGTTCTGAAAATACTGGCAAGTTTCCCAACAACGATATTTAAATTTGTCTGTAATAAACCCAATGACATCGATGAAATTCTGGAAAAATTCAACTTTTTACCTAGAGGGCAAATTGTCATTATGCCAGAGGGGGTTACAAAAGAAGAAAATGCCGGCGCTTACGAAAGGATTATTAACAAAATAATCGAGCTCAGTTTAACTACTTACCCAAGATTACAAAATATCTGCTTTGACGGGTCAAAGCGGGGTGTTTAAAAACAATGACACAATCAAAAATTGAAGATGCGTTTAAAAAGGTCGTCTCGGAATTAAATCCAAATTGGGAAAGTGATCCCGATATGAGGGAAACGCCTCACCGACTTGGTCGCTTCTACATGCATTTTTTCCGCAATGAGGATCCAAATGCTCACATGGGGAAACGTTTTCCAACAAAAAACAGGAATTTCGTTATTGTCAAAAACATTGAATGTTTCGGTATGTGTCCTCATCATCTAACTCCTGTAATTTACAAAATAAATATTGGTTACCTTCCCGAAAAATGGGCACTTGGTTTAAGTAAGCTTGCTCGTGTCGCAGTTGCCTGTGCCAGTAGTCCCAAATTGCAAGAAAATCTTACCTCCGATATTGTTGATTGTGTCTACAAGCAATTAAAACCAAACGGTGTTATTGCAACAGTAGAAGGTGTTCATGGTTGTATGAGATGTCGCGGCGTTGAACAAGATACATCGGCCGTAACGGTTGATTACCGAGGTAAAAAAATGAATGATCTTAAGATAAAAAACGAGTTTTATACTTTACTAAAAATATAATGACTCCGATAATTCATAACTTTAGTTGGCAAGACATCTCCATCCTCTGTCAAAATATATCTAGAAAAATCGAGGCTGACAACTTTCAACCAGACATAATAGTTACTCCTCAAAGAGGAGGTTTTGTGCCAACGGCTATATTATCCCACCTATTAAGGTGCAGAGAGGTTATTGTCGTCGACATAAAAAGAACGTTGTCGGATGAAATTCATGCTGCCAAGACCCCCCCGACCTTGACCAGTGATATCGACACGGAAAGACTTAAGGATAAAAAGATTCTTGTTATCGACGACATTATAGGGAGTGGAGAAACACTCCATTTTCTATTAAATATATTGGGAAAATGCAAGCCCAAAGCCATTAAGACCTCAATATTGGTCCAGAATGATGAGAATTTTGAAAAATCATTATTAAGAAACAATTTGAAGCCTGATTACCTGGGCAAGAACGTTAGGGGTTGGGTAATATTTCCATGGGAGAAATAAATCTAACCTACAAGACAAAGCCCTTTGTCTTGACCGGCGGACCGGGAGTCGGGAAGACTATGACGGCAATAGGGCTTGAACTAAAAGGATATTTTGTAATTCCTGAGGTGGCTGAATCATACATAAAGCTGCAACAACATCTTGGAGATAAATATCCGTGGGAGGACAAGAATTTTGAAGCCATCGTCCTGAGGTATCAGCTTCAAAAAGAATCCGTATTGAAGGAATTAAGGAATGTCGGTCCGGTTTTTATTGATCGCGGTAATTTAGATGCACTTGCATATTATCAATATTATGATCGACCCATCAGTCCTTTAATGAAACAAGTGATTGCTTGCCACGAAAAAACCAAAATCTATAACAAGATATTCTTGCTAGAACAACTAGGAGGTGAAAAGACTACAGAAATACGAAAAGAAAATAGTTTTGAGTCTAAGTCTCTCGAATTGCTACAGGAAAAAAACTACCGAGATTTTGGATATGAAGTTATCAGAATACCAGCCCTGCCGTTAGCGGAACGGGTTAAATTAGTTATTTCGAAAATATAAACATACAGTGAACAATTACAAAAAATTGATCTTTATTGGGGCTGGTCCAGCCTCGTTATTGGCGGGAAACATTCTTTGGAAAAACGGATTCCATGATTTCTTAATATTGGAAAAAGGATTGGGTGTACATGAAAGAAATAAATATGACAAAAACGAAAATATCTGTTCCAGTATCAACGGAATTGGCGGTGCTGGTTTATTCTCGGACGGTAAGTTGAATTTCTCTCCTCAAATCGGCGGTCTACCGCTTAAGATCATGTCTAGTGACAGATATCAAAAATGGTCAGAAGAGCTAAAAAACCTAATTCCTGCGAAAATTGTCGAAACCGACTTTTCCGGTATTGAAAACTTCAATAAATCGAACAAAGACATAAATTTTTTAGCTATCGAACAGCGCCATGTCGGTACCGATTATTTACCTGCTATCGTAGATAGGTTAATCGATGGTTTCGAGAAAAATATCCTTACCGACGTAGACGTAACAGATGTGACAAAAAAAGATTTTGGCTTTGAAATAATTCTAGCTGACGGAAGAACTTTGGAATGTGAAGAACTAGTGGTAGCTACCGGACAAAGAGGTGCGGCTTTTGCTAAAAAATTGGCTGTAAAAATGGGTGTAAATGTCTCCTCTGTTGTCGCCGATATTGGTGTCCGTCTAGAAACAGAAAAAAATATGTTTAAGGCCTTAATCGACTTACAATATGATCCAAAGATTTATTTTAAATTTGGAAATAAGCCTACGGTTAGAACATTCTGTACTAATCCCGGAGGAGACGTTATCGTAGAAAATAAAGGAGATTACGTCACAATAAATGGCCATGCAAGTATTACGGATCAGACAGACTTTACAAATACCGCACTCATGTGTCGCATTGAAAATCTCGAAAATCCAAAAGAATACACGGAAAAACTCTGTCGTCGCATTTCTAGTGTCACCGGAAACAAGATAGGAGTTCAGGATATTTCTGAACTAATTGACACTAAACCCTGCAGTTTCAAGATTCGCATACCCTATGTGAAAATGGATATCCGTGAATATTACGATTCCTTAGCATATGAACCAATAGTTGAAACTTTAAAAAAACTCAATAAAATTTTGGATAAAAAACTAGAGGGATACATCTATTTCCCCGAAGTAAAACTCTATAACGATCACATAGATATCAAAAAGGATAGTTTAGAAGCTCAGGGAACAAAAGGACTTTACTTTTTAGGTGATTGTTGCGGTGTTATCCACGGACTTACAAACGCATGCTTAGCCGGTCAATCGTTTGCTCATACTTATTTGGAAAATATATGAAAATCAACTCTGAAAAATCGGAAATGACTTTCAATTTAGAAAGATTGGCAGAAACTTCAAATTCTCTCGTACTTGTCACAGCCGCCAATATGTTAATTGAGAATTCAGCTGTTACGATTCAGCCTTCAAAAGAAGTAACTGAAAAACTTCTTTCTCTTTTAGATGCACTCGAGGAAATGCCTGCAATAAACGCCTTTGCAATTGAAGGGGTCAGAGGTTCTGGTAAAACGACTCAGATCGGTCTTCTCGAAAACGGTGATTTTGCTGTCTCAGGAAGCCGGTTAATAACTCCACTATATACAGATTTTATTCAGCCTCAGAAAAAAGACGTGTACATGACGATGTTTGGAGGAGAGGGAAGACCCACCGGAAGCATCATTGACTCACTAATAATCGCCGCTTTTCACGCTGATCGGTTAACAAGAGTTCAGGCTATCAGTTATAACAAGCCCTTATTGATTGATAGACATTGGCTTTCATTTTATGCCATTGAGAGGGCTAAAATGATCCAATCCGGGTTAGATGCTGAAATAGCTGAAAACATTGTCGCCAAAATTGTAACGACTTGGAACCAGGTTAATCTTACCTTAGTACTTCATAATGTTCTCGTAGCTGTCGGTGAAAATAGAATCATACAACGTGGAGAGGCGGTTCGAAGTGAAAACGAAATACAGATTGAGACTCTAGTATCAGAGACGATTGAACTCTTTTGTGGCGGAAAATCCCTCATACCCAAATTTAACAATACCACCAAATTTTTTGATGCCCAAAAATCTGCCGAGGTTTTGCACGAAGAAATTAAACAGTACTTTATAAAATGAAAAAAATAGAACTTGAAATTGACGAACTAAAAAAACGTTGGAACGAACGAGCATCAAGTTGGGATAATGACTTAAAAGATCCGGAGCATTATTCAAATTTTGAACATTCTTATGAAAGAACCGATAGATTCACTTTAAAATATTTAAATCAGATATTTTCAATTAATAAAGCAAATAATTCTCTCGATTTAGGATGTGGTACGGGAGAAAGTACTGTGAAACTAATACCTTATGCCCACAATATTTTTGGGGTAGATATCTCCGGAAATATGATCCTAAATGCTATTTCAAAAAAATATCCCATCGAATTTACCTGTCAAAACGCAATGTCATTAAGCTTCCCAGATCAAATGTTTGATCTGGTAATATCTCGCGGCATCATGATCTCCCATGTACCTCTTGGGGGACAGGAAGATGTTGTTAGGGAAGTTGCCAGAATCACCCATAAGGGATCTGTAATCATCCTTGACTTTCTTCACGATATCGAAACAAAGAAGAAATATACAAAGTATTCTTCACCAAAAGCGCATTATAATGAAGAATCGATTATTTTACTTCTTAAGAGTGTGAATATAACGGGTAAATATTATTATGGTGGCACAAAAACCGAACGAGTAAATCGTATAGCAATTATTCGAGATTAAAATGAAACAAATTCACTTCGCTACAACTAATGAATATAAAATCAAATTTGCTAACAATCTTTTAAGAACTCATGACTGGGAATGTGTACCAGGAAAAGTAAATTTAATTGAGCCGCAATCAATGACACAAGAAGAAATATCCCAATACAAAGTGTTACAGGCATATGAGCAATTAAAAGTTCCTGTAATTACAATGGATTCAGGAATTTTTATTAGTGCTCTAAAAGGATTCCCAGGCATATACACTGCTGATTTTTTCAAATCTCTGAATAATGACCAGATTCTTCAGCTAATGGAAAAAGAATCTGACCGCAGCGCTTATATCCAGCAAACATTATCGATAAATAACGGCGAGGAAATAAAATCTTTCACTAGTAAATCAGAAGGAGTCATTGTTCAATCTACGGAGGCAGGCGAAGGTTACGCTTTCGACGCTTTTTTTAAACCAAATATTACAGGTAAGATAATGGCTAAGATGACAGAAGGTGAAAAGAGTTTAATCTGGGGTGAAGCGTGGAACAAATTGGGTGATTTCCTAAACAGCTCATCATTACAATAGTTTATTTAAACTCTTCGGGTATTTTAGGGTGATTTGGCGTATAATAAACAGTCATGTCCGGCACATCACCTTCCACTCATTTGATCATCAAGGGAGCTCGTCAGCATAACCTCAAGAACATCAATCTGACACTACCCAAGAACAAACTCGTCGTTTTCACCGGTGTTTCGGGTAGCGGAAAGTCCAGCATGGCCCACGATACCATCTACGCTGAAGGTCAACGACGCTATGTCGAGTCTCTCTCCTCCTATGCGCGACAATTTTTAGGGGTCATGGACAAGCCCGATGTCGATCAGATTGAAGGACTTTCCCCGGCCATCCTCATCGACCAAAAGCAGGGGAGCCACAATCCTCGCAGTACCGTCGGCACCGTCACCGAGATCTATGACTATCTCCGTCTTCTCTTTGCCCGTATTGGGCACCCTCACTGCCCCCAATGCGGTCGTGAAATCATGCCTCAGGATATTAACCAAATCTACAAAGCGGTCATCGATCTGGCCGTCAGTCACCCCAGCTATCAAAAGCAAAAGGGTGTGCGTTTACTAATCCTGGCTCCCATTGTCAAAAATCAGAAAGGTGAATTCAAAGAGCTTTTTCCGGGCTTGGTCAAGCAGGGGATAGCCGAAGTCAGAGTCGACCGCAAAATCCTCTCCACTCAATCCACCCTTTCTCTCTTCAAAAATAATCGACACAATGTCGAGGCCGTTATCGACAAGATCATCATTGGCCAGGTCGGTGGTAGTCCGGAGTATGAAAAACAAAGATTGGTCGATTCTTTAGAACAAGCTCTCAAAATTTCCGATGGCGAAGTCTATGTCAGCATTGTAATCGATCCTTCGCTTTCCTTTCCCACCGATCCTGAAGATATGGAAGATCATTTGTTCTCTCAGAAGCTCGCTTGTCCGATCGACAACATATCTATACCCGAAATAGAACCACGTTATTTTTCTTTCAATGCTCCCGAGGGCGCCTGTCCGGAATGCACCGGACTAGGAACCAAAATGGTCTTGGACACTGACTCGGTTGTATCTCCTTCATTAAGTTTTCTTGAGGGTGCCATTATTCCTCTGGCTTCTCAATTCGAAAGCAGAACCTGGTTAGCTAAATTAATTCTTGAAGCCATGGAATCAGTGGGCTTTCCTGGAAACAAACCTCTCTTTGATATGACGGAAGAACAAAAGAATTTTCTCTTTAAAGGCACCGCCGAAAAAAACTTTTCCATCAAGGGCATTAACCGGCACGGCAAGCACGTCCTTCGAAGGATGACCTTTGGTGGACTTTCCAAAGAGTTCGAGAGACGCTATGAAGAGTCTTCTTCGGAATCTTTTAAGGAAGAAATCTCCAAGTATTTAATCCGCAAAACCTGCCCGGTTTGTTTTGGAACCCGTCTCAAGCCGGAAGTCTTGGCCGTTCACGTAGACAACCAATCAATTAGTGAGATTACCTCTTGGTCAACCGCCAAATCTTTCACTTTTTTCCAAGATTTATTCAAAAAACTTACAGCCACCGAAAAGCAAATCAGTGAGCCAATTGTCAAGGAAATCGGGGATCGGCTAAGTTTCCTAATGTCCGTTGGGCTTGACTATATTACTTTGGCTCGGGAATCCGGCACTCTTTCCGGTGGTGAGCTTCAAAGAATTCGTCTGGCTAGCCAAATTGGTTCTCGACTAACCGGCATTCTCTATGTTTTAGACGAGCCCACCATTGGCTTACACCAGCGCGACAACGCTAAACTTATCAAAACTCTTCAGGACCTCGTATCGCTCGGAAATTCCTTAGTTGTTGTTGAGCACGATCAACAAACCATGGAGTGTGCTGATCACATCGTCGAATTTGGACCAAAAGCGGGTTATTTGGGTGGAAAGATTACTTTTGAAGGTACGGTGGAAGAGATGAAAACTTCTGACTGTCTTACTGGACAATATCTTTCCGGCAAGAAAGCCGTTGTCGCCACAATACCGAAAGAACCCACAGAAAGTCCGGCTTCCATTCGGCTTACCGGCTGCACTCACCACAATTTAAAAAACATTGAGGTTGATTTTCCCCTGAACAAATTTGTTGCGGTTACCGGCGTTTCCGGATCAGGAAAATCATCACTGGTGGTAGACACTTTGTATGAAGCTCTGTCTCAAAAACTTAACCCTTTACACCATAAAGAAGATATTCAATTTGGCACTATCACTATTCCGGATATTGTCAGAAGGGTTTCTTTGATAGACCAAAGTCCCATCGGCAAAACTCCCAGAAGTAATCCGGCTACCTATACCAAAGTCTTCGACTATATTAGACAGTTATTTGCCAACACCCAAGAAGCCAGATATCGCGGATACGGACCTGGACGTTTTAGTTTTAATGTCAAAGGCGGCCGCTGCGAAACCTGCGAGGGAGATGGTCAGATTAAAATTGAGATGCAGTTTCTAGGTGACATCTATATTACGTGCGAAACCTGCAAAGGCACCCGTTTTAATGATCCTACTTTGGAAGTTGAATACAAAGGTAAAAATATTGCTCAGGTTCTTGGTATGACTATGGACGAAGCCAGTGACTTTTTTAGAAACGTCCCCGCGATCAACAAAAAAATTGAAACTATTAAAAAAGTTGGACTTGGATATATCAAGTTGGGACAAAGCGCCCCTACACTTTCAGGGGGAGAGGCCCAGCGTGTCAAGTTGGCCACCGAACTCGCCAAAACCGGTAGTGGTCACACGGTTTATATCCTCGACGAACCCACCACCGGACTTCACTTTGAAGACCTTAGTAAGCTCGTTCAGACCCTCGTTGACTTGGTCAATCAAAATAATACGGTTATTGTTATCGAACATAATCTAGACGTTATCAAGAATGCCGACTATATTATTGACATTGGGCCTGAGGGAGGAGATTTGGGAGGTGAACTGATTGCCAAAGGTAAACCATCTCATGTTTCCGCAAAATACGACACCCCAACGGCTCAAGAGTTAAAAAAGCTAGTCTTCTAAATTGCCATATAAAATTACTACCACTTTCTTAATATTTCTAGGAATTCTTTTTCTAATTTTTCCCGAAAAATCTTTGGCGTTGGCCAAGTTTAATACCAACTATCAGATTTACTATCAAGTAGAAGATACGGGTAAGACTCACGTCAAATTTGTCATCAATCAAAAAAACAACTTATCTGTTGTTTATGCGACCAATTACGGCTTGAGTGTCAACGAGACTAAGATCGAAAACATTAAGGTCATGGATGAGGGTAATCCTGTTTCTCCTGATGTAATCAAAAGTCTCAACCAAACCTCAATATCCTTTCCTTTCACTAGTAAGATTGTGGGAAAAGATAAAAACCACACTTTCACCATTGAATACAACACAACTGATATAACGACCAAGTCAGGCAACACCTGGCAAATTGACATTCCTCGTTTAGAACCTGATGAAAATGTTACAGAGCAGACCGTCATTCTAACTGTCCCGTCGGGATTTGCACCGCCGGCATATATCGACCCCAAGCCCGACATTATCAATGGAAATGTCTACTACTTCAGTGGCCAAAAAATCGCCAACAAATCCATTAGTGCTATCTTTGGAAAAACTCAGTACTATCAGGGTAAACTCAACTATCATTTGGTCAATAACGAAAGAGAGAAGCTTCGGACGGAGATTGCTCTACCACCCGATACTTCTTATCAAACGGTTTTTTATCAAAGCATCAATCCTCCACCGGAGGAAATTGTCAGTGATCGAGACGGAAACTATCTAGCAAAATATACTCTTGCACCCGGTGAAAAAAAGGATATTCTGGTAAATCTGGTCGTCAAACTCGACTTTATTCCCAAACCCACGAATCTTCAGCCTTCGGATAATATGATATTAAAAAATTCTATTTGGAACTATGACAATGGGGCTTTTGACATTCCAGAGATAAGAAGCCTAAAAACTCCCAAATCAATCTATGACTACGTCACCGATAAACTGAAATACGACTACGAAAAACTGAATCGCGAAAGACCTACAAGATCGCCTGCAGCCGAATCTCTCATCAATAGCCAGAGTGCTATCTGTACCGATTTTACCAATATCTTTGTCTCGATCGCCAGAAAGTCAGGCATTCCATCGCGGGAATTGGAAGGCTACGCCATCTCCGAAAACCCGGATCTAAAACCATTATCTCTGACTCAAGATGTTCTTCATGCATGGCCAGAATACTTTGACAAAACAAAAAGTACCTGGACTCAAATCGATCCGACTTGGGCCAACACTACAAGAGGCATTGATTATTTTAATAAGCTGGATTTTAATCATATCGTCTTCGTCATTCATGGCGAAAACCCGGAACATCCAATCCCGGCAGGTGGTTATAAAAACGGTCAAAAATCTAAGGATATATATTTTGAACCGATATCCAGCCTTACTTTCCCTACTGCTAATTTTATGGTTCAGTTCTTAAATCAAGACGGCAAGGATCTCCTGCTAAAGGTTGTTAATACCACCGGAATTTCTTTTTATGGAAACCTAAAAAGTGAAGAGAGTGAGTATCTTGAAAAGACAGATATATGGGTAAGCATTCCGCCGTTCTCCACCGAAACCGTGAGTTTGCGTATTAAAAAAACACCGCCATTAAGCACAATACAGTCTCAAGCTATAATTTATGTTAATGGTATTCGATACGAAACAGGAGTTTCCATCGGTTCAGCCTCCCATAAGGCTCTCGTTTACTCCGGAATCGGAGGATTTTTGGCACTCGTTGCCTTCAGTACCAGGTATCTATATTTTCGAAGACAAAAACAAAAAACCTCTTTATATCGGTAAATCGATCAATCTTAAAACACGTTTCAAACAGCACTACGAAGGCTTTGTTGAAGGTACCACTAAAGCGCAACTCTTTATTCCCCAAACCAAGTTTCTCTATTTCAAACCGGTAAGAAACGATATTGAAGCGGTCATCACGGAGGCGAATTATATCAAGTCATATCAGCCAAGATATAACGCGATAATCAAAGATGATCGCTCTAATCAATACATCATCTTTACTAATTATCCCGATACCAAAATTAGGATCGTTCACGCCACTGATATCGGTAATCTCTATTTAGATGACTTTAACAACCAGGTTTACGGTCCTTACACCTCAGGATCGGTATCTCAAAGTCTCTACAAGCAAATTAGAAATATTTTTGGTTTCTGCTTATCACCATTTAATAGCCGCCGCAGAGCTTGCTTTAATTATCATCTTGGCCACTGTCCGGGTGCCTGCATCGGAGAAATAACCGACGAAAAATATCATCGTCATCTGGGCCGAATAAAAAAATTTCTTTCCGGTAAATTCATTCTCTTGGACAGGAGCCTTCATCGGGAAATAAAAACGGCCGTCAAAAAAATGGAATTCGAGAAAGCTCAACAAATTAAAATTCAAATCGAAGGTCTGCACCATTCACTTAGCACCCGAAACTCCAGCCTGTTACTCAAGCTTTCCGACGCCACTGATGCTCTCCAGTTTCAATTAGTCAAAAAACTCGGACATCCAAAGCTCAAAAAACCGCCCTTCAGGATCGAGTGTTATGACCTCGCTCATCTTCAAGGAGAAAACTACGTTGGCTCAATGGCTGTTTTTATCAAAGGCTCTCCAAGCATTTCAGATTATCGTCATTTTCACATCCACTTTCCGGACAGATCGGATCCCTTTGCTATGAGGCAAATCATTGAGAGACGACTTAAACACCAAGAGTGGGGGAGACCTGACCTTATTGTTCTGGACGGAGGAGTTCCGCAGCTTTCCATCGTTCTACCGGTGATACCAGAAAGCATACCGGTAATCGCTCTGGCCAAAAAACGTGAAACTATTTATTTCTATAATGAAAACCACAAGACGGTTCTGGTGAGTTTGCCTCTGGAAGATCCGGTACTTAACCTCCTGAGAAGTATTCGTGACGAAGCTCACCGCTTTGCCAACTCATTTCATAAAAAACAAAGACAAAAATCTCTCCTGGAGTAATATACTTAAATTAGAATTTATGAAAATCTTTCTTAGACATGTCTTGATCAATCTTCTTGTCCTCTACCTTACTGACCTTTTTTACCCTGGTTTTTCGCTCCCACACGACGTCAAGACTCTACTTTCGGCCTCAGTTATTTGGCTTTTACTTAACAAAATCGTGAAGCCGGTTATCAAACTTCTTCTTCTACCGATCAATTTAATTACTTTGAATCTTTTTGCCTGGGTCATCTCCTTATTAACACTCTTTTTACTCCAAACCCTCGTTGAGGGAATACATATTACCAGCTATGCTTTCCCGGGAGCCAATTTTGAAGGATTTGTTATTCCTCCAATCTTCATCGGGGTCTTCCTGTCGTACATTCTCACCTCAACCCTTCTTAACACCTTTCACAGCTTCATTTTTTGGCTCATTAGAAAGGATGCCGAATAGCGGCTATAATACTAGATTATGCAAGCTACACTCATCATCCAAATTATTGTTTCCCTCATTCTTATCGTCTTGGTCACTCTTCAATCAAAAGACTCTTCTCTGGGTGCCGGTTTTTCTTCGGCTACCCAATCTGGCTTTCACACCAAAAGGGGACCTGAAAGGATTATCTATCTGGCTACTATCATCTTCTCAGTCATTTTTTTGATTCTTTCTTTTCTTAATATCGCTATTTGGAAATGACAAATCCTTTACGGGCTAGAATTTGGTTCATTAAAGGTTTCATCAATAAATACTTTGTTCAAATTCTCATTAGCCTGGCAGTTACCATTCTTGTCGCTTTTCTGGGGAATATACTTTTAGGTAAATTGCCTCAAAGCAAAGCCCACCACCGCATCGGGATTGTCGGTCAATTTGGCTCCGGTCAGTTACCTCCATATATCATCAATATTTTAAACGCCGGGCTGATCACATTAGATACCAACCACGAACCACAACCTGGATTAGCCGAGAAATGGGAAATAGGAGACGAGGGAAAGACCTATACCTTTTATTTAAAACCGAATCTCAAGTGGTATTCTGGTAAGGATGTCAAAGCATCGGATATCAAAATCTCCATCCCAAATATTAGCATCGAAACAATCGACCCAAACATTATCCGTTTTCACATTCCAACCAAGTTTTCGCCTTTCCTTTCCTTACTCAATATTCCTTTGCTAAATGCTCATGGCGAGATTATCGGACAGTATGATATTCACTTAAAACAAAAATCTTCCGGAGTAATTTCTCAAATCACCGTCGATGCCGCTGACAAAACCTTAATATTTAACGTCTATCCTACTTCCAGACAAGCACTGACGGCTTTCAAGCTTGGCCAAATCGACTTGGTCTTAAATCTCCCCTCTGAATATCAATCTGAAGCGGAGGAATACGGTAAAACGGTCAAGCGGGTTGACTCAAATAGGATCGTGGCCCTGATTTTCAACCAACAAGACCCCAATCTCAAAGAAAAAACCGTTAGACAAGGCATTGCCTACGCTCTCAAAGATAAGAAATTTAACCAAACTGAAGCTCTCACCACAATCAACCCTACTTCATGGGCGTTTAACCCTCTTGTTAAAACCTATCCATATAACGCCCTTCGAACCAAAGAACTCATCAAAACCCCACTTTCTTTAGAGATGGCCACCTCTCCGGAATTACTTTCCATCGCCGAAAGCATCAAAAACCAAATAAGTTCAGATCTCCTCAACATAAATACAAAGGTCGTAACCTCCACTCCGGATCAGTTCCAACTACTATTAACCACCTACAATATACCCTCAGACCCAGATCAATATCGAGATTGGCATTCAACACAGTCAACCAATATAGGCAGGAGTCAAGACGAAAAGATAGACAAACTGTTGGAAGATGGTCGAATTACGCAAGACCCAAAAGAAAGAAAAAAAATCTATTTTGATTTTCAAAAAACCTTTTCCGAAGAGTTACCGGCCCTAGTTCTCTTTCATCCTTCTGTTTTTAACCTTGCCAGAAAGGACTCCTACTTCCAGCTCATCGATACAAGTAGGTAACACAAGCTAAATTGTTGTGGGCGGGGGGGGCTCGCCTATGGTAAATCTCTTTGAGATTTCCTCAGGACCTGTCTCGCGAGGTTCGTTACGAAACTCGCTCCGACTGTTCGAGATCCCCCAGTCAAAAAATATTGCACCACAAGGGCGCAATATTCTTTGTGGGCGGGGGGGGACTCGAACCCCCATGAGTTGCCTCACAGCGTCCTGAACGCTGCGCGTCTACCATTTCGCCACCTGCCCAACACTCTCAAAATATATTGTAATCTAGCAATCTAGTTTCTGCGTCTACTCCCGTGTCATACACGGGACTTGCTTGGGTTACCAATGCAGTATTCCGTCTCCTGCCCAACACAGTATATTTTCTCATACAATCGTTGATATAATAATAGGCATGCCAAGCTAGCCAAGGTGGTCACGGCGCGTGTCTGAAAAACACGAAATTGAGGTTCGACTCCTCAGCTTGGCACCGTCTTTGGTAAAATAAAGACGATGCGGGAATAGCTCAGTTGGCTAGAGCGCCTCCTTGCCAAGGAGGAGGTCGAGGGTTCGAATCCCTTTTCCCGCTCATTTTTCCGAAGATTGTGAATGCCGAGGTGGCGAAATGGTAGACGCACTACCTTGAGGTGGTAGCGGGAGCAATCCTGTGGAGGTTCAAGTCCTCTCCTCGGCACTTTATTTATCTGGACTCTTAGCTCAGTTGGTTAGAGCGCCTCGTTTACATCGAGGAGGTCGAAGGTTCGAATCCCTCAGGGTCCACTCAATTCTCTAACCTAAAGTTGAAGATTTGTGCCACTCCGGATTTTTTCCGTAGCTTTTTTGTCGGCGTATAATGAATAATCCATGCCCACTCATCAAGAGAGCTTTGAAAGGAATCTTGTATCGGAGTATTTTCGGCATGGATCAATTAACAAGGTTTTTTCTTTTCATCATTTTGATTTGCCAATTTCCTTTGCAGGATACACCAGAGTTCTTTCCAAATACAAAGTTGTCAAATCCGCCGGTCCAAACAGCAATCTCTCCGAATCTTTACATTTTTTGAGTAAGGTGGTCGACTACAAGATACCGCTCGAAAGAATCTATCATCAGCACGCTCCTCGGACAATTCAGGTTTCCACCAACACTCTTCACCGCATACTCCATTACACCCGTCTTGGTCTTACCAGAAGACAAGGAACTGCCCTGATCGTTACTCACAAAAGTCACCCGGAAGCCTTTTTGGTCGGAAACGACATCAGTCTCTCCAACTCGGTTTTGGGGAAAAGGGGCGATCTCTCTCTCCCCATGGGACACTCAAAACTCGGCGAACTTCCTCAAGAATCGATTCTTCGGGTACTTCAACAGGAAGTCTTCACCAATCTTGTTTTAGATCGATCCTTTCCTTTCGACCTTCTTCCTCTTCATCCCAAGCCAATTATGTACATGAACATTGCCGACATCCGTGTTTCTGTTTATCATCTTGAGCTTACCCACCCCTTAAGTTTTAGCAGTTTCAAGCTTTCCCACTTGCGTTTCGAAAAGATGTCAGACATTTTGAGTTTAAAAACTCGTCCTGGGGTTATAGAAATCATGAATAATTTCGAAAAACTTTCCCAACAACCGGAACCCTCTTTCACGCCGGTATATAGTTCGGATCTCAACACAGATCTGTTTGCACTGGCGGAGGCCAAAAACAAATAGATAAAGGGGTCAAAGACCCCTTTATCATTACTTTCGTTTATTACTTACGAACCACATCTTCTTTGGCTGCGATCGCAGGACCTGCAAGGGTTAAGAAGACCAATACCCCTACGACGATCAAGACATTACTCACACCAAGAGCCGCCAAAAGGAAACAAGCCCCAATACCAACCGAAAAACTTCTTGTCAGGTTCCGTAAGTTGTAATAAGACCGCAAACTTTTCATTAAAGAGCTCCCTTTTTTTCGCTAGGATTTTTGGATTATAACTCTTCTGGCGCAGCTCATAGGTTCGATGTAAAATATACCTGTAATTGCCGAGTCGTCTAGTGGTAGGACGCCTCCCTTTGAAGGAGGATATCCTAGGTTCGAATCCTAGCTCGGCAACAAATGAATCTCTATTGGTGGTTTTCTCCAGATACAGCCAGGAACAGGGTTTAATTTCCTTGACTTGTCTTGATGACAACTATTCCATTTTGATGTATACATAAGCATATGCCAGAAAAATTCTATAATGTCGATAATATTCAAGACGACGCTTCAAATAGGGAAAAATCGCCAACAACCTACTCTTCTGAAATTGTTCGACCTGAGGACTGGGATAAATATAAAACCGGTCTTATGGAGGTCGAAATTGAGGCCTTCTCTGGTACCGGTTTCTCCGAGGATCTTCTTAGAAACTTGGTCCAAGATGAGAACAACTTTACCTTCATGGTGAAAGAAGGAGATAAAGTTGTCGGCTATGTTAACGCAACTCCACATGGAGAAGATAAAGCGTATATCACAAGTATTGCAGTACTTCCTTCTCATCAGGGGCGTGGCATCGTAGGAACGCTTTCTTCGGCATTGGAACAAGAACTTGTTCGTCAAGGTTATTTACGGACCTGTGAGGACGCCAATGACGATAACGGCTATGCCGATAAAATCAAAAGACATTATGGTAATAGAGTTGTAGTGTATGGTGAGCCTCACCCAAGTCCGTGGGGTAACCAGCGCTATATCGAAATCCGTTTGACCGATCAATAAGAAACTTTCTGAGAATAACGAACAGAAATGCCAGACCTTGAACCAGGATACACACCTCCACGACATCGTCACGACACATATCGAATGAGCGAGTTGCTAACGGGTGTGCGGTATGAAGATTATGATGAAGTCAACGAAAATGAGACTGAAAATTACTTAGAAAGTGACAATGATGATGAACACCTTAGACATACCCTTTCAATTCTAGAATCAACAGGCAATGACGAGATAAGATCCAATGCTATAGAATGGGGACTACCAAATATTCATCACGACGACGAAGGCTCCATTCTTGAGCTAAAAAAACAAATTTGGTCCAAGGCACTCAATATGCCTTTTTTGCAGACTTACGCAATTAATCAAATGTCACTTGAAAATAGTGAAAGTGGAGATGGGTCAGTTGCCCGATGGCAAATGGAACAACTGAAGGCGCTCATCCACCACGATGTCTTTGAGGTTAGACGAGCAGCAGTTGATAGACTTACAGACTTTCTCATGTCACTGGAGTATCACTCCAAACCTTTCATCTTCCCATTGGCATGTGATCTCTTGCTCGAGGCGTTGGAAGATGCTGACCCGTCAATTCGTCGCATGGCAATTAAATATTTCCCGCCGCTGACAATAGGTGAAGAAAGAAACGCCGAGTACAAAGCAATTGTGATCGCAAAAGCCTTAATGGATCCGAGTCCTGCGATACGCCGGGATGCGGCTGGACGAATCTATGGCGAAGTTGGTCCTACTTCTTCCGAACCGAGTGCGCTTCTGGCGATAGATCTCTTAGAGCGAGCTGCTTCAGATACTGAGGTTTTGGTGCGGGAAAGAGTGTACCGTGATTATCCACCACTTTTGGAATCAGATAGCGAGATTCTCTTGGAGAAGAAGGCTGAATTATGGAAAAAGGCAATATCAGATAGAGAGGCCTTTGATTCGTCAAATCTGGATCAACTTACACCTTCCGAGTCAAAAAACTCGGCAAAAATATTGAGACACTTGAAAGGGCCTATCCTTGCTCTGCTAGACACTGACAGCACCAATGCAATTTGCCACATGGTCGATAGCTTGATATTGCTGGACGGACAAGATACCCCTGCAGTGGTTGCAATCAAAAGAGATTTGTTGCATACAGCTCTCTACCACCCAGACGAATCGGTTAGACGTAGGGTTATTCGCCGCACCGCCCTCCCACTAAACGATGATTCTCTACATGTCAAACATATCAAAGAGGGTTTGTGGAACGAGTTCACGAACCTGAATGACGCTGTCAACACGGATTACGTCGTGAGTGCGTTCGTAGATCAGATTAAATACTTACCACACCAATCCATCGCCCTTGAACCAGCACTAAAGCTAGCCAGAAAAATGGCGTCGAAGCTAGACTTTACACCGGGATTTATGAGCGCCATGTCTAAACTGGATAAGATCTCTAACTATGCTCTCGGTGGTCCAATACTTGACTATTACGAACGAGCCCTTAGATCTGATGTTGTCGAACAAAGATACTACTTAGCGACAACCCCTCCGAACTTAACAGAGGGGGACCCTTTGCTCGAGAGAAAAGTGGCAATTTGGAAAAAAATAATTCACGATCCAAATCTGTCAGTCTCGGACCAGGCCCTTTCCTTGTTGGCAGGCGTATGTGTAGACTCACCTGATGGTCCAATCTTTGAAATGTACAAGGAAGCATTCGAATCCTTTCTGCACGATGACGCAACAGTTGACCAGATTCGCGCACTTACCTTAGCGGTGCCGCACATCACCGGAGAAGAGAAGCAAGAAGTTTTAGAATTCAAAATGAATGCTTGGAAAAAGATTGTGAGCTTTCAATACGAGTCCATCGAAACATCTAGTAGTAAGTCACTTTTCGGGAATCTTCCCAGATTCAACAACAATGACACCGAAGAGATGCTTCAGCAAAAATTCGCAATCTGGATCGATCTTGCCAACTCTCACCCTAATGCCCGTCGTCACGTATCCTTGTCACTTCCCCATCTATATGGGGAGCACTCAGATGCCCAATTTAACCTACTCATGCGTTTGTATAACCACTTCTTGGAACCCACAGATATAGTCGCCTATCGAGGTATTGCTTACAGTTTGAGTCAAAGTTCCCAATTAACTTCCTCGCAGTGGTCTGAAATAATGAAGATTTTAAGTAGATTAAGTACCGTTCAGGATCAGGAAGTGTTACAAAGCACCCTGAGAGCGCTGCCAGACCTCGACTCTTACCCTGATGGAGGAGCTGAAACCCTATCAGTTCTGGAGAATCTCCTTAAAGTTATAGACCGAGAATACTTAGCTGGCGTCGTCGACAAATTGCCTGAGATCTCTGATCAAGATGACGACGATATACTGTCCAGAAAATTGAGAATGTATCAACAAATACTTCAAAGTGCTTCTGACAGTTACCTTGTGTCTCAACTTGCTCGCAAAGCTCCTTCGGTTACTGGCAATGAGACTCCACCTCAATTCAAAACGAAAATGGCTGTCTGGGAGGCACTTTTAAAGGTTGGGAGAGAGGCCGTCTATCGCAATATTGGGAATCGGCTTCCGCATTTCGATCCATCGGACTCAAATGAAATGTTTGAGAATAAATTGCGGTTATGTACACTTGTTTACATGCGCACTTTTTCTGTCTCTTCTGAAGATCCGAAGGACGAACTTCAATACAGGTTGGAGTTAGACAAATTTAGTCAGAACGAACTGAGGTATAGAAAGGTCAAGCTTCTACTTGTGGCAATGCTTGGCGACGCAGACAGTGACGTTCAATACAGAGTAAAAAACACTCTTCCCGATGATCTGACCGGTATAGATCAAAGGGTCGATGATTATTGCAAACTTTTCGGGGTTGAGGTCAGCAAGGCAGGACTCAAAAAAGTTGTCGGCGATCCAAGAAAATCGTACTTTATAAATTATCTCTTAGGAAATAGTGAGAACGGTCAGGGAATACCTCTTCTTAGCCGAGAAGATCTAGCACGTCCGCATTTAGATGTCATGGAGTTAGTAATCGAAAAGCAGCTTTCGATTGACTTTTCCTCTGACGAAGATAACGAAAAATTCAAGCTCCTTGCAAACGCTTTCTTTGAAAATGTTCCATCTTGGCAATTGGATGGGCAACCAAGAGATGACTTTCATCACCTTGCAGAGATAATTGGATACAAAAAAGCTCTGACATATGTTCGAAGGCCAGAAATCGATCTGACTCTTGCACTCAGACCGACCAACTCAATCCGCTCCATAATGGATATGCCAGGGATGAACCCAAAACATCTTTGGGGTAGTCTCTTGAGCCAAATTGCTAGAGATGACGCCGAATACCCGGAAGGTTGTGCCCAGCACCATTTTGACACCGTGGCAAAGAGCCTAAACCAAAAACATGAGCACATTCTGGCAGAGGCATCAAAATATCCACATATTCCTGAACTAATTGAGCTAGTCCGCGTATACTCCGATGCTACAAAAATATTCGAAAGCTGGACATCACTTAAAAGGTACTCTGAGCTGGTTGAACTGTTAAGTGAGTCCGAATCGCTTCAGCTTTTAGAGCGTTTTTCCCAAGAACAGCCAGCACTCGCGAAATATGCAAAAACACTTTTCTTTCACAAAGACTCAAAGGTAAGTGCTTCTGCCGTGACAAAATTTTTGGTGGACTTTCCAGGTTTTCTAAATCAAACGTCTACCCATACTGCATCTGAAATCCAAGATTTAAAGAAGCCGACAAGATACTATCAGATTCCTAACCTTGATCTGAAACCTGAAGAGCTTAGGAGTGCACTGGTTGAAGGTTACCTAGACCGCGTCCAAGGGTTTCCTCCCTTCAAGGTCACCTACTCAATTCCTAAAGAGTTAATATTGTCTGAAACTCTGGTACGCACCGACGATGAAATCAAAGAGGATGTAAAATCAGTACTCAAACAAGGCAGGGAAAACAAAGCGTCACGGTCAATATATCGAGATATTGCCGGAATTATTGGAAAGGATAATGTAAAGGGTTTTGTTTCGGGTGAGTTTAATCCTAATAGTGCCCAGATGGAACAAATGAGACTAATATCTGAAGATAAACAAGTATCTGGTGAAATGCTCGAAATTGAAGTTGAAGTTCACCCCAAAAGCAGTCCCATTGCGGCAATTGCCGGTGACGATATGGCAAACTGTATGAGATTTGACGATGGAAAAAATGTCGTCTATATGTTCAACACCAACACTGGCCTCATGACTGTTCGGCTAAAAGTTGGAGACAAGTTTAGGACCATCGCTTCGAGTGTTTTGACCAGGGATATTGATGTTGGGCCAGACCAGATAACGGAAAATATGTCCTACAATACCTGCTTAAATTTTAGACGTGCACTTTTCGAAAAAAATGGACGAATCGACCTTGCACTTCCTGAGAAAGTCTTGGAAGTTCAGAAGCGTGCTATAGCATACTGTGACAACATTGAAATGGCAGCAAATTACAAGAAACGTCAATGGCAATTATTGGTTAAACATCTGTATGCGGATTTCTGGAAAACCTACCAGGATCAAGCAGGTAATGAATCTATAGAAGACGGTCCAGTTAGGGTCGGAAAAGAGCAAGACGACCTTGGAGGCCACTATGATGCAACAGTGGCAAACCGCTGGATTCCTTCGGCCATGGTCACCTATTCAGATGCCTTAGGAAAAAACACTGGCATTATTGACAAGAAACCAGTTCTAAGAAGGTTCAGAACGTCGGAGACCCTCAATTCGTCCCCAAAGAGGCAACAGATTCCAATTAGTACTCGCAGTGCCAGCCGAGGAGTCAGATATGCCTCGGTTGATGACTCGCTGGCTATCGGATATCTCGAAAGTGATATATACCACAACAGTGGCGCAGGCGACTTTGTGGAAGGTGCTCACATCATGGAGAACATGCTCATCGCTACTACCATAAATAACGAACTCAAAAACTGCCCAACACTATCTCTAGTTCACGAAACAGCTGTTGATGGCAAGAAAAAAGTTGATGGTTATCTTATGGCTTATGAGGGTAAACTACAAAGTGGTCCACCAGAATATGTAGGTCAATCAATAATTTATATTGAGGACATGGCCGTCCAAAATGAAGCCAAAATTGGTGGGGGGGCAATGCTTCTCGAGTTATTGGAACTTTATAAAGCAAACTATTTAGAAAAAGGTGTTCTTGTCCCAATTTTCATGCAAGCAAGAGAAAGTACTTCATTTGAGCTAATTGTTAGAAAACTCCAAAATATTTCCGAAAAACTCAACTTAGATATACAAATTGTAGGCGATGATAAGAAGAAAGATGATCCAAATTATCGCCACTCCATACTGCTTGTTCCTAAACACAAAGTACAAGCCGTAGACTCGGAAGATTCGAAATCAATGCCTGCCAACAGTTTTATGGCTGAATATTCCACCTGATAATGCTACACACGGCTATCTTGTCCAATTTCCCCTTCCAATCCAACTAACTATCTTTTGTTATTTACCTTGATCACATTCTGCAAAATCTCCAAAGCTTCTTTTGCCTCACCTTCGTCCATTTGTCCGTGTCACCTTTCCAACCAGGTAAATGTAATAAAAAACTCATATAGAATTACTATAGTTGAAATAACCGAAAAACAGCTCTAACATCAGAGCATAATGACCAAGAGGAAAGCCGAGTTCGAAAATATCTCAAATCATGAGTTACTGGAAAAGCTTTCTTACGATCCCGCCCCTATAAACCTTCATTTGTACCAACCACCCAGACTACTAAACGTATCCCTTGCGGGGCGAGTGGGTACCGTCTTTAACATCACCGGTGTCACCGAAAAGTCGGATGGCTTCAATCATCGGATCACTCGCGAAAGTTATTTACCCCTCCTAAATAAAAACATCCTCACTAATGAAAATATTAGTTGGAATCTCTACGGAGTTACCGCCGACTGGTTGGAGGTCAATTACCCTCAGTTCATTGATGAACTCCGGAATCGAATTGATGCCGGAGCCAAACCACCGGTGGGGGATACTTATCTTCACATCATCTTTCCATTCCTCAGTAGCGAACACCAGGATATGCTTCTAAAAATAAGCAAACAGGTTTACCGGCAAAGATGGGGGGTCGATCCCGAGACTGTTTGGCTGCCTGAATCGGCTGCCGACTTAAACACTTTATCTTCACTCACCATAAACAAATTTACGGGCGTCCATTTGCGTGAACATCAAGTTCAATCAACTTCAGGTAGTAATATCTTTGCTATTGATACCGGTCAAGGAAAGATTCTGGCCATCACCGGTCATAATCTTCTCAGTGGCAAAATTGGTTTTGACAAACCTTGGTCCGATTCGTTCTATGAAGAATGGCACAGACAGTCAGAGCGGCTAGGTTACGCACCCAGAATCTCGATAGATGGAGAAACACTTGGACATTGGTGGAAAGAAGGTGACGGTTCCTTTGAATTTACCAAATATCTCCTCCATCATTTGAATACCGGTCACGACGGATATAGCCTCAACTTTGTTGTCAACAATATTCCCGACGCACGATTGATAGAAAACACCAGTTGGAGTTGTTTGGATACCGGTTTGGGACGCTGGAAAGGGGATCGCAATTGCCATTGTGGTCTACCAAATAACGAGCAACTGGCAAATCAGGTTAGATCTTCTAAGAAAGATCTCTTCGACAAACTTATCAAAGCAAGCATCAGAATTGATCAATCTCTGGACACTTACCTTCCGGGTTGGCGGGAAATATATATTCAGTGGTTTCTTGGCCAAAGATCCGGTCTGGCCACCGGAACTCCCATCTCTGCCGAGAAACTAAAAGATAAAAGTCTCGAAAAACTCTTTCTCGCGGCCTACGTCAGAGATATTGGTTGGACCAGTTGCGGCTGGTTCTTCGGAGATGTCAACGGGTTCGAAAGACAAATTCCCCTCAATTCTTTAAAATGTCTTGCCGAAATCATGAATTGGCCGGACGTTATTCCTAATGTGTAAACCTTGCATTTCTCTCTATAAAGTCGTTATAGTGATCTCATGCCTGATGTAGCTGAAGAAAATATTGAGAGAAAGGGAGAACCATCGACAATTGGTCTTTTTTACGAAACAATAAAACGTGCTAATGCATCTGATAGAGAATGGCAGGGGAACAAAGATCTTCAAATCAGACAAGAAGCGATTCTTACAAAGCTACAAGAAAGGTTTCCGACTAAGGACTCACTAATCGCTTACCTAACAGAAGTTTGTCTTGAAGATTATAAGAAACACCGGGAATACGCGCGAAAACACCATTTCCCCCCCAAAGAATATAACGTCAGAGGCAAAGTTGCCGGAGAGTTATTTGAAAGATTTGTAAGTGCTGAAAACGATGTATATGATTTGTATGCTGAAACCAAGCACACCGACTCTCTTCCCAAAGATCCAATTCAAAAGATAAAAGAGGAAAAATTTATTGATGTTTTTACCAATCCGGAAAAATATGGATTCCAACACATGGAATATTTCAATATCCCCGATATACCATTTATCGTAACGAATGAGGGAGACCATATGGTTTTACGAGCAGTAGCCGAAGTAAAATCCTCCGATCACTTGGACGAAAGATTATATCGTCAATTATTACCGACAGGTATTAGACAAGCGCTTGAATTTACTTTGAAAAGGTTAAACTCATTAACTCCAGAGGAAGCAAGTCGTCGTGGCTTATCAGGTTTCGGTAAAGGTAAGGAAATGTACATGCTAAGAGACTTTGAACAAATTGTGGTTATGACTCGAGACGTCAACACTCACGATAAGGAAAAACTCATAGCTACAAGAGGTATGGAAATCGAAGAATTCCATGATTTCAGAAAAATCCTGGAAGGTAGGCATCCAGGTTCACCCACGATATTAATTAACTCGTCTTTTAACCGCCATGAACTCTCTGCCTTATTTAACCTGGTTTTTAATCAAGTTGATGAAAAATTCAAAGCTTCTGCTCCACAGATTCTTAAATACTGATATATTAATTAAGTTAAACGTAAAAAACACATGGATTCACAAAACACCCAAACCCCTTTACCAGAAGGCACCAACGCCGCTGTCACCAGCCTTTTTGCCATCGAAAATCTCATCAAAACTCACATTGCTCACATTGAGGCAGTCAAGACTGAGTTGGGCAAACAAGCCGAAATGTTCAATGATGTTCTGAACAACGACTCTGACTACAAAAAAGCGGCTGATGAAGGTAAGGAAGTCAACAAGAAAAAGGCCGAAGCCAAACAAAACGTTCTCAAGTCTCCTTCCAACGCTTCTCTAAATCAAAAGATCAAAGACATGCGACAAGAACTAAAAGAACTTAAGGGTGCACTCAGCAACTATCTTCAACAGTATCAAAAGATTGCCGATACAGATCAAATTGAAACTGAAGACGGTGAGGTGCGACAAATACAGTACTCTGCCCATCTGATAAAACTCTCCGGCAAGTTCTCCAAGTAGCAAATATAACCCATAAGGAGTATAATGGACAGGTTAAGCCCTGCAGCGGGGTTTTTTAAATGTCCAAACACCCAAAAAACATGTTAAACATCAGAAATATCGCCGTCATTGCTCACGTTGATCACGGCAAAACTACCCTTATTGACGCTTTCATCAAACAGTCACATATTTTCCGTGACAACCAAGACGAAATGAACCAAACCACTCTTTTGGACAGCAACGAGCTGGAAAGAGAGCGGGGGATTACCATCTTGGCCAAAAACATCTCCGTCAACTATAAAGGCACCAAAATCAACATTATTGATACTCCCGGTCACTCGGACTTCTCGGGTGAGGTAGAACGCACATTGGGTATGGCCGACGGCGCTCTCCTTATCGTCGACGCTCAGGAGGGCCCAATGCCTCAAACCCGTTTCGTTTTGAAACGTGCATTCGAGCTGGATCTCAAGGTAATTGTCGTCATCAACAAAATTGATAAACCTAACGCTGATCTTTCCAGAACCTTCCACAAAATCGGCAATCTCTTTTTGGAATTAGCGACTCAGGATGCTCAGCTGGAGTATCCTACACTCTACTCGGTCAGCCGAACAGGTAAAGTATTTGCCACCCCCCCTACAGACTTCAACCAGGAGGGAAGTGTGATTCCCTTGCTCGACGAAATCATCAAATACATACCTGCCCCCACCAACAGCCAAGAGGGTAGCTTCAAAATGCTGGCTTCTTCCTTAGACTACGATTCTCATCTTGGTCGTATCGTTATCGGTAAAATTTTCCGGGGCACTGTTAAACCGGGTCAAAAGGTCATTATTCTTGGAAATTCCGTCAAATCGGGACAAGTTGATAAAGTATTCCTTTCAAACGGGCTAAGCCGAGAAGAGGTCAAAGAGGCTTTCGCCGGCGACATTGTTGCTATTACCGGTATTCAGGAAATCAAGATCGGGCAAACGGTCTCTACCTTAGGAGACTCCGAACCTTTGGCTTCTGCCAAGATCACCGAACCGACTCTTCATGTTACGGTCGGCCCCAACACCTCTCCACTCTCCGGCAGAGAAGGGGAGTTTACCACTGCTCGTCAAATTGAAGAAAGACTCGCTCGAGAACTTGAAACAAACTTATCACTCAAACTTAGAAAACTGGAGAACGGTAAGTACGAAGTCTCCGGCAAAGGAGAGCTTCATTTATCAGTCTTACTCGAAACCTTAAGACGGGAAAGCTACGAAGTCGAAGTCGGTAAGCCTGAGGTTATCTATAAAGAGGTCGACGGAAAAAAGTGCGAACCGTTTGAAGAAGTAAATATTGTCGTTCCCAATGAGTACTTAGGAACAATCTCCCAAGAAATTGGCAAGCGTTTCGGACATTTAGTTCGCATGGAACCAATTACCGATCAAGAAACCGAGTTTGTCTATCGCATGCCTACCCGTGCCATTCTTGGTCTTAGATCACTCCTTCTGACCGCCACCAAAGGAACCGTTATCTTTAACAGTCAGTTCGTAGACTTCGAGCCGGTTGGTCCAAACCTGCCCAAGATGCGTAGGGGAGTACTAATAGCCACAAACTCCGGTGAAGCCCTTTCCTATGGCCTTCAGGCCGCTCAGGAACGCGGAATTACTTTCGTTGAAGCAGGCGACTTGCTTTACGAGGGTCAAATCGTGGGCATGAACGCCAAAGCCGAAGATATTGAAATCAACGCCTGTAAAGGTAAACAGCTCACCAATATGCGCTCAAAATCTTCCGACGGCGTCATTCAGCTCGTTCCTGCTCTCCACTACTCATTAGAACAGTGCTTGGATTTCTTGGAATCGGACGAACTCCTGGAGATTACACCAAAGAATCTAAGACTTCGCAAAAAGTACCTCACCTCCATCGAACGTCGACGCCACCGCGAAGAGCTCAAAAACACCTACTAATATCTCCACCCGTCATTGCGCCTGTCCGCCTCTGGCGGAAGGAGGTATTCCAAAACGTGGCAATCTCACTCCATCAATGTTCTGATTCCTGTGGTATACTAAGTGTGTTATTAACACTTAGCTATGAAGATCCTAAATTCAAAACAAGCCAAAAATATCTCGGAGATAGCCACTCAGAAACTAGCTGGATATTTGCAGTCTTCGAACATTAAACACATCGTAATCGGTATTTCCGGAGGACTAGACTCGGCTGTTATGGCTGCTCTCGGCCTCAGAGCCATAAAATTGCTGAAGAGTCAGGGATATGAATGCGGCTACACCTACGACTTCATCGGTGTTGAAAGCAATCCCAATGATTTGAAAAAAGCCAAAATTCTGGCACAAGAATTGGGCTTTGAATTAAATGAGTACGACTACACCGACTGGTACCGACAATCCCCAATTCGTCAGGCTAAACATCAATCCTCGTCAAGACTCCGTGTGGCCAACGGGAATCTCAAATGCCGCATCCGTTTACTTCATCTATATGACCGAGCCCAGCTATTAGGTGGTATTGTTCTCGACACCGACGATCTATCTGAACTTCTGATGGGGTTTTGGACAAAACATGGGGATGTTGGTGACGTCAAAGTTATTCAATATCTAACCAAAGAAGAAGTTAGAGATCTTGGTGAAGTGCTTGAGATCCCCGCCATTATTTTAAAATCCGCTCCAGGAGATGGGCTAGGGGTTACCGACACTAACCAAGCCAAAGATCAGCTCAAAATGGACTACTTAAAAACTGATTACGTCATGAGCCGTCTTGTGGAGGAAGGACTTGATTACAATGGCAACATTTCCCAGCTCTCGGAACCCCATATTGTTGTTGTCATGGACCAAATCGCTTTAGAAATTCACGAGCCGGTCGAGAATGTCATCCATGTCGCCAAGCAATCACTAAAAACTGCCTACAAACGCAAATACGGCGATGATGTAGCCATTCTTCTCGAGGATCGCACAGAGATGGGGCTGCCTGTGTTAGGCTCTGAGGACTTTAATCGGTTGTATCTCGAAGCAAGCTTCCGTTCAACTTAATCTAAACAAAACCACCCTTCTGGGTGGTTTTCTTTTTGTAGGTGGTAAAATGCTACACGACAGAGTACATTTACGTATTTGTGTTTAGGTTAAAAACTTACAATCCAGGAGTGTCAACCGTGAATATTCTTTCTAAAGAACGACTTTCTGAACTAGTGGATGTGTTAAGAATCTCCGATTATGAGGCACACAAGCGGGGTTTTATGTCTTTAGAACTTGGAACTAGAGTGGGATTAAAAACAGGTTACCCTCAATTGCGATTCTCACAAATCGAGGATGAGTTTATTCTTGATGTAACAATACCGTCTGACCAACATGGTTATGACGCAACTAGAGAAATTGATATCAATGAAATGTTGACTTTTGTTCTTGTTGCCAAGAAAAAGCTTCCTAACGAACGAATGACGAAAGAGCTAATCAAGAAGGTTAGGGCTCTCTTAACCGACAAAAAAGCTGAGATAAACCTAGCGCTTGAACAAATAGAACAGTCACTTGTGTTGATCGAATCCTAAGCTTGTGTACTCAAAATTTTTTAATAACCACCTTTCGGGGTGGTTTTTGTTTGTGACTCGGGGCGGACTCGGACCGCCGACCTACTGCTTAGAAGGCAGTCGCTCTATCCAGCTGAGCTACCGAGTCGGTACCGTCTATTTTAAAGCAAAAAGAGTTTTTAGGTAACTGCCATAAAAATACCTCCCCTATAGACCCAATCTGGATCCTCCGCGAGAAAATTCCTTGAAAGTCATCAATTTGGATCAGGGGAACGGAGCGATCATTAATCATCAATCTCTTGGCTATGATTGAAGCCATAATCCGATTGATCTTTGCCCTAAAATCCGGCTGTGGTGATTGGGTTCCGATTTCCGCACCCATTTCGGCATTGATCCGAGCGGCCATACGCTCACTGGATTTTTGCTCATAACCATACTTATTCAGCAGAATCAATTCTAAAGTCTTCTCGTCCAGTTTGTTGTCCAAGTCAATCTCCCTTTAAGAAACTCAAATCCACAAGGTTCACTCTTGGTCTTTCGGTGATCATTCTACCATAAACTATAAGGTGAATCAAACAAGTTAGTGCCGGGGGCGGGAATCGGACCCGCACTCCTTTAGAGGGAACGGGATTTTAAGTCCCGCGTGGCTACCATTTCACCACCCCGGCATATTTATATCTATTTTAACTCAAAAAACACTAAATAATGGTAAACTGACTTATGAAATTCAGCCTTCGTCTGCTGTATCTTTACCTATTTTCCTTTGTTGGTCTACTGATTACTGTTATCGGTAGTATTCAAATTATTGATCTTGGTTTAAAAACCTACGTCTTTAAAGTTTCCGAATACACATATTTTGCCGAGCCCGTTACTTCACCAGACGGTAAAACCACCGGCATTTCCGTCGAAGAGCAGCAAAAACGGAACGAAACCGAGCAAGCCAACCAACGCAAACGCCAACTATCCACCTCGCTATCTATGATCTTTGTGGGAGCACCTCTTTATCTCTATCACTGGAAAACCATCAAAAGAGAGAATCAATCCAATTAAATATCAAAAACCACCCCATACTAACGGAGTGGTTTACTGTAATAGCGGTAGTTAAAGGTGGCTTCAACTAACAAACGCGGTGTGGGTGTATTTCCGCTAAACCCTGGAATGGTGCTTCTGCAAAGTTCCAGAGCCAACTTGTGGACACCTTTATGGCAGCCGTTACACACACAAACTGCATCGGCGAAGTATCTGAACTTGAATGCATACTCGTTGACATCCACGATTCTATCCCTCATGATCCGGTAGGCACCGGGGGGATCAGTCACTCTGTATTGATATCTGACTCCTCCCTCACCTTCTTCCAAAACCAAATGTAGGCCGGTGGCTGAATGGACAGCTTTGTACTCATCGACCTGAAACTTCCGGCCACAACAAAAGCAAAATTTTGAGACCGTCTGGAGGTCTTTGACAATGTTTGCAGGGTATGGCAATTTGACCTCCTATGTTAAAGTATTTGCCATATTATAACCAAAACACCCTCAAAAAGCTAGTTATAGGCTCACACACTTCTTTGGTCACACGGTCGAGAGTCTGATATGACCTATAGCTTGACCAGCACACCACTTTCTGCTACAATTCCCCAAGCACGTTAACTTTTGGCATCACATTATTTCTGACAAACAAGGAGTATCTTATGGAAGAACTCGGAAAAAAGGACTTTCTCGTTGGCACTCTTCTGACCGAACTCAACCCCCTTTCCCTTTTTGGGCGTCCCACGAATCTGCCGTCAGTACCCCTAAACCATAAAATTATCTGTGGTTTTGATATGGGGTTTGGCGAAAAGATGTTCGTGTGTGACAACCTTGAAGAGATGCAGGAGCGTTACGATAAATATGCTCAAGGTTGGGCGTCGCGCATCAGCTGGTACACCTCCAGAATCGAGAGAATCAACTATATCCATCTCGCCCCGAGTTTTGGCATCGCCGGCTCTATCATCAATGCGGAAGCTCCCAATGCTCCTCTCGAGGTAAAGCTAATCCTTGCCTCCTACGCCAAAGGCAATTCTGGAGCCGCGAAGGTTCTGTCCGTCCGCGCCGCCTACTTCACCACCGCCAAACAGGTTGAAGAGCTGGTCGGCTGGCCACTGTCCGAACACTCTCTCGATCGCACCAGCGAAATCTGGGACCGTTTCAAAAATTAATCAAGTATGCCCGTCTCCAACGAGACGGGTATTTTTATTAAATTCTCACAAGTACACCCCATAATCTTGACAGACAAGAGGATTTTTGGTATGCTCACGGCGTACGTTAATTTAGGTCTCAAACCAACTCAGTCGAAAGGAGACGGTAAATGAAAATTGTGTCCACCTCAACCGAACAATACACTCGGGGGATTCCTCTCAAAGGCTGGGATAGTGTTGTAACTGCCCTCAACATCTTCTCACGGGGCTTCACCAAAGGCTCTCAGGGTACTCAGGACCACCAAATGAACGCTCTTACCCAGAGCTCCGGCGTCATGGGGCTGGGTCTGTACCTCATTACCAGCCAAAACATGCAAGCCCCGAGCTTATTTGTTCGGGAGATGCTGGCCGAAGCCGAATCCCGAGTACGCCAAAACGGAATCTGGTCCAAAAGCTACGATTACGATGGTCAAGGTGTCTTCAAGATACTTTAAATGCAGTCTGCACCGAATGGCCGGAAATCTTAGTGTTTTATGCCATACGAGAACTTGGAGGATTCATCTTCTTTATGAATCATGACATGGCAGACGGCCGCATCCCTGAAGCAGATCATCCTGCGATAGATGTTGATGTCCAAAAGGCACGAGATGAAAGCAAGCAGATAGTGCTCTCTCTAACCAGGTTCGGACTTACTTCACCCACAGACGAGAACGGTTCGCCCACACCTGAATACTGTAGTTGGTACCGCTGGTGGGATAGTTACGAGCACTCTATAACACCGGAGCAATTCAAGCAGCTCGAACGGGTTCTTGAATCAAAGAGCGATCTATCGGCCTGGCGACCGGAAGGAAGTTGGAAATTGTCATAGACAGCCAACAAACAACCGCTTCAGAAATGAAGCGGTCTTTTTATATCAAATTAAGTTTTTTGTTGCTTCCAAAAAAGTTCTTTTCTCGTCCGGAAAGGAGAGCAACTCAACAACTCTGTTTAATTCAAACCATCCATGATCACTAATTTTATCCCACGAGCCAAGTTCTTCATCTCCTGTCATTTTCAGTAACCAAAAATGGGTTTCACCCCTCATTCCATTTCTTGCCGGTTTTTCAGGACCATAAGTAAACTTATTATCTAATCCTGTAGGTTCTAGCCGGTTCTTCTCAATATCCAGACCAATTTCTTCTCTTAATTCACGGATCAAACAATCTTCCAAAGTCAGGTCCTCCTCGTCCTTACCTCCGCCCGGAAAGGTCCACATTCCACTCTGGTGTTTTAATAATAAAAATTTGTAACCGTCAGAATCGAACCTGTAAGGTATGGCAAGTGCACCATATACTATATTTTTCTCCATCTAAAAATTATCTCACAGCTTTCCATCAAGGATTCAGGACCTTCACTGGAGAAACTATAGATTTTCTATCTTCAGAGCTTGGACGGTATAAAACTATCTCGATTCTTTTTAGATTCTGTGGTCGTCCTTGCTCTTCCATAGCATCAATGTATAACTTTGCGGCATGTGCGATGGATCCGGCACTTGTTGGAAGTGGTACATGCCACATTCCATTACCTAACGCCGGCATTACGATTGACGTGCAGTTCAAATCACTAGCTTCAGCCAAACAGCTCATGGCCGAGGTCTCTACGCCTTCGGGGGTTTGATCGTAATCATCTTCACCGGCTGGTTGTATGTTTACAAAAATAAAAGCCTTGCCTTCGTGTCTGACACCCACAGCTTCCCCCATTTCAATATTCTCTCTGTGTCCTCTTTGTTGTTTTTTTGATTAACAGCTTCAAATGGACCTTCACCGTATTTGTTATAAACCGCGTTCTCAATTGCCCCGCTTTGACGATCAAGCTCCGGTGAAGAAGGGATCACCATCGCATCAACGTATTGTAATCGATCAATAATGTCACCAGCAGTAACCACAAATTCGACACCCTTATATGTAACCTTGACTATCTCACTGGAATTTGTCACTAAAACCTCAGCACTTCCACTCTTCCCGGTATCATCTTTATCAAGAGCCATATCGAACATTCTACACTATCTGATCGTCATTTCAAAAAATGGTTCTAGCCGCACTAGATCTTATCTTCCGGTTTCCACAAGGAAGTTTCTCCCCATACAAGTTTATTTTCTAAACAAATTTCCCTTAGTTTCTTTGGTTGACCATTCTCATTGCGATAACGTGGATTCTCAGCCGACAGTTCAAGAGGACTCAATGACTTTGCAGATACGTTTGAAAAGAATGCTTGATTACCATGATACAGTCTCTGAGCCGCACGAAATGTTGTACCCACTGCAGCTTTGGACATCGTATCATGTTCAGTTTCTCCATCAATGGCCATAAATTCGGTGATTTTTTGTCCAGGTCTTTGGCTATCAAAATATTCTACCTTGAAATAAAAAGTTTTGACTGGGATATTTTCTTCAACCGGTGCTTTCTCTGTTTCTTTCGTGTTCATTATTGCTATATTTTACATTAATATCACAGCGCGGGTCGGATTTGGAGACATTGGGCTGATCAAGCCTATAGCGTTGACTTTTGGGCATATTTGTGATAAAATAGCCACAGTTCGAATGTCAACTCGAGGCTGTATAGCCTCAATCCCAAAAACTAGCTCTTTAAGGAGACAAAATGTTAAAAGGACTACCCTGGTACGCACAGTTACTTCTGATCTTAGGCTGGGTAATTGAGGCTGCTGTTATTCTAGCGGCTATCTACCTGGTCTTTCATTTTCTCATTGTCCCTGCGTGGATATATCTGATCCACCCCATCTGGCTCGCATTCTGGGGGTTAGCGGGATGGCTCAAGTGGACAATTATCATCGTCCTGATATTTATTGTTGGGATAATGAGCACTCCTGTCTATAGGCAGTAAAATTTAAAGAGCCATGTTTATGGCTCTTTTTTAATGGAGCGGGTGAGGGGAGTCGTCTTCATCGGTCAGCTCCGCTGAGCTGCCTCCGAACGCGACTCGCCAAAACCGTTACGGGTTTGGCTCCGTCAGGTCC
>CAYHNG010000005.1:0-78174 GCA_964357975.1 uncultured Pseudomonadales bacterium
ACAAGGAAACCCCGTGTGAAGGCCGAAGGCCGACACGGGGAGGACGTCATTTTTATCTTTCCTATTTATGATTTTGGGAAATTTTTTTAAATATATTTTTTTGAAAAGAATACAGATTTTAATGAAAATATTGGAAATGACATTTAAGGTGAAATGTTTATTAATTAATTGAGACAAACCACAGTCACAACTTTCTGGTCTGTAGACTATGGGTTAGTTAATGATTTCCTCTTTTTCTTCTTCCTCTCCCCTACCTGACTATCCCCCTTTATTTTTCACGATGTGAAAAACGTGATTGTTTGGGATCTATGTTGCGTCGATCATCTATCTTTGCATGTTCAATAATAAAATTGGTTTTTTCTGGGTGCTTACGCACCAACCGCCAATATATTCTTTCTCTTCTCTGTGAAGTTGGCCTAATAATTAACTTACAATCATCGTTGATCGCAGTGGCTGACCTTTCAAGATGATGGAATAGTTTTATTGATTCTTGTGACATTGCATCGTCGACGTATGAATAATTTGTATTGTCAGGTGAATCGCGAAGAACCGAGTCAGTTGTGTCGTCACCGTAATCTTGTCGAAAATGTAAGGTCTTGATGAAATCAATAGCAATTTCTCGATCTTCCCCCTTTTTAATTTTGAGGATTATTGTTGTGTCTCCCATGTGGTAATAAAAAACCCTGAAAGGTGCCTCGTTAGGATTACCGTTTGATTCTATTACGCTTAATGAATATAAGGTTGACCCGGTCTCTTTAATCGTTTCCAGATATTTGTTTCCTGTTACGGATATTACAAAATTTTCGTCCTCTTCGTTTATGGGATGTTTTTCATATCGATATTGGTCAAGCGGACTTGATTCTACCCAAATCTCTTCTTCATTGGGAGCTACGTTTTCAGCCATTAATTATTGTACTATTGATTAGTAATCGTGTGATTATTTTGGATCGATAACGGTGGTGTTGGTGACTAGATAGGTAAGATGAATATACGAATTATTTAGAACCCGGCAATCTTTAAGGACGAGAGGTTTGATTTTTTTTAAATCCATTTCGGTGTGGATTGACTCGCCGCCCATTAGTGACTGTGTTTCTTTACCGCCAATAAGACAAGGAGCAAGAACTATAGAAACCTCATCGATAAAGCCATTTCTGAGTAACTCGGCATTTAGTTGTCCACCGGATTGTATGGTAACTCTTTCGGCAAGATAATTGTGTTTCAGCCGCCGAAATAGATCGGCAAAATCAATTTTGTTTTCGTAGTCAAGGATTTGGAGGTTTGATAGCGAATCCTTTAATCCGTATGCAGGATGGTTTTTGTTGGTGGTCACCAGGTAGAGAGTTTTTACCCATTGGGATAGATAATGAACACCGGACTCGGTCAAGTGCGGTCTGTTGTCAATAATGATAAAACTGCACCCCATTTTTATTGGTTGAGTTGTACGTAGATTGACTCCAATCTTCGCCATAACCTTGCCGCTGTTTAAGGAAAAAGGATCAGTGGTTTTCTCGATATCATAATACTGTGACAATCCTTCTTTGACCCCATGAATTCGCTTGAAATCCAAGTCTACGTCCAGGAAGTCGGTGTCGCCGGTAGAGATTTTGCCGTCAAGTGATTGGATTAGAAACAAGGTGTTATAAGTTCGATCCATATTTTAAGTATAAGGCCTGACCAAGTAGTTATGAGGCGGCTTGTTATTGGTTGAATGCTGTTTCGGTATATGTTAGGGTTATTGTATGGTATTAAAGAAAGTTAGAGAGATATTTGTCACTTCTCTTGCACCCTTCGATTTTGATTCAACATTCCATAAGCCGGATCACTTTACCAGTGGTGATAATCTGTGGGAACCGGGGATCAGATGGCAAACGTGGAACCAGGAAGGAAGAAGTCTGGGGTTGAAGATCGTGAACATGGGAGAGGTGGATAATCCCCGACTGCAAATTATCATCTACGCCGATTTTGTACCAAGTGATGAATATCTGTCGACCTTGATAAAAGAGATCGAGTTTAGATATAACCTACAGCTCGATTTGTCGGAGTTCTATACCGCATTTGAAAAAGATACAACGCTCTCCCCTATCATGCAAAAATGGCGGGGAATGAGGCCCGGACACCCCAGCTCTTTATACGAATATCTAATTATTGGAATTGTTTTGCAGAATGCAACCGTGAGAAGGTCGATGCAAATGTTTAAAGCTTTAATTGAAAAATATGGGAGGCGAATATCTTTTGACGGTATGGAACTTTTTTGTTTCTGGAGTCCAGGAGATTTGAAAAGTGTCAGCGTTGAAGATCTGATGGGCCTAAAAGTCGGATATAGGGCAAAATCTATCAAGATGATAGATGAGCAGTTTGCGGCAGGATTAATTGAAGAAAATGATCTAAGGAACAAGCCTTTAGAAACGCAAAGATTGGAACTGCTAAAACTTTACGGCGTGGGTCCGGCAACAGTTTGGTATTTACTTTTTGATGTATTTCATCATTTAGATTTCTTCAATCATATTTCTCCGTGGGAACAGAAAATATATTCAAAAATATTCTTTGACGCCGACCCAGAAAAGCCCATATCGGTTGAGCGACTTCTAGAATATTTTGAAAAATATGGGAAGTTTAAACAACTAGCCGTCCACTACATCTGGGAGGATTTGTGGTGGAAAAGGAAGAATGAAAATATACCATGGTTGGAGAAATTGATTAGGGTGTAGCTAGCTAATGTATGATTCCGGAAAAAAGTATCACCAGGATTAAAAGAGTGATGCCGCCAAAAACGGCTATGGTTTGCAGGAAAAGATTGACGGCTTGTTTCTTCTTGCCATCCAGAAACAGCTGTAATGGTTGCAGGCAGAACAGATAAGCCATAACAGCGGCGGAAAGAGTAAAAACAGAAATAACGGCAACTGGCGCAAGGAATGAGTCTGGCTGGTCCGCCATTTTACCAGCGAAAGTCATGACCCAAACGACGAGAAAAATGTATAGACTGGCAAGGATTCCGTTCAGAAAAGGATTTTTGCTCATGAGAAAATTATACTCTTGGTCCGAAAAACCTGTCTGATGGCGACAGGGGTTCTGGGGTTTAGGATGCGATTGAGAGTGAAAGCACACCTACAAGAGTGATGACAATACCCAATATTTGTTGTTTGGTTAGTCTATCTTTAAAGACAAAATAAGCTAAGATTGCAAAAAGAGCCGGATAGGAGCTGGATATTGGAGAAACGACAGAGCTTTGACCAATAGTCAGAGCGTAATTGACGGAAAAGAGGGCGATTGTAAGTAAGACGGCGTTGGTCAACATAAACAATTGATTTGTCCTCCCCTTTGGGAATACTAGTTTTATTGATCTTATTTTCATAAAAATCAACACTAAAGGGAATCCCCAATACGACAGGTAAGTTGGCCAGAACCATCCGATATTTTGGAGAGGTATTTTGACAAAGGTGTAATATATTCCCCACGCGAGTAGGGACGCTAGAGCGAAAGGAATTCCTTTATCCGATAAAATTTGCCTTGAGTTAAGACTTCTAAGGTTGAGTGAAGAAATAACAAGTCCTAGTATTATGGCCAAGATTGATATAACTTGGGCGACATTTAATTTTTCTCCAAGAAATATGACAGAAAGGATGGCCACTAACCCTCCGAAGGCACTGGCTATAGTACCAACCAGTGAAGGGTTCCCGACTTTAAACCCTTCGTACAAAGAAATTAGCGGAGTGATGCCGATAGGAGTAAGAATCAACAACCAGATGATGGTGGTGGGAGTAATACTACTGAGTTCGTGCCAGGCAAACGGAATGTAAAATGAAGTCAGAATGATACTGATAATGTATGACAATATGGCCGATGAGTAGCCTCCTATTTTACGGGCAACCAGACCGCCAAAAATGTCGGCAGTTGCCCATCCAATGGCGGTAATAATGGCGAAGATGATTGGTGTCATTTGTTTATTGTAGCGATGTAAAATAGTTTAGTGAGGAGAAATATTAGCTTGGCATATTTTCTGTCGTTTGCCTTTCATGGGTGGTTTTGGCTGGGGAACTGGATATTTTATTATCTAAGCTTTGGCAATTATATGACGGTGGCATTGTTGGATTCGGGAGCCGTGATGACAGAATTAATTTTTGAAATCCCTACCGGAGCCTTAACTGATTTGATAGGCAAAAAGAAAACCTTAATGCTCGCCTTTTTATTACAAGGGATTGGGTGTTTATTGATGGGGATCTCGAGTAGTTTCTGGATGCTGGCTCTTTCTCTCTGGGTTTTTGTTTGTATAGGCGGTGCTTTCTATTCCGGAACAATGGAAGCGTTGGTTTATGACAGTCTAAAAAGTGTCGGAGAGGAACATTTATACGAGAAAAAGATTGGCGTAGTTGGGGCAACTAGGCTGTGGTCTATGGCAATTTGTGGAATCATTGGCGGTCTTTTGTATTATATTTCGCCGGGACTTCCATACATACTGAATGGGGTTTTTTGTCTAATTGGTTTCGCAGTTTGCGCGTGGATAGTTGAGCCGGTAGTAGACACAGAAAAATATAAATTGAGTAGTTTTTTTGTACAAAATTCTTTGGGTATTAAAACTTTGTTTAAGAGTAATTATATGAAGAAAATATCATTATATTTGGTGGCAACGGGAAGTCTTTCCATTGTTGTCTACAACTTGTTGGATGATCTTCTGGCGGTTGAATACGGCTTCTCACCTTTTGGAATTAGCATTCTGTTTTCCGTTGCATGTCTGGTGGCCGGATTTGCATCGATGTATGTCCCTCGTCTAAAAATAAAATTCGATGAGAGAATGATGCTGATTGTTTCGATGGTGGTAATGGCTTTTGTTTTGATACTTTCCCCTTTAATTGGCATGGTATTATCAGGAGTTTTACTGATGGTTAGGGTAATACTGGAAGTACTCTATGACAATGCAAGTTCGACGATAATTAATAGGAATACAGATTCAAGTGTTAGTGCTACCACCCTGTCATCTCTAAGTTTGCTTAGAAGTCTTCCCTATGCTATTGGTGGCTCGTTTATCGGTGGCGCAGTTCAGTTTGTGGGAGGGGCAAAGAACTTTTCGATGTGGTTTGGGTTGGCGCTGATGATCATTACGGTAGTATTGGGGGCGAGAATAGAAAGAGATAAGAAAATCCCCTCTTAGTTTGGCTTGCTGGTGAACATGTCGGCGATGATTTCTTCCAGGGGAACATGGATAATGTCTATATCGTCTATGGGTAATTTTTCCATAATATCGGCAATGGTTTTTGATTGTCCGGACTTGGAGATCTCTATGGTATATGTGAGTGGTTTCCGGTCGACGATTTTGCCGAATTTTTCAATTACTTTTGACTCAACGGTTTCGGTCAACACTAAGGTAAGATATTTTTTGTCTTGGTAATTCCGAAGAAGCTTGGGCATAGAATCGTCAAAAACTATCTGACCGTGATTGATGACGATAACCCGATCACTGACTTTTTCTACGTCATCCATATCGTGGCTGGTAAGCAGCAGGGTGATTTTTGAATCACGCTGGATATCTCTGAGAAAAGATCTGATTCTTTGTTTGGAGATAATATCGAGGCCGATGGTGGGCTCGTCCAGATAAAGAATTTCCGGATTGTGCAAAAGAGAAGCGACCAGCTCTAACTTCATCCGTTCTCCGAGTGAAAGTTTACGTACTTGTTTATCTAAGAATTTTTCGACGTCGAGCATTTTGGTCAGACGACCAACCCTTTCCGGAAAGTCTTTATCGGGAATGCGGTAGATTTTCTTGGCTAACTCAAAGTTTTGGTTAGGAGTAAGGTCCCACGCCAAACCGGAGCGGTTCCCCATGACCAAACCGATTCGCTTCAGGTATTCGTTTTTTCTATCGAAAGGAAAGAACCCAAGTACGTCTATCCTACCGGAGGTGGGATAAAGAAGACCGGAGAGCATTTTCATGGTGGTAGTTTTTCCGGCTCCGTTTGGTCCTAAAAGGGCGACCGACTCTCCCCTATCGATACTAAACGAGATGTCATTAACGGCGGAGATAACTTTGTACTTTGGGAAAAAAGCATTCTTCCAAAAACTTTGTCTAATTTTTACCGAGTAATTTTTTTGGAGTCTATTGATCTTGATTATTGGATGGTTCATGATGAGGCTGAAGTGTAGTTTTTAATGGCAATTTTCCAGGCGATTCTCCTGACACTTACAGCGATTAGAGCTATTATAAATGCACAGAGAAAGAGAAAGCGAGGATTTGTTTTTCCCAGTATGGCTGAGGTGGTAAAGGCGGTGGAGATAAGGACCGGAATAATGGTACCTAGTACAAATTGAAGTGGTCGGCTAAAACCCTCGAGAGGGATCATGCTGCCGGAACCCGCTCCAATAAATCCCGCTAGGTCAATAATATTTTCACTTTCCCCTAACCAAAATACAGGTAGGGCCGCCAAAAATTCGAAGACGTGTAAGGAGATAGATCCAAAGATAAAAATGAAGACACCGTAGATAAGACTGGTGTAGTTTGTGGAGAGTGCCGACCAATTGATCGAGAAAACTATGGCAAGAGTGGGAGGAAAAGCGTCGACAAAGAAACGAAATCCGCCGATGTTTCTGGTGGTGAGGTAGAAAAGTGCCGGGACGGGCTTGGTGAGAATCATGTCAAGATTACCTCTGTTGACGTCAATGGTGAGTTCGTGAATATTAATCATGGACAGGTACCAATTGGTGTAATAGGTGAGCTGGGCAACGAAGAAATAGAGAAGCATATCATTGTGTGAATACCCCGCAATCTGTTTTGTGTTTCCGAAAATGATATTGACAAAAAGAAGCATGGAAAGAGTGTAGGCAGTAGTGGAGATCACTCCGGCCCAGTTGTTTCCTGCATAGGCCACCTCTTTGCGAAAAGCAAACTGGCAACTGGCTTTCAAAATTTCGAACCGCTGTTTGATGATGTTTCTATATTCCGATAGCTTCATATTTTTTCATTGAATGATTCCACAGGGAAAAGGCCAATAAATTTAAAGTTATGCCCCAGAAAATGCCGATAGCAAAATCCAGGCCCACTCCATTTAGGGCCAGAGTGCTACTGAGTGAGTTGGCCGGTAGATAGACCATTCCGGGAAAGGGAGAGAAACGGAGAATTTCTTTGAGTGGTGAGGGGAACATGTAAAGAGGGACCATGGTACCGGTAAAGATACGGATGAAGTTTTGAATTGAGTTTCTAATTCCGAAAGCGTCGGTAAAGTGTAAGAAAAGCGTTCCTTCAAGAATGTTGTAAGCAAAAGAGATGGCCCAAGAGTTGACTAGAAATAACAGAAAAATCAAGAGTGACACGGGAGTCTTTGGGGGCATGAGAGAGAGACCAATAATAATGTTGATAAGAGCAAGAATCAATCTCATGCCGTTTCTGCCAAGAGAAATAGCATAGAGCGTAGGAATCAACTTTGTGGGTTTAATAATATAGTTGCTGATCTGGCCTGACTTGATTTGATTACCAATCAGACTGCTCAAGGCACCCCAGCGGGACATAGTAAGATCGGCTACACCCATAGCGATCAAAAAATAGGCGGTAATTTGAGAGAGAGAAACGGAGATTCCGGAACTCTTGATATAAATGGACCAGAAAAGAACGAGAAAAACTATTTCCACGATTCTTTTGAGGACAGTGGCGATTATTTCAAAAGGATAGGCAAAGAAGCGCAAAAAACTAAACCTGATGATATCAAAATAGACGGTCACTAAAAGATGTTATCACAGCCGTCTCAGCACATGTCGACCATCATGGGGAGAATCTCGATGCAGGGAGTGCCCCAGCTGTGGTTTTTGAGGATGAATTCGTGAATCTTGGGAATAAATTGTTTAGTAGTTTTTAGACTTAGGAGAACAATGTCCGATCCTTGAACGCCGTCTTCAATATACATCAGATGTACGCCTTCTTGGATTTTGGCGGTGCCACAAAGTTCTTGTTTGAGCATTTCAGTGCAAAGTCTAATCCCCTCTTCTTTTGATGGGCAGGGAATGTTGATGATGATTGGATCTAGTTCGGTCATAAAACTATTTTAACCAAAATGACAGTTTAATGGTAGTGGTAAATGAGCTGGTTTGATATACTTGCGGGATGAGTATTTATCGAATGGAGAGGCTGTCTCCTCTTGACCTTCAAGAAACATATTACCGTGAGACCGGAGTTCAGCGGTATACCTTGTCGGATGGAACAAAGATCGTTGGGGTATCAGCGAACACCTGGAGAGATTTCCGGACAATGATCGAGAAAGTGTCACCTGAAGCCCCCATTGTGGTAGGTCCGGAACTGATTGCCTGTGCAGGGGACGATTTCGGCGAGCTGGTACAAAATCGTAACCTGATCAACGAACGGTTGGAGGATCTCGTAGAGTATTCAACCAAGAGAGCCAAAACAACATTTGTCATCGGCACTCCCCTCTTCGTAGATTCCTACAGGCCGAGAAATAGTGCCCTACTGATTAAAAATGGAGAAATTGTGGACGTAACAAACAAAAGATCCGGTTCGTCCAGAGAAGAGAACAGATGTTTTGAGTTGGTGGCTGAAGAAGCCCCCCTGTTTCTGCCCGGAACCAAGACGGCGATCTTGATTTGCGCGGATCTCCCGACGGCGACGCTGTTTACCTGTCAGAAGGATGGGTCATTTAACCGAACTTTGGAGCTGTCAAATAGACAGCATTTGATAGGGAAAAAAGTCCAATTCATTCCCCTATCGGCGACCAGTCTTTTGGTAATTGCCTGTTGGGGAACGGGAGGTTCTTGGGTACAAGAAGGGAAAGCCGATGAGTATTACAGATTGCAGCTGAGGAATATTGTGTGGAGATTGATGGAAGCGACAAATATAAAAGAAGTGGTGGTAGTTGACCGGGTAGCTCAGAATCTTAGCGAAGAATTAAAAAAAATTACTCCCAAAAAGCCATACAACGGAATAATAAAATACCCTCTCGAGTGAGAGGGTTGGGTGGTGATCCCTTTTTCGTTGTTTCCGGCTTGGTCAAGGTTTTGACCGGGAGTCGACCCTAAGGATTGTCCGCCGGCTGAGAGAAATATTGGAATCTCTGAGTTCTTGATGGCGTAAGGCCAAAGCTTCTTTTTCGAGACCAGCCATGTTGTCGGCCGTACAAATTGCTTGAACGGTCTCGGCCGAGTTAGAGATGGCCGTTTCCAGCCATTTTTTGGAAATTTGATTCGGTAAAAACCTGTTTTTTGATCGGACCAGCCCACTACCGCTAACGGTGACTTTTTTGTTGACGGTGTGGTTGATGAAGCCGTGCACCGTAAAGGTGATGAATTTTGGAAAACGAGGTCCGTGTCCGGTATCCATAAGTACAACAACCATACCTTGTCCAACTTCGGTGTCGATTTTTATTTCCATGCCTTGATAGTCTTCGGCAAACCCATACTTCAAGCCGAGTTTTTTGGCGGCTTTACCAATAGCATTAGAACACAATTTAATTCGTCGGTCATACTCTATGTTCATAACACGACTCTCCTTCTGTAAAAGTTCTGGGCTATTATATCAGGAAGGTATTGGATCATTCATGTCGCACAATAATTTGGTATGATGAATTGTGGCTAAAAAGGAAGTAAACGATTTGGGGCTTAGAGTGTTGATAAGAAGATATTTAAGCTTTATTGAAGTAGAAAAAAATTATTCCAAATTTACGATTCGCAACTACTCTCACTATCTTGGGATGTTTCGCAAATGGTTTGAGAAACATTATGAACAGGAATATATTGAAAAGCTGACGAGCGAAATGGTCCGGAAGTACCGCTTGTTCTTAGCTAGATATGAGACAAAGGAAGGTAAACGGCTCTCTCCCACTACTCAAAGCTACTATGTGATTGCGCTGAGAGCCTTTTTGAAATATTGTGCCAAAAGAGGCGTCAAGACTTTGTCGGCCGAGAAGGTAGATTTACCCAAACCGGGTGAGCATCAAATAAAGTTTTTGGATAGAGAGCAGGTGGAAAGACTGCTCATGGCTCCAGACACGTCGAACATTAGCGGGCTAAGAGATCGGACCATTTTAGAAGTACTGTTTAGTACCGGTTTGCGGGTTTCGGAACTAGCTAAATTGGATATCGACAAAATAGATTTAAAGGAAAGAGAGTTTGGGATCTTGGGTAAGGGAAGAAGAATGAGGTTGGTGTTTTTGTCGGAACGCGCGACGCAGTGGTTGGGTAGATATCTATCTGCCAGGACAGACCCATTCAGAGCTCTGTGGGTGCGCATTCCTAAAGGTGGTGACTGGGATCCGAGTATGGGTAACGAAAAAGCCAGACTGTCGATTCGAGGAATTCAGAGAATTGTGGAAAAATATCGAAGGTTGGCCGGACTGCCGATAAAAGTTAGTCCGCACGTTTTGCGGCATAGTTTTGCTACTACCCTTCTTCAACAAGGCGCAGACCTGCGTAGTGTGCAAGAAATGTTGGGTCACAAAAACGTGGCCACGACCCAGATATACACTCACGTCACTAACCCCCAACTCAAACAGATCCACGACAAATTTTTGAAATAAAAAATCCACCCGTGTGGGTGGATTTGTTGAGTGACTAACCGATGAAACCAGGTTTAGAATCGGGAGTTATACAATAGTGCCAGAATAGAGTAACCAAAGTGGCGATAATTATGGTGGTGTAAACCGGTATAGTTCTCATGCCAGCAGCAAGTATCGTTTCTGCCGCGATACCGATGAGACCATGTGTAAAGACGAGACCTGTGACGTAGATGCTCAGCAGAGTGGCCAGTCCGACAATAACCACCCAGCGCCGAAGCAAGAGCAAATCGATGGGTCCCCATTTTCTGGCATGGGTCAACATAACTGTTGCACATAGAATAGCAAAAAAGAAAGTGGCTGTGCCGTAAAAGAACTGCCCCGCGATGTTGATACCTAGCAGAAGACAAAATACAAAACAGAAGAAATCTATTAAATAATCATCCCATTTTTTCAAGGAAGCCTCCAAAATTTGATTTGAGGTATTTTACCCCTTTGAATATCTGTTGTCAAGTTATGGGCTATGCTGTGCCTGCAGGCGGTGATGAAGGCGAGAAAAATGGGGTGTGGTGTAATAGGTCGAGCAATGTATTCCGGGTGGAATTGGGTGCCAACAAAAAATGGGTGATTGGGTAGTTCGATAGATTCCACCAATTGCCCATCTGGAGAAAGGCCGCTGATAATTAGCCCGGCATTTTCTAGCTGTTCTCGATACTCGTTATTAAACTCATAACGGTGGCGATGTCTTTCGTAGATGATGGATTTGTTTTGGAAATCGTTACCTTTGAACCAGGGAGAAGTTTTGTCGGTGGAGTATTTTTTGTAGGCGTTTTTGATCTTGGTGCCATCTTGTAAAATGGTCGGCCAAGAGCCCAGTCGAATGGTCCCGCCATACTGTTTTTTGGCTAGGTACTCCACTTGTGTCGGCATAACGTGGATGACCGGGTGCGCGGTCTGCGGGTCGGCTTCGGTGGAATTGGCTCCTTTGAGATGCACTACATTGCGGGCAAACTCAATGACCGCCATTTGCATGCCAAAACATAATCCCAAATAGGGAATTTTTTTCTCTCGGGCTTGTCTCACCGCTTGTAGCTTACCTTCTGTTCCCCTACTCCCCCACCCTTGTGGGACAATAATTCCGTCATAAAGACTTAAATCAATATTTTTCTTTTCCATGTCTTCACTATCGATCCAGTCCAGAACCGGTCTGACCCCATGTGACCAGGAAGCCTGTTTAAGAGCTTCGATGACCGAAATGTATGAATCGGTGAGTTTGTAATCTCCGGTAGCGAAGTATTTACCAACCATAGCAATCCTCACTTCTTGTTTTGTTTGATGGCTGAGTAAAGCAAACTTTTTCCATGCGGATAAAAGATGGTCTTTTTTGGTCTTTAAATGTAACTTGCGAGCAATTTTTTCTCCAAATTTTTGTTTAGACATGTATTCGGGTACGTCATAGACACTGTCCAGATCGGGGGCGCCAATAATGTCCTCATCTTGTAGATTGCAGAAAGTGGCCAGCTTCTCTTTGCGTTTTTGGTCGATTTCCTTTTCACTTCTGGCTACCAAAAAATCCGGTTGAATTCCCATAGCGTTTAAGAGGTGGGTGGATTGCTGGGCAGGTTTACTTTTTAATTCACCGATATTTTTTAAGAAAGGCAGGTAGGTGACATGAATTTGCAGAACGTCTTTCGGCTGACGGAGTTTAAGGATACGACTGGCTTCGAAGAAAATTCCGTTTTGATACTCCCCCACTGTACCTCCGAGTTCTACAATGACTACTTTGGCATGAGTTTTTTTGCCGGCGCTTTCCAGTCGGTGGATAATTTCGTCGGTGACGTGATGGACCGCTTCAACATCTTCTCCACCATAGCCAAAAGCTCTTTCTCGATCGATCACGGTTTTGTATATTTGGCCTGTGGTTAGATAGTTATCTCGTAATAAGGACTCTCCGGTAAATCGTTCGTAGTTGCCTAGATCTTGGTCGGTTTCCAGGCCATCTTCGGTAACAAAAGCCTCTCCGTGCTCTTGTGGACGAATGGTACCAGCATCGACATTGAGATACATATCGATTTTTACATTGGTTATCGCGATACCCAGATTCTTTAACAAGAGACCAATACTGGCTGAAGCAATCCCCTTCCCCAGCCCACTAACCACTCCACCGGAAACGAAAATATATTTCATTAAGTAATAATGGGCGGCATTATCCACAAAAACAAGACCTATCTTTTTTTCTGTTACAATTTATTCTGGTCGTTGGCCCTCGAAATCCTGGATTTTTTCGACAATTTGGTCAATGATTTTTTCGTTTTCATCAAACATAAAGCTGGCTTTCACTTTAGATCCTCCTAAAATTATTGGAAACCAGATTTCGTCATCCCACCACATGTCTTGGTATGGAATATCATCATATTTGAACCATTGAGGTTTCATCTCTTCTGTTTCTTGAGGTTTGTGAATCCATTGTCGACAGATATAAACATGGACCTGTTGATGGAGACCCCTGCCTTCTAGATTGTAGGGATGATAGAAGTTGATGATACCGACCTGCTCAAGGTTCAGTGGCGTAACTCCGATTTCTTCTTGTGTCTCTCTAATGGCAGCGTCAATTATCTTTTCACTTTCGTTTGCCTTTCCTCCTACGCCATTCCATTTTCCCACTCCAAATCCTCTCTTTTTCATGGCCAAAAGAATTTGATTGTCTCTCAATAAAAGAGTCAGAGTGACTTGACGCAATGGTTCTGTGAGAGTGGGTTCGTATTCCTTGATGTTCACACTATTCCTCTTCAGATTCGGAGATGACGGTGACGGCGACGATGCTATCTCCTTCTTTAGCGAAGCGCATTAGAATAACACCCTGTGTGGCGCGTCCGAGTCTTGGAATGTTGCGTACCGGAAGTTTAATGGCCTGGCCCTGTGAAGTAGTAATAAGAACTACCTCCGAGTCTTGGTCGACCAATAGAGCTCCGGCAATTTTGCCTGTCTTATCGGCCGTTTCACTAACCTTTAACCCCTGTCCGGAACGATTCTGAACTGGATATTCCGGTAGTGGTGTTCGTTTGCCCATACCTTTTTCGGTAACTACCAAGAGATCACGGAAGAGCTTTACCCTTTTGTCGGAAGAAATGGGTTCGGTTTCGGCAAATGATTCCATAGAGATAATGTAATCATCCCCTTTGAGGAGTATACCGCGGACTCCCATAGTGTCTCTGTCTGTAGGACGAACATCGCCTTCTTGGAAGCGAATGGACTTTCCGTCGCGGCTAACCAGGAGAATGTGATCACTGCCGGATGTTTTGTTTACCCAGACCAAACTGTCTTGATCGGTCAGCTTAATAGCGATTAAGCCATTACTTTTGATATTTTCGTATTTACTGAGGACGGTTCGTTTGACAATACCTTTCTTGGTAGTGAAGAATAGACAGTCATTCTTATTGATCTGTGATGAGAGGGGAAGAATCGACTGTATCGTTTCGTCGGTATCGATGTTGATCAAATTAATGATGGCCTGACCTTTACTAATGCGACTGCCTTCAGGTAGTTCCCAGACCTTAAGTGAAAATACTTTTCCCTTACTGGAGAAGACCAAGAGACGGTCGTGGGTGTTGGCGTTAGTTAGGAGGTGAATTTCGTCGGTATCTTTGATGGTCATACCGGACACTCCTTTCCCTCCTCTTTTTTGGGTTTTGAAAGTGGCCAAAGGCATTCGTTTGATGTAACCGGACTTGGTAAGAGCCACAATAGTTTCTTCGGCGGGAATGAGATCCTCTTCCGAGAAGGTGCCGGGTGCATTGGACACGATCTTGGTTTTTCTTTTTTCCGGATAGTCTATAGCCAGTTTGGTGATTTCATCCTTGATGATTTGAAGAACTTCTTTGGGATCTTTGAGAATGGAAACGAGTCGTTCGATCTGTTTCTTGAGTTCTTGGTACTCGGCCTCGATCTTTTGTCTTTCCAATGCGGCCAGTTTTCTGAGCTGCATGTCTAAGATAGCGATCGATTGAATTTCCGAAAGACCAAACTTGGACATGAGGTTTGTTTTGGCGGTTTCGCTATCGGGACTCTTTTTGATGGTTTCAATGACTTCATCAATGTTGCTAAGGGCAATAAGTAGTCCTTCCAAAATGTGGGCGCGGTCTTGGGCTGTTTTAAGTTCAAACTGACTGCGTCTGACGATTACTCCTTGTCGGTGAACGGTGTACTCCATTAAAATTTGTTTGAGGTTCAAGAGATGAGGAGTTCCGTCTGAAGTTAGAGCTACGACGTTGGCCGGAAAACTCGTCTGTAACTCAGTAAATTTATAGAGATTGTTTAAAACGCTTTTGGGCTTGGCGTCTTTTTTAAGATCGACGGCGACGGTCATACCCTTGCGGTCAGATTCGTCCCTGAGGTCTGCAATGCCGTCCAGTCTTTTCTTTTTTACCAGTTCGGCGATGTTCGTGATGAGCTTGGCTTTGTTTACTTGATATGGTAGTTCGGTAATGAGAATTTGGAAACGCCCATTCTTCTTCTCGACAATTTCGGCGACTCCCCGAACAATAATACTGGCTTTACCGGTGGCATAAAGTTTTTTGATCTCGTTCGTATCATAAATAATTCCGGCTGTCGGGAAGTCCGGTCCCTTGATGTGTTGGCATAGATCATCAATTTCTACAGAGGACTCAAGAGATCCAATTAAATCACGATATGGAGCCGAAACGAGCTGGTCGTCGGCATATTGCTTGGTGACTGTCGCGTTACTTCTATCGATTAAAGCTTTGATGGCATCGACTACTTCCAGCAGGTTGTGCGGTGGAATCTTGGTAGCCATACCGACAGCGATACCGTCCGAACCCATAAGTAAGAGATTGGGTAGCTTGGCCGGTAAAACAGTGGGCTCTTGCTGGGAACCGTCAAAGTTGTCAACTAAATCGACCGTTCTTTTGTCAATATCTTCAAGTGCTTCACCGGCGATCTTACTCAAACGAGCTTCGGTATAACGCATGGCGGCAGCGGAGTCACCGTCAACGGATCCAAAATTACCCTGACCATCAATGAGTGGATAGCGCATGGAAAAGGTCTGAGCCAGACGGACCATGGTTTGATAAACCGCTTGATCGCCGTGAGGATGATATTTCCCTAAAACTTCTCCGACAATACGAGCAGACTTTTTGTAAGCACTTTTGTGGGTAAGACCCATCTCTTTCATGGCGAAAAGAATGCGACGATGAACCGGCTTGAGACCATCGCGAACGTCGGGAAGGGCGCGGGCGACGATCACCGACATGGCATAGTCCAAATAGGACCGTTCCATTTCTTCAATGATCGGTGTGGTTCTAATTAGACCCCATTGTGTTTGTTCGTCCGGTACGGGGACGGAGGTGGTGGTTTCTTGTTCCGGGTCTAGGTTTTGATTTTCGTCCATGTGTTTTATTTATTGTGTTAAAGCTTTTTCGATGGCGGGAGCGATATCTTTTTTGCGGGACATTTTGGCACCAATGTCGAGAAGATTTTCTTGGACGGTACCACCGAAAGCCTTTTGGATTAAATCGATCTCCCCTGCGCCACCGACTAATAATTTGGTGTTAACTTTTAGAATATTGGTTACAGCTAAGATAATGAAATCGACAGCCTCCCTCTCTTTAATTAATTGAAGTGCGGATAAAAGACCCTGTTTTCTGGTAGAAAGTAACAGGCCTTGTTCAACAGTTTCAAGTTGGCCAATTAGAACTTTTTTCCCGAAATCAAAAATTTTAAAATCATTAAGGACAGCCTGCTCGTCTGTTAAAGAAGATACGTTTGACTTTTCTTTAAATATTTCGAGTGTTAACGATTCGATATCAATAATCCCCGTAATCTCGGCGAGATTTTTGACAGCTGTTCTGTCGGTCTCGGTTGTGGTCGAGGATTTTAGGCCAACAGTGTCCGAAAGAATGGCCGTGAGCATTAGTTTGGCTGTATCCTGAGGAATCGTAAAATTATTTTGCTTAAACAATTTCCAAGCAATGGTGTTTGATGACCCCAGTGGAAGAACTACAATTTCAATGGGGTGAGTCAGGTTTAGATAAACGGTATGATGATCGTAAATAGCAATTATTTGTTCCTGATTGATGCCTGAAATTCTTTGATCGGTTTCGTTGTGGTCTACGAGGATAATTTTATCCTCAGGTGTAATCGTCTCAGCGGTTAACTGCTGTGGAAGTGGAAAACCGAATTTATTAAAAACAAATTTTGTTTCCGGATTCGCATCGCCGTTCATCGCCGGAACAACGTCAATATCCCCAAGGAGTTTCCGGAATTCCGCGAAGGAAATTGCCGCGACGACGGAGTCGAGGTCTGGTTTGATATGGCCAAAGACGTAAGTTTTCATGTAAATATTTTAGATTTTAAATTGTATATTTTTTATTAAGTTGGTGGAGGGAGATTCCTCCACTTTGGTCGGAATGACGATTAATTAGATGTCGAGATTGGCGCTGGTGGCATGTAATTGAATAAACTTTTTGCGGGGGGCGACTTCTTGGCCCATGAGAGTGGTAAAAACCTCGTCGGCTTTTTCGGCGTCTTCGATACTGATTTTCTTGAGTGTTCTGGTAACCGGGTTCATGGTAGTTTCCCAGAGCTGTTCCGGATTCATTTCTCCAAGACCTTTGTAGCGCTGGATGCCGGCCTTTTGTTTCTGATTGGGGGTGAGAGTGGCCAGATAAGCTTCTTTTTCCGGATCGGAGTAGACATATTTTTTAGTTGAGTCGTGAGAAATTAGATAGAGTGGTGGCATAGCAAGGTAGATATTTCCTCCCCGGACTAGAGGGTTGGTGTGCCGATAGAAGAAAGTAAGGAGCAGGGTGGCAATGTGAGCACCATCGACGTCGGCATCGGTCATGATAATAATGCGATGATAACGAAGTTTGTCGGCGTCTAGAGTCTCCCCTATACCCATACCCATCGCAATAATCAAATCTTTGAGTTCTTCAAATTCAACAATCTTGTCCAATCGAGCGCGTTCCGTATTAAGGATTTTACCTCCGAGTGGCAAGATGGCCTGATGTTTACGGTCACGACCTTGTTTGGCGGAGCCTCCGGCCGAATCCCCCTCGACAATAAACAGTTCGGACATGGCGGGGTCTCTTTCTTGACAATCCGCCAATTTTCCGGGAAGAGTCATCCCTTCCAGTGCTCCCTTGCGCACAACCGCTTCTCTGGCCGCCCTGGCGGCCATACGGGCTTTGGCGGCCAAGAAAACTTTGCCGATGATAATTTGGGCCGTTTGGGGATGTTCCTCCAGATATTCTTCCAGACCTTTTTTGACGATCTGATAAACTGCAGATTGGACTTCTGCATTATTAACCTTAGTCTTAGTTTGTGATTCAAATTGAATTTCAGAGGAGCTCATCTTGATCCAAACCACGCCGGTTAGACCTTCCTTGAGGTCATCTGGGGTGAGGTCCATATCCTTATTTTTCCCCTTTTTATCCTTTTCTTTGTCGGTTTCGCCGGCAGTAATATAGTTCTTAAGGACTTTAGAGAGAGCGGTTTTGAAACCGGTGAGATGGGTACCTCCATCGTAGGTATTGATGGTGTTGGCAAAAGACTCCAAGTTGTCGTTGTAAGTATCGGTATACTGCATAACTACCTCCACACCAATGGGAATGTTGGCCTCGACAGCGCTACCCGAAAGATAGATTTGCTCGTGCAAAGGTTTTTTGTGCCGGTTCATGTGAGAAAGAAGTGACTTGATACCGGACTCAAAATAAAAGTTTGCCTCTTTTTCGGTGCGTTCGTCCAAGAGATGAATAAAGACACCGGCTACCAAGTAAGCTCTTTCCTGAAGTTTGGCTTTGATGTTGGCATAGTTAAAGTCTGTAGTGATTTTGAAGATATTAGGATCCGGCCAGAAATGGGTGAAAGTTCCTGATTTGGCGTGGAGAAGATGGCGATGATATTCGGGAAGTAGCTCGCCGGTTTTTTCGGGAGAAATTTCTTTGACCGGAAAATCAGGAGTACCGACTTTGTATGATTGAAGAAAGAATTTGGGCGAATGATTGACAATCACATCCATATGAGTGGAAAGAGCGTTAACCGCTGAAGCGCCAACACCGTGCAGTCCTCCGGAAGCTTTATAGGCAGATTCGGTAAACTTGCCTCCGGCGTGAAGTTTGGTCATAGCCACCTCCAGCGCCGAGACACCACTGGGATGCATGTCGGTAGGTACTCCCCGACCGTCATCGGAGACAGACACTGACCCATCTTTGTGGAGACAGACAAAAATATTTTGGGCATAACCGCCAATGGCTTCGTCCAGCGAGTTGTCAACAATTTCGATAAGTAAATGATGGAGACCTTTTTCGTCGGTACTACCGATATACATGCCGGGTCTTTTGCGTACAGGCTCCAGTCCTTCCAAAACGGTGATATCTTTAGCGGTATATGATTGTTCCGGCATAGTTATATTTTATATTTAAGATTTTACTTTGTACATTTAGTGAAACACGCGCGGGTTCATTTTAACTCATGCTTTAGAATATGTATATGTTACCAAAAATAACCGTAGGTTTTTTTGACGAGAAAAAGGAGTTACTCTCCAAATTATCTTTGGAGGATAATCTGGTAATGGGTTTTGAGGGGGCGGAGGCAAAGCTAGACGATCTGAGAGCATGGATATACTCGGGAATAAATATTCTCACCACAACACCCAAGTACTCGATGATAATTTGGAACGCCGATAAAATGAGTCCCGAGTGCCAGGCTGTACTACTGAAACCAATGGAGGAGCTGGGTGATCGGATGAATCTAATTTTGGTTGTCGAAAATGAAAACCAACTCTTAGCGACGATCTTATCCAGAGGAATTGTTGAGTACCACAACAAAGCTTTTTCTCCGGCAGAAGGATGTTGGGATGAAATCAGAAAGTGTTGGAGTAGTGGTCCGGCGGCCTGCATCGCCTTTGTGGACCAGTTAGACAAAGAAGAGGCCGTGCCGGTAATGGAAGAAATTGTCAGAAAACTGCAGGCCAGCTTTCTCAGCGAAATAACCTCCAAACGGTTATCGATTTTGGATTTGGCCATCAACTGTTTGGCTGAACTAAAACAAACTAATATTAACCAAAAATTATCATTTGATAACTTTTTGATTGCTTCCTGGAGGATTATTAAATCCACGCAATAGCCAATCTTGTTAACCTTCAAGGCCTGGCCTTGAAGGCGTGTATAATTGTGACAAATGCCACAGAAAAATAGTCGTAAAGAATACGGAGCTGGTGGCTATTATCATATTTACAATCGTGGTGTTGAGAAACGAGATATTTTTCTAGACGAACAAGACTATAAAGTCTTTCTCGGATATATGAAGTTTTACCTAGAACCTCCCGACCTTCAAGGCCAGGCCTTGAAGGATCCAGAAGGCAAGGTTATTTCTCCTTCGAGAGAACCAAAGAACTATTCTTCTCAAATCGAGTTACTGTCTTATTGCTTGATGCCAAATCACTTTCATTTACTAATTAAACAATCTACCAATAGAGGCATAGCGGAATTTATGCAATCTTTGGTGCTTAAATACGTTTTGTACTTCAACAAGAAATACAAAAGGGTTGGGGGTTTGTTTCAGGGAAGGTATAAAACTGTTTTGATTGAGACGGAGGAACAATTTGTTTACGTTTCAAAATATATTCATCGGAACCCGATCGATCTTTTAACTTCACCTTCAAGGCCTGGCCTTGAAGGTGTTGAAGGTATCTGTGAGTATAAATATTCGAGTTGTGGTAATTATGTAGGCTTGTTCAGTCAGAACTGGGTTAAGCCACAGGAAATAAGCTCTTACTTTAAGAAGATTAAGCGTAATTCTAGCTATAGATCTTTTGTTGAGGAAGCAAGTGGTTTAACAAAAGTGTACTTTGAGATGATAGATTTAGAACAATAATTTCTCTCTGCACGGTTTGCATTTCTTGAGATGGAGCCTGTCCTTCAAGGCCAGGCCTCGAAGGTGACTATATGAGAAGTGTCACCGTTATTGACGCATTAACGTGTTTAGGACGAAGAGGGCTTCAGTTTCATTTCGTGTGCAGTAGGATTTGCCACCGAGCGACTCAAAAAGTTCGCAGGTGGTTTGGCTGTCATCAATGATAGTGCTGTTTTCGATACTGGATCCTAAATTAGCAATTGTAGTGAGGAAGTATTCCCCATTATTGTCTTTTTTTAAAGTTCCAATCTCGTACGAGCATTGAATCTCATCAAACGATTGGGTCAATACGGGATTGGCTGGGATGGTTAAACGCCGCAGTGAGTCCATGTTATCTGTTCTTAAAATGCAGTACCATTTTTTTCTAAGCGTTTGAACATTATTAAGAATTGGAAAGGAAATATCAATTTTTTGACAATCTGTACAAAAGAGGTCAAATAGACTTTGATATGGGGCACCTGTTTTTGCGGCTATTAACTGGTGAATCTGCTCACTAGTATATTTGCCCCGCATCCAATCATCCACCAACCCGGTAATCTTGGTTTCACCCACAAACAAAAAGTCTTCGATAGAATCGTAATAAGAATTGAGAGGATGAGTCTGGTTGCGAATACTGTCCCAAAAAGTATTATAAGAAATGACGCCGTTAAAATCGACGAAAAGGATCTTTTTGGGAAACGTTTGGTCTTTTTTTTCAACTTTCATGATGGTTGATTATTGTTGTACTATTCAAACAGGTCCAGGTCAAGAAGGGAGAAATTTGCTATAGTTAAGATATGGATTATCAGGACAAGGCTTTGTTGGATTTTTTGATTTCATCCGGTAGATTGGATGCCGAGAAGGCGGAGGGTCTCAAGGTGGAAGCGTTGACCACAGGGAAAAAATTGTCCGAGTTACTGATGGAAAGAGGAATTATCGGTGAGGAAGATTTGTCTCAAGCGAGAGCCAAGATTCTGAATATCCCCTATTTTTCGGAAAGCAAGATTTCAATTAGTCCGGAATTGTTGTCGCTTGTATCGGTAGATTTGGCCAAGAGCTATGGAGTGATACCCTTTGAACTGGATAAGGAGGCCGGAGTGTTGAGTATGATTATGGTCAAGCCGGAGGAGCTGTCCACGGTGGATTTCTTCCAAAAAAGAACCGGGTATAAGATCAAGTCTTTTTTAACCTCGAAGGCCAATTTTGATGTGTTGTTAACTAATGTCTACAGTCAAAGCTTGTCCGGAGAGATTTCCGGAGTTCTGAAACGGGGAAAAGAACAATCGGAAGAATCCGGAATTAGATTGGTGACGGCCGATACAATTTCGCAAATAATTAAGGAGCCAAAAATTGTTGAAATCGTCAGAAAAATATTAAAACACGCGATTCGGCTAAGAGCTTCCGATGTACATATCGAGCCGCAAGAAAATATCACCCGAGTGAGATACCGAATTGATGGTATTTTGGAAGAAAAGTTGACTTTGGATAAAGACTATCATGCCGCATTGGTTTCCCGTATCAAAATTCTGAGCGGCATGAAAATTGATGAAAAAAGAATTCCTCAGGATGGACGTTTTAATTTTAGTTCGGAGTACGGTGAAGTGGACCTACGTATTTCCTCTCTTCCAACCGTAAATGGAGAAAAAATCGTGATGCGACTTCTTAAGAAATCCGAGAAGGTTCCAACGTTATCGGAGCTGGGAATTAGGGCGAAAGCATTGGCCACGTTGGAAGAGGCCATTCACATTCCACACGGTATTATCTTGGCGACCGGTCCTACCGGATCCGGTAAAACCACTACTCTGTATTCTCTCCTGACAATGATCAATAGTCCGAAGGTAAACATTGTGACCTTGGAGGATCCGGTTGAGTACCAAATGAATGGTGTCAATCAGGTCCAGGTAAATCCACAAGCCGGTTTGACTTTTGCTTCCGGACTGCGTTCATTTCTCCGTCAAGATCCCAATATCATCATGGTGGGTGAAATTCGTGATGAAGAAACGGCCCAACTGGCGATTCAGGCGTCACTCACGGGACATTTGGTGTTTTCCACGGTTCACACAAACTCTTCTTCCGGCGCACTGCCTCGTTTGTTAGATATGGGCGCCGAACCCTTTTTGCTGGCATCTTCGATGACGGCGGCCATAGGGCAACGTGTTTTGAGAAAGATCTGTGATAACTGCAAACAGGCTTATGTACCGGAGCAGTCCGTGGTGGAGGACGTACAGCAAGTTTTGGGTAAAATGCTTGATGGTTGGCTCAAGTCCAGCTCCGACAAAACAACTCAGGTGAAGCAGAACAATGTACCCTTTATGCTTTATAAGGGGGCGGGTTGTGAAAAGTGCGGAGACTCGGGATATTTTGGGAGAATGGGAATTTATGAAGTGTTGAGAATTTCGGAAAAGATTGCCCGACTAATTTTGGAACGGGCTGATGCCGCAACAATTGAAAAGCAAGCTATGGAAGACGGTATGATAATTATGAAGCAAGACGGGTACCTGAAAGTTCTTGAAGGGATCACGACTCTTGAAGAAGTTATTAGAGTGGCTCAAGTATAAATATATAACCACAATATGGATAAGGCGGCAGAATTAATGCAGAATATACTATTGGCAGGGTCGGAAATGGGATCGTCCGATATACATTTAGTGGCGAACAGTAATCCAATATTTAGGACACTGGGTAGGCTAGAACCATATAAGCCTGCCGGAATAATTGACGCTGAACTTATAATGGCCATGATCGGCAGCGTTATGAACCAAAACCAAAAAGAGTTATTCCTAAAAGATTTTGATCTTGATTTTTCCATCCACGTTCCGGGAAAGGCTCGGTACAGAGCCAATGCTTATTTTCAAAAAGGAACGCCGGCGATTTCGTTGCGTTTTATTCCCGATAAAATTCCGACGATCAGCGAGCTTGGTTTACCTGAGATTTGCCACTCTTTTGCCAAATTGAAACAAGGGTTTATTTTGGTTACCGGACCAACCGGTTCCGGGAAATCGACTACTTTGGCGGCGATTATCGATGAGATAAATACCAATCGTGCCGATCACGTGGTGACAATAGAAGACCCAATTGAATTTGTTCACGAAAACAAAAAATCTTTCATCAGTCAGCGAGAGTTGGGTGGGGATACCAAAAGCTGGGGCAACGCCTTGAAGTCTGTTCTACGCGAAGACCCGAACGTGGTTTATATTGGGGAAATGCGAGATCCCGATACCATGCAGGCGGCAATGACGGTAGCGGAGACGGGGCACTTGGTTTTTGCAACTTTGCATACCAATACTGCGGCACAATCAGTGGAAAGGATTGTAGATAGTTTTCCGGAGGAACAGCAGGCGCAGGTAGTGCTACAGCTTTCAATGGTTTTGGAGGCAGTCTTGTCCCAAAGGTTAATACCTACCATAGGTGGAAAGCGAGCAGTGGCGACCGAAATTATGGTGGTGACACCCGCAATAAGAAATAATATTCGAGAAGGAAAAACTTTCCAGATCGATAACGTAATTCAAACCAGTGCAAATCTGGGCATGAAATTAATGGAAAATAGTCTTGCCGATCTGGTAAATAAAAATGTGATTGACAAAACTTCGGCGCTGGAATTCGCGATTAGACCATCTTTATTAGATAAGATGTTGGGCGGAAGATAATAAATGAAAACTTTTCGTTATAAAGTGACGGACAGAGAGGGAAATGCGTCAAGCGGCGTACTGGAGGCAATTGAGGAAAAACAAGCGGCAAATATACTCCGGAGCAAAGGTCTCCTAATTACCTCTTTAAACGAGGCCGACCAATTTAATTTGGAACCCTTAATTGGACGGTTCTCCAAACCAAAGGCTGATGAAATCACCAATTTTACTCGACAGATGGCAACGATGATTGGATCCGGTTTGCCACTAGTTGAAGCATTAAGAATATTAAAAAACCAATCCGGTTCCGGAATGAAACCGATAATTGAAAAGATCCTGTCGGAAGTTGAAGGAGGATCAACTTTATCCGATGCAGTGGAAAATTCCGGAGGAGGTTTTTCGGCGGTTTACGTTTCGATGGTGCGGGCAGGAGAATCGGCGGGGGTTTTGGATCAGGTGATGGGAAAGTTGGCGGACGCACTGGACAAACAGCGAGAGTTCAGAAGCAAAACCAAAGGGGCAATGGTGTATCCGGTAATTATTTTTATAGCAATGATCGTAATCGCTTCAATAATGATGGTGTTTGTGGTTCCTAAGCTGACGGCGATGTATAAAGATTTTGGAGCAGAGTTACCCGGTCCAACCAAAGTGTTGATGGCGGTAAGTGACTTGGCAGTTAATTATTGGTTCGTAGTTCTGGGGGTGGTTATCGGATTCGTTTTGCTTTTTTCCAGTTGGTCAAAAACCGAAGTGGGGGGGCTGGTGGTGGAGCAGTTGACTTTCAAGATTCCTATTTGGGGTAAACTGAGAAAAGATATCATTTTAACCGAGTTTGCCCGCACCATTAGCGTGTTGTTGGGTGCCGGTATTCCCATTTTGGACGCATTAAATATTGTGGCCAACACGCTTGGAAGTCGAGTTTATTCGACAGGAATAAAACAGGCAGCCGTCTATGTGGAAAAGGGAGTGGGCTTGGCAGAGTCGGTGACGCGACTGGAGATGTTTCCTCCAATATTATCGCAGATGATTTCCGTGGGCGAAGAAACGGGAAAGTTGGATACGGTGTTGGCCAAACTAGCCACCTTTTATGAATCGGAAAGTGAGATAAAGATCAAAGCCTTAACCACAGCCATTGAGCCCTTAATAATGATTATCATGGGAATCGGAGTGGGGTTTTTGGTAATCGCGGTCATCATGCCTATCTACAACTTGACAAGTCAGTTTTAATAATTCATAGTTAAGTAGTGGTTAACAGTTCAAGTAATATGAAAAATCAAGGTTTTACGCTAATGGAGTTGTTAATAGTCATTGGTGTGCTTGGTATTCTCGCCGCCGGACTACTAGCCGCGATCGATCCGTTTGAACAGCTCAAAAAAGCTCGAGACAGCAACTATCGTAGTGGAGCCATTGAACTCTTGCAATCCTTACAGCGTTATTACGCCAATCATGGCTATTTCCCTTGGAGAGCAGCGGGTACTACTTGTGCGACCGACAATACCACGACACTCGCCCCAGCCGTTCCGGTTGCCTCTTTGGCGGCAGCGGTGGTTAAAGTTGGCACCAATCAAGATACCGAAATTAAATCTTGTGTCGATGACCTAATTGCAGATGGTGAACTAAAAGCTACTTTTAGTCAAGGATTAAACACAACGATTTATCTAAGTTCGTGGAGCAAGACAGATGTTCGTGTGTGTTTTGCACCGGAGAGTAAAAGTATTCGGAATGATGGTCAGACAAACTTACATTTGGAAGGGACCTCAGAACTGGTGACCGAAGGATGTACTTCCGACCAGAAGTTGGCTGGAGACTGCCTCCAGTGTTTCCAGTAAAACGAAAAAATAGTTTTAGTAATAAACTCCGCCCACCGGCGGGGTTTTGGGTTAGAATCTACATATGATCTTGGTAATTCTTTTTTTGTTCGTCATGGGATTGGTTTGGGGGAGTTTTTTGAATGTAGTCATTTGGCGGATGTCTCATGGAAGCTCTCCCTTATCGGGAAGGTCAGTTTGTCCAAAATGTAAACACGTGATTTCTTGGTATATGAACATACCGGTTCTCTCCTTCATTTTTCTGGGAGGAAGATGTGCATTTTGTCATATGAAAATATCAATCCGCTATCCGCTGATAGAGTTACTGACAGGAATCTTTTTTGTTTGGTGGTTTGTGGTTGGTTTTAATTTCTTTAAATTAGTAGGAAGTCCATGGAGTTTTATTCAGCCGGTGTTTTGGCTGGTAACGGGTCTGGTTATGTTTACGATTTTGGTGACCGACCTGCTGTACATGGTGATTCCTTTTGCTTTGAATCTGACGCTATTTTCTTTGGCCCTGTCTTACCGTATTGGGCTGACCAGTTTTGGCATTATGGATAGTGCCGATTTGTTGCGATCAATTGGCGCAGGAGTGGGAATTTGTCTACTATTCATTTTGTTGCAGCTGGCTACTCGAAAAATTAAAAAGGTGGATGGTTTTGGATTAGGCGATATCTATCTGGTACCCTCGCTTGGTCTATTACTTGGCTGGCCAAAAATATTACCCGGAATGTTCTCGGCCTTCGTTTTGGGGTCTGTGGTTGGGGTGGTACTGATGATGCTAAAGAAAAAGAAGATGAGCCAGTATCTCCCTTTTGGTCCGTTCCTAATTTTGGGAACGGCTATTGGTTTACTCTGGGGAGCCGTAATTTGGAGTTGGTATACTGGCCTTCTGTTCTAGTCTACCTTTTACGGCACAAACGGTTTGTAGTATTTACTGTAGATCTTCAGAGGGTTAGGTGAGTTGTAAGACAAATCCGGTCGGTAGACAAAGATCTCCGAAGGGGCGGTGTTGTTGGTGACACCTAAGTCTCTGCTCAGCTCGACACCTTTCCAGCCGATAAAAGAACCATTACCGACAAACTGAACATCGGTTTGGTCACAGCCCGGTGTACCGTCGGTATCCAGACAAGGAATGGAGAGAGTGTCGCTAATGTACCAGCCTTCCGACTGGGTCACCGACGGAGCAAAGGTGATGGTGCCGTGAGCAATGATGGCCAGAAAAGCACCACTAGGGACCGTAAGGTTGTTTTGGATGGTGACATTACCGTCGATCTCAAAGACGGCTTTTTGGTTGCCGGTGGGACTGAAAGTAAAATTGGCCACTGATGAATTGGTTCTGAAGATTTGATACCCCAGTTCTTGATCGTCGTAGACGATGGGGTCGGTACCATTCCAGGTTGTTTGGGTAAAAAGATTAAAGCGGCTGTGGTAGAAGTTCCAGTCGTAGATGAGTCCTTGATATGAGCTGAGTTTTTCCCAAAGCTTGGTGCTGACTTTGGCGCCATTATTGTTACCAAACATTTGGGGCAAAGCGAGACCGTAACTAAGGAAACCCCAACGGTTAACCGGGGTGGTGTTGGGTAAGATTAGCGACTGTTCGGTGGGGAGAGAAGCCGGGATGTGAGAAGTAATCCCCCCTTCAGCGTGGACAGCAGCTCCTTTGGCTTGCCACCAACCACTAAAGACTTTGTCAAAACCAAAACTCATGTTTTTGACGACGGAACAGGGTTGGGTATCACAAGCGGGGCTGCTACCCGGAACGGTGGCGATGGTAGAAGTACAGACGAGTTTAGGGCCTGAACTGACAGAGTAGTAGCCGGCGAGGGAGGAAAAGTCGTAGACATAGTTAGAGGGTGCGTACACATTGATGGAGTAGTTGCCGTTAGCATTGGTGGCGGACGCAGATAGAGGGGCCCAAGGATGTGGCGCGACACTTTTTTGATCGGTAAAACCAAAAGTCTGGTTCGCCGCTCCCCTCCCTCCCAGACCGGTGAGATATCCGGTGGTTGGATCAAAGGCCGGACAAGTATCCAGGCCGGAGGCGTCGAAAAGAGTGCCTCTGACTGTTCCCAAACAGTCCTCTGATAGGGATATCGCAGCGCAATCGTTTGTGCCGCAGGTTTCGGAGCAGGTACGAGTGCGTTTGTGCGTAGTAGCATTGCAGGCGCTCCAGGCGGAAATAGTTGGTCCTGTCTCGATGCAGTTTACGTTTACTGGTGACGTGGCGGAACAATCATTTCTTTCGCCATAGTCACTACTATTTAGTATGACCTTGGCGACAATGTTGGTGGGAGAATTTATGGATGATCTTCCGGTAACCACAGTGCGAAAGAGTTCATTGATGGTCAAATTATTTAAATCCGATGCTGGGCTGACGGTAGCGACGGCGGTATTGTTGGAAGAAAAATCTACCCGCTTAAAAGATGTCCAGGCGTTTAAGGTGTCGACGATGGGCATGGTTAGAGTTCTGGTGGCGCTGGGGTTAAGTGTCAATGAAGACGGTGTTAAACTGCAGGTAGATATCCACGGTCTCAGGGTCGATGCACTGCACGGACCGGCCGTCTCGATTATTTTGAAGTAATATACCGTGTTGGCGGCAAACTTTGTTTTTAATATCTGATACGAACTTACACCGCTGCTGAGATACGTCAGAACCACACAATCAGCGGCAGTGTAACCAGCCGCTGCTGAGCAATTATATTTGGCAGCGAGAGGGTTGTCCGATACAACAATCGCCTGCTGAACACCGCCAGAACCAGGAGACCATGTCACATTAATCTTGGTCCCGGGGAAATCGCGATCGATCGATAGTCTGCTTGGCGCCGTTGTCTGACAATTGACACCGCCTCCACCAATGTCACTTTGACAGCAGGTGCCGGGTCCGATCGAGGATGGCACGGTGCTGTTACAGAAAGGAGGGACAGCATCAGGGGCACATTCCTTAAAACTATAGGGAAAGGCGTAGTTAATCACTCCATAGGTACACTCAGAGTCACAGCTAGCCGTCCCCCGTCCGTAATCTGTGTAACAATACGTAGCTGAAGCGCTTGTTTTACATCCTATCGGCGCATCCACCACCCGGGTACCCATGCAAGTGTCGCCCACTAGGCAGACAGTGGCGGCCACAGTTCCCGGTCGCAGTAGTTCAATCCCAGCGAACAGAAAACTCCAGACCACTACATCTCTAATCCGCATACAGTTTCATAGAAATAAAGCTTACCGGCACCACCACGTACGGTAACTTCCCGTTTTTCAGCTCTTCTTCAGTCGTAGATTGGTACTTCAGGTCCGCCAAGACATCGGTGAGGAAACAGAAGCCTCTAAGATTTTCGGCTATGGGGAGACAATCGGTAACATCCAGTGACTCGGGAATAGAGTTAAGATACTCAGCCCGAATCTGGGTACCTTTTTTGAAGCTCTTTTTTAATAAAGCGAAGCTCAGTCTCTTGACCCCTCCATCCATTGGTTGAAAAACGATTTCTTCCACCTGGTACCCATTGGGCGTCTGGCCGGAAACAAACAATTTGGCCTCTCGTATTTGATTGTTCTGATCGGTGAAACGAACCACTACGAAGTTCTGACCATTTTGGGTCTGGAACCCTTTGACTACCGGCTGAAAGTTCTTTAGAGTCCAACCTATTTCTCCGGCTACCACCCCGTACTGCTGGGGAAAAGCCGTCAACAAAGATTGTAGTTTAAGATTATTTGCTTGGAGCCACAAGTATCCCCCCGCAATCCAAACAAGGATTACAAAAACTGCCAATAATCCTACCCTCTTGTTTATTATCACTATCAATTATCTTAAGCAGGAAAGACTGGAAATACAAGCCAGATACTACTTGTAGTGAAACATATCTCCAACCTTATGATAATCAAATATAATATTAGCCGGTAAGATATCATCATCCTCTACAACCATGTCCTTCAGGTTAAGCTGCTGAGCATCAATTAAATATGATAGGATTTCACATCTCAAATTCCCCTGGCAAACGGCAATCCCGTTTCCATAATATATATTCATATTTAATTCCAGCTGTAAACCACGTTTGGCTTTTAGTAACAAATCTTCGAAGGTTTTTAACTCGACATTTTCGTCAGACGTACCTGAGCCGTACCATGTCTCCAGTATCACCTGACCATTTTTGTCGACATAAAGGAGAGGCACAAAGACATGTCTGATGATACTAGGATCTTCCATATCTTTGATAATTACCGGTAGGAGAGTGACCGTCATTTCTTTGCCGTTCAATATCATTTTTTTCTCCACCGCTGGCTCTCCGGTAATGATTGGCCAACTAGACACAGTAATAGCACCTCTCTCATAATGCCAATTAATTTCCGGCTGCCAGTTCGTTTGCCTGACGGCATCTTCAAAAAGTTTCCAGTCGGTTTTTTGCCACTGTTTTTCGGCATTCAGCTCAAACCATACCTCATCGCCCACTTTTACCTGATTGTTCTCTATTTTGTAGTTCGCAGGAAGAGCGGAAAGATACTCGGGAGGGAGAGTGGGAAACTTGGGGGTGGGAGGGACTATTTCGGTTGGCCTTAGGGTGGGTTTGGGAGTAGCTGAGGGAACAATAGTAGGGGCTTTCTCTGTTAGTTCGGCCGAGGTGGACGTGGCAGCGATAACGAGAGTTTCGTGCCCGCCTGGTTTGTCGGCACTCACTGGCTGAGCGGCACAAGAAGCTAGTGCTAACGCCATGATGCTAATAACAGCAGGAACTGCAGCTTTGCCGGCCGGAATTAATCTGGTCCATTCAATTCTGTTGTCTATATTGGTCGCCTTATTGCTATTTACAAGTAAATTGGTCAAGCCTTTATCAATTTCCTTCAAAGCTATATTAAAGCTAGTTTCCAGTCCGGGATAAGTATCCAGAGCCACTTCTCTTGCGGCTATGATTTTGGCCTTTGTTAGCATGAGTAGGGAAACTCGCTCAGCTTGGTCGAGCAATCCAAAAGAAGTGTTCTCATCTTTACCCTCACCCATTGTGTGTCTGATTTTTTCTGCAGCTGTTTCTCCAATCCGGGAAGACACGTGCATTAACCCTCTCCGTGATGAGTAGGCAGAAGTTTTGCTTAGTACATATCCTTCAAGCTGCTTAATTCTTGGAAAGAGTTCGCTCCGTGTCCAAAATTCTACGCTGGTAGCTGGATCTTGGTTGGAATTCTCCGAATCGAATAGTCCTGATTTGGCTTCAAACTGTGCAATTAGATCGTCAGCTGCAATCCGCAGGACGTTAGCCCAATCCTGGACCACGGCGTTAACTTCTCCTTTGGGTGGGTTATCCCAGAATTCTATGTTCATTGGTCATAATTCTAATCCTTTTCTCCATCTTTGTCAAGGTTATAGGCTGATATGTGTAATGGGTGTGTATCTATTTATTCCCAATATACTCAGTAAATGTGTATATCAGATTCCATCTATGGGGTTTAGGCTGGGGGTATCTAGGCGCATTCTACTATAATGTTAGATACGTAGTTAATATGTAACGTATTTGGTATAATCGATAGAAATGCGGACAGAAGATGGGTTCTTGAGTCAAAATCTATATGGGTTTGTGGAGGACGAGGCTGTGAAATTAGCCACGAAGCTATGTCGGAGAATAAAGATGGTCCCGAGAGAACACGGCTATGTATGGATGGTGGTGGGAAGCAGCTGTTCGGGTAAATCACTAACCATAATTCGGCTAAAAAAATTGCTCATGGAGTCCGAGAGGATGGTGGGGCCATATGTGTTTTGCCAGCCCAAAGTAGACAGAGCCGATCTAATAGACGGAGTGATTAGATCAAGGAATAAGGAACGGATCGACGCGGTGAGTTTTAGTTCGAAGCCGGAAATTGAGAAAGTTTTTCATGATAATGATGTTGTGGTTGTAGATGAAATCCAGCTAGTTTCTCCCTTGCTCCAAAGTTTTTTTCTCAAAGAACTCGGCTTGTTCGTCGAAAGAGGAGGGATATTTGTTGGAGTTGGGCTGGACTTTAATAGTTTGGGTGGAGAGTTCATTTTTTCGGCCTTATTGAAATCCAGATCCGACAAAGTTCACCATCTTTATTCGTTGTGCTCAATGTGTGGTAAGCCAGCGGATCGATTTGATCAGAGGTTGATAAATGGGATTCCGGCCAGGGTAGATATGCCCGATTTTGTGGGACCAACAGATAGTGTGACTTATGAGCCTCGTTGTGCTGATTGTTTAATAATAAAGAAATAATTATATGAAAATATATTTTTCCGCACCAATTAGCAATGTTCGAGAAGAAGATAAGAAAAACTATCTGAGGATCGTAGAATTGCTGAAAAAATTAGGCCATAACGTGTTGTTTGATCATCTACTGAATAAGGACAAAGATTTTCTGATTAGACAATCTCCGAAGGAAAGCTTGGAGAGTCAACGACTGATGACTAAAAGAAAGAATCAGGCAGACCTAGTAATCATTGAAGCATCCGTTCCAAGCTTTGGAATTGGTCAAGAGATTTCGCATTGTCTACAAAATAGCAAACAAGTCATCATACTTTATCGTGAAGGCAGGCCCCACATCCTCAGAGATGAGGGTGAAGACCTGCTCTTTTTCTACCAATACAATACGGAAACGCTCAGCGAGACTCTAAGAGACGCCATCGAAAAGGCCCGTGAAAAAGTGGATGTCAGATTCAACTTCTACATTTCCCCAGAGATTGGACGATACTTGGACTGGATCAGCCAGAAAAAGAAGCTCCCCAGATCGGTTTTCTTGAGAGGGTTGGTGGAGAGGCACATGAGGGCAGACAAGGAGTATAAGGATTGATTGTGGCCGGTTGGTTTGACTTTTGTGGGGGATTCCAGCAAAATGGAGTTGTGAATAAGACACGAGGTTTTACTCTGATAGAGCTGACGGTGGTGGTTGCGTTGATTATGATTCTGTCGGCGGTGGGATTGGGGGCGTATTCTCAATCGACGATAAAATCAAAAGACACCCAAAGGAAAAACGATATCAATCAAATGGTGAAAGCGGTTGAGGCTTTTAACAACGATGTGGGGCGCTATCCCCTTTCGGCAGACGGTGAAGACTTTATGCATTGTTACTCGAGGGTTGCCGGCGTGGTTACCAACACCGTTTGTTCGAATGGAAAGCTAAGTACGGTAATCGATGGGGCGGACTCTTCCTACATTAGAATTCCCACGGACCCTGATCCTGGACAGAGTTATGTCTATGTGTCAAGTGACGGTGCCGGTTATGCTTTTTATGCGGCTCTGCAAAACACGAGCGACAGAGATTTGCTGAAAGATGCTCAAGGAAACATAGTCACCTATGCGGGTGTTAGTTGCGGCGACTCTCCGTGTAATTATAAAGTTATCGAAAGTGGATTGGTAAAAAGTATATGAAAAAAAGTGGCGGATTCACATTAATTGAGTTATTGGTGGCGATGGGGATTATGGCTGTACTAACCGGGATGGCTGTTTTTAATTTCAATCAGTCCAGAGTGAGGGCCCGAGACGTTCAGCGGAAAAATGATTTGAGTCAGCTCCAGAAGGCTTTGGAGGCATACCGTAACGATAATAATGAATATCCCGGTGCCAACTATCAAGCCAGCCTCATATCCCCTACCGCATATATTAATGTGTCTTTTTCGGACGTGAGGGCCTCAGAATGGGTAGACTACGAGTATTTACCAGGTGCAAATAACAAAAGTTATTATCTGATGACCTGTCTGGAAAATGCGGCCGATGCGGCAAAAACAACGAATGAAACTCTCTGTGCTCTGTTTTCGGATCAAGCTAATCCCTGCAGATGCGGCCATACTGTCGATAATCGAACCGGTGTTATGTATATTATTTCCCAACCATAAAAATGATAAAAATAAAACAAATGATGCTGATTGGAGTGAGATCTCTCGGCTTCGCCCCGCCTGCCGGACGGGCAGGTCGAGACGACGAAGAGAATAAGGGGTTTACACTCTTGGAGTTGTTAATTGTAATTGGAATAATCGGAGTTTTGACCGCTTTAGCTACTGTTGCCTACGCCACAACACAGGTAGGAGGACGTAATGCCCGGAGAAAACAAGACTTGGTGGCGATCCAAAATGCTTTAGAGCAGTACTATGCGGAAAACAACTTTAACTATCCCGATAGTGTCTGTGCCGATGCGGTTACATATCTTAAAAGTTCGTGGCCGATTGACCCTTCGAGTACCGTCAGCACACCCAAAAATTATTCGGCGACATGTGCCACAAATTCGTATTGTGTTTGTGGAGAGATGGAAGGCACCGCCACCACTCGGGGTAATTCCGGTTTGGCGTGTGACTGGAGCGCCGCCGATAAGGCATATTATTGTGTAGGAAACTTGCAATGAAAACGCGCAACGACCCGCCGACAGCCTTGCAGTCTAAGCGGGCAGGCGGTGGAGGATTTACCTTTATTGAATTGTTGGTGGTGATTACTATTATTGGGGTAATTTTTGCTTCGGCTATTGTGACCTTTACGTCGATCACTACGAGATCGAGAGATACCAGAAGAAAAGCGGATTTGGAAGCTGTCCGTCAATCGCTTGAGATGTGTCGATCCCTCACCGGATCTTATCCGGACACTATTTACGATGAAATTTCTTGCAGTGTGACCGGGCCAATACTGTTAAAGACCACTCCGCACGACCCCAAGCCGTGTAGCGATTTGGTTGGGGCATATTCGTACGTCAAAGCTAGCAGTACAGAGTACACACTCAGTGCTCCGTGTATGGAGATTGATACGACTTACCAAGTAACAAACCCGTGAAGCGAACAGTTAAGTTTTTTGGCTTTACTCTAATTGAGTTGATGGTTGTAATGGCGATGATTTCACTCATGGCTGGTGGGTCAATAGCCGCTTATCTGCGATTTAATACAAACCAAGAATTAGACAATGACGCACGGCAGTTGATGACCGAATTTAGTAAGGCCCGATCGTCCGCCGCTACTCTACAGTATCCATCTGGTTGTAGTGGTTTGACTGGAGTGAGAGTAAGAAGTATTGTGATAGGTGATATTCTGAATGGAATGGAGACCACTACCTTGTGTGATTCGGGAAACGTGGTGGGACAGTCTATTCAAATATTAAAGTCTTCAGTTTTTACCTTGCCATTTGACATCACTTTTTTGCCCGGTTCGGGATATTTGTCGACCGGGACGGATCAGTCAGTAACGATAAAGGATATAAAAAATCCGACGGTAACGAAGATAATCACCGTCGGCACGTACAGCGATATATATGAAAATTAGGAAATCTATGACATGGTCAGGACAGATGTTAATTGAAATAGTGGTAGCCGTGGGTATTATTTCTTTGGTTTTGGTGGGGGTGTCAGACTTGATGATTCGGTCTTCCAGGTTGACAACATTTCAGAGACAAAAGGCGGAAGCGTTTACAATCTCTCAAAGATTGTTAAATAATTATCGGGTCCAAAGAGACAGTAATCCGCAGGCGTTTTATGATAATGCAGGAGGTAGTGTATTGGATCCATGTGTGTCCGGTAAAACCTATGTTTGTATTGTATCAATGGAGAAGTCGGCAGAGGCGGTTCTGGTTACCGTAAAAGTCGAGTGGGGTGACGGAGGTCAGACATTTGACGTAAGTTTATCTCAATCTTTATCAAAAGAAATAAGATGAAAGGCTACACCTTAATTGAAGTGATTATCTCGCTTTTGCTCTTAGCCATTATCTTGCTTGGAGGAACGGCACTTTTTTATCAGAATCTTAAATCTTCCGGATTGGGTGACGTTGATTTGAATCTGAGCACTTCCTTGAGAACGATACTTTCTTCTTTGGAAAAAGATCTTCGTTTTGGTCAAGTTGTCAGTGTTGGTCTTGGGAATCGTGCAGACTGTGTGTCGGCCGGGACAGATGGTCGTTCGGGAGACACATTGACAGTTACCGACCTAAACGGCCTGGAAACTATTTATTCTCTCGAGGACTTTATGATTGCCTCGACTTCATCTCAAACCGGTAATAAAGTATTTATTAGCCCGCCGGATGTCAAAATTAATCGTCTCAACTTTACCTGGTATTGTCAGGGTAGCGTGAGTGATAAGATGAATGTTGAAATCGATGCTTCGAGCACTGTGCTTGGATCCGGTGTGGCGGTAACCCGGTCGGTTTCGACTGAAGTGAATTTGTTAAACAGTGGTATTAACTAATGACAAAATCAAAATTTAACCATTCGGGGCAAGTCGCCTTAATTATGGTGTTGATAATGACCGTGGTCAGTGCGATCGCGGTGTCGGTTGCCAGTAGATCGACTGTGGAGACTAGAGTCCAGCAAATGTACGAGGAAAATACTCAGGCAGTGATGACGGCACAGGCTGGTTTGGAGGAGGCTTTGGCAAAGAACGCTCCTGTTTCCGGATCGCTGAGTCAGGGAAAAGATTACACAGTTTCGGTTGGTGAAACGGGTATTGCGGCGATATTTTCCGAAAAAGTCCAGCCAGGCGATACTTTTGAAGTTAATTTATTGGGAGCTAGTGGAGTAACCGGGGTAAAGGTGTATTGGAGCCCGTCTGTTTCAGGACAGAAACCTTCTTTATTTATTTCCGATATCAGAAGTGATCGGATTATTGACTATGCTTACGACACTGACGGAACCGGTGGATTTACCGGTGTAAGCGCGGGAGGATCTCTATCCGGAACCAATTTTAATTACGTGACTCCTTCTCCCTTAACGATAGTGTCAGGTAACTCCTCTTCTTTAAGAATTACGGTTTTGGGAGCGGCGGCACTGTTAGGCATTGAGCCGATTGGTGGTACTTTTCCGGCTCAGTCTACCAGTTACAGATCGGTGGCTGATTTAACCTTAGGAGGATCGACCGTAAAATATGGTCTGGAGTATACCGAATCTAAGACGAACCTATTACCTTCCGTTTTTAACTATGTATTATTTTCCGGGGGATCGATAGTGCAGTAAATGGTAGCTGTGTTTCGCTTCGCGCAAAGACAAGATAATGGTAATATGAATATATGCCTGCCTATTTTGGTTTGGATATTGGATCAACCAGTATCAAGATGATTCAATCCGATGGAAATCGGGTCAAGGTTATTGCTATCGGAACCAATCCTTTCGGGAAAACAGTTTCGGTGATGACGAACGTCGAAAAGATTTCGATTACTGATCTTTTAAAGAACATGCTTAAAGAATCCGGAATGAGAGCCGGAAAAGTGGTGGCGTCGATATCGGAGTCATCGGTTTTTTCCAGAGTACTTAAGTTTCCCGTCATGTCTACTCCCGAGCTTTCTACTGCGATTAAGTGGGAATTGGATCAATCGGTCCCCTTTCCGCCAAACGAAATCGAAACTTCCTGGTCCGTATTAGAAAGGCCGGAAAAGTTTGAGGGTAATGAAAAAATTTCCGTTTATGTAGTCGCGGTTCCCACCAAAATTTCGGAAACGTACGTGCAGATGTTGGAACTGGTTGGGCTGGAACCAATTCGCTTGGAAAATGAGATACCGGCTTTGAATAGGACCTTCGCACCAACACTCACCGACGAGAACCCTGCAGCTATTTTGGATTTGGGGGCAAGTGGATCCAATATCATTATCTGTGGAAAAAATAAGATATTCAGTAGTTTTTATGTGCCTGTAGGGGGTTCTGCTCTGACTAAATTGATAGCCGAAGCCTTTAACTTGCCGGTTGACCAGGCAGAGAGTTACAAGCGAACTTATGGTTTGGCAAAAGAGCAACTTGAAGGAAAAATGGTCACCGCTCTGAAACCCGTGATCGATAACTTGATTGGAGAATTGAGAAAACTGTTAATTGCTTACAAGGATGAAAATCAGAACAGTGCGGTAAACAAGCTTATTTTAACGGGTGGTGGATCGTACCTCATTGGTCTGATTCCTTATTTAACAGAGGCTTTAGGTGGAATAGAGGTGGTTATGGGAGACACCTTCGCGAACATGGCTGTAGATACAAAATACAAAACTCTTGGTCCGGTGTTTGCGATCGCAAACGGATTATCTCAATAGACATGGTCAAGATAAATTTATTAGGTAAAAAGAGACGAGAATCCAGCGCTAAGAATTGGATTTATCTTGGTATTTTGACTCCCTTTGTAGTTTTTGTTTTGTATTTCTTGTCTGTTTCGATCTTTGTGGTGGTGAAGCTGTCTTGGATAAAGGCCCAACAAGGTGTGGTTGACCGAGAAACAGAAACTGTTTCCCGAGAGATGGCGGCGAATAACGAGCTGTTAAAAAAATTTATATTGGCGAAATTCATCTTGGGGAAAATCGAATCGTTAAATGCGGGGAAGTTTCCGTACAAAAGTTACCTGGATCAGTTATTAAGTTTTCTGCCGGAGGGTGTGGTGCTGAAAAACGTGGACTTTTCCAGTAAGGGCTGGATTTCTGTAGCCATTTCAATTGAAGGAATGAGACCCCTGCGAGCACTGGAACAAAATCTTTCCGGTACGGAAAAGCTCTCTTCCAGTGCCTTTCGCTCGGTATTTGTCGAAAGTGTTTCCAGGGATAAAATTGGTGTTTATAACGCAAAATTACAATTTGAAATAATGAGAAATGGCGGAAAGTAAGCTACTGGGATATAAAAAGGTTTTTGGTTTGGTACTGCCCGATTGGGTGAGTGAAAAGACGGTAAAAAACACAGTCTATGGCCTGTTGGTCATGGCAGCAATGCTACTGGTTTTGATATTTGTTGTTTGGCCGAAGTTGGCTCTTGTGGAGTCCAGGCAGGCTGGTTTGAATTCCAGTAAGACTGCTTTGGAAGCTCTGAAAAAGTCCAAAACGAGTATCGATAGATTAACGGCCGATTTATCCGAAACGGATCAGGCTAGGATATTGTCAGCCATACCTCAAGAGTACTCTCCCGAAGGCGCTATTTATGATTTGCGGAAAATCAGTGCCGATACCGGTGTGTCCATTCTCTCTTACACTCTTCCATCGGGCGTTCTACTGGATACTGCCGGGTCTGTAGGCAAAACTAACGAAGGAGAGATGGTCGGCTTTGTAGCCTTTCCTGTTCGCATTACCGTGTCGGCTCAGGTGGAATCTTTGTTGAGGTTTATCTCTATGGTAGAGTCATCGCTTCCTTTTGGAACCGTATCCGATTTAAATATCCAGGAAGTGACCAAGTTATCTCGAGCCACTTCCGACAAAACAGTGCAAATGGTTCTTGAGGTAAGGTTTTTTCAATCTGTTCTAAAGAAGGTGAATATCAGTAAGCTGCAGGCATTTACCGAGGATGACCTTAAGTTGGTTGCCGAACTCAGAAGCTATAATTTGTTGACGGTACCTGAGATTCAGCCTGGTCAGCAAATAGCAGCTCCGGTAGTGGGGTCGGGGAAGATCTTTGGGTTTTGATTTGACGAATTATTCTTCTGTTTCGGTGGTAGCAGCCGGGATTTCTGAAAGGGATTCTTGGTTAACAGCAACTTTGGTTTCGTCTTCGAGAAGGTCCACGATGGCTCTGGTTCCCTTTTGGATGGCAGCAATTCTGACTAGTTGACGAATGGCTTTGATAACCTTGCCCTGTTTACCTATGACACGGCCGACATCCTCCGAATCGACTTTGATGAGGTACTTGGTGGTGTCTTTGTCCGTGGTGGCTTCCTCTGTGACGGAAACGTTTTCCGGGTGATTGACGATATTGCTAACGATGTACTCAATGAGTTGTTTCATGTTAATTTAACCAATTTTCTAATGGTGTCTGTTGGTTGGGCACCCTTGTTGATCCAAGACTGATAGTCGGTCATGTTGACAGACATCTTGTCTTTATCTTCTTTTTCGTGTGGATTGTAAGTACCAATAGTATCCAGGACAGATCCGGATAATTTAGACTTGCCTTCGACCACGACGATACGGTAGGAGCGTTGGTGTTTTTTGCCGGTAGGCTGTAGTTTGATTTTCAGCATAGGCGTATTATATCAGCTCCAGGGCCTTTTGAGCAGCTTTTTGTTCAGCTTCCTGCTTGTTCCTCCCCGTGCCCGTAGCCAGCTCTTTGTTATTAACATAAACGGCAATTTCAAATGTTTTGTCATGGTCGAGGCCCGTCTCCCGGATGGTTTGGTAGAAAGGAGAGGCCTGACCAAGAGACTGGACTTTTTCTTGAAGAGTGGACTTGGGATCCTTAAGCCGGTCGAGAGCGATGATGTCTTTGGCATTGGGGAGAATAAACTTTTCAAAAAAAATCTTGGTCGTGCCCAGTCCCCCATCGATATAGAGGGCGCCGATAAGACTTTCGATGACGTCTTCAAGAATTGACGAATTTTTCCGCCCACCGGTAGCTTCTTCGCCTTTACTCATGCGGATATAGTCATTAAAATGATTTTTGACGGAAACTTCCGAGAGAGATTCGGTTCTAACGGTTGCAGATCTGGCGGCCGTCAGATAGCCCTCCATTTTGTTCGGATATTTGTTATACAGATAGATTGAGATAAGCATTTCCAAAATGGCGTCCCCTAAAAATTCGAGCCGTTCATAACTTTCGGTGATCCCGGGTTGGTTAAGACAGGAGCGATGGGTAAGGGCGGTTTCCAGGAGAGAAACATTTTTGAATCGATACTCAAGGTAATCTTGGAGGTGGTCAAGGTTTTGGTTGGTCATCGGTAGTTTCGTCACGTCCAGAATATCCTATGGCGGCCGCCAAAGCACCGTTGACGAAACTGGAACTAGTTTTACCTCCATAACGTTTGGCAATTTCAACAGCTTCGTCAATGATCACTTTGGTTGGAGTTTGATTCTTGAATAAGAGCTCATAGATGGCTTGGCGAAGCACAGCCAAATCCACGCGATTGATTTGGGAGATGGGCCACTCGGGGGCGCATTTTTGAATGATTTCGTCAATCTGGGCCAAGTGTGAATTGATTTTGTCTACTCTACTTGGGTGGTCCGGTTGTTCGGTGAAACTACCGGCAAAAAGGGATTTAAAAACAAGGATTCTCTTTAAATGGCGTGGGTCTAGGGCAGATTTCACGGTGTTGGTTTATTTTGATTTACAAACTGGACAGAGAAAGTGACCTCTCTTCAGGTTTCCACATTTTTTACAGACTATAAGCTTTGGTTCAATAAGATGAATTTGAGATCTTCTCTTGCCTTGTCTGGCGGTGGAAATTTTTCTTTTTGGTGTAGCGGCCATTTTTGTTGGTTCGGATTTCTAATTTACTTATGTATTTTACCAAGTAACGAGTCTGCTGGCAATCTCCTCCGCTTTTTGCCTATTTTGGTGGATAATTTCCCTGGCATCGTGCTTGGCGAGTGTAAATAGTTTTTTTGACCAAAAATACTTGAGACGGGTTTGGAGTGAGCCATGTTGTTTTTCGCCATATATCTGCCCTGCTCCACGAAGCCGAAGATCTTTTTGAGCCAGGACTAACCCGGCGTGAAATTTTTGAAGTAACTGAAGCCGTTCAGTTTCCACCTCGTCGTCTCCGGAGGGCACCAGAAAACAGTATCCCTGTCCTTCTCCCCTACCCACTCGACCGCGAAGCTGGTGAAGTTGAGCCAGTCCAAATCTTTCTGCCGAATGAATGACCATGATGTTGGCGGCCGGAATATCGATTCCCACTTCAATCAGAGAAGTGGAGGTTAAGAGACTCCCCGGAGTGTTTTTGAACTGGAGGAGAATGCTCTGTTGGTCTTCGGGCGACAGCTTGCCATGAATGGTCCAGACAGGAAACCTTTCCGGGAGTAGACGCCGGTATTCCGCCGTTATCCGTTCAACAGAGGCCACATTTTGATGATGGTCCGAAATATTAGGACAGACCACGAAGATTTGATTGCCTTTTTCCAGCTCCGAAATTAGCCATTTGGGACTGTCTTTGAATTTTGTAGGTGAAACAACGAAAGTCTTGACCGGTAAACGGTTGTTGGGTTTGTGGTGAAGATTGCTGATTTCGATATCCCCCAACAATCCTAAGGCAACTGTTCTCGGAATAGGAGTAGCGGAAAGATTAAATAGATGAGGAAGAGGGCTTCTTTTCATAAGCATTTCTCTTTGGACAACACCGAACTTGTGTTGTTCGTCTATGGCTACAAAGGCAAGCGGTGGGTTTAAATCGGGTGGAAGCTGATTGAGCAACGCGTGAGTGCCAATAAAAAGCGTGGGTAAGGAAGAAATTTCTACCTTGTGAGTAGAAGTAACCAGTTTAACTTGGTCCGGAAAGAGGGAGTATTTTTGGAAAGTGTGGAAGTGTTGAGTGGCTAGGATTTCAGTGGGTGCCATAAGAGCGCAACTGAAATTGGCCGATAACGTCTGATTGGCGGCAAAGATTAGTGGTGCTGTCTTTCCGGAACCTGTTTCACCTTGAATGAGTCGATGAGTAAACTCGTGGTTCTTCAGATCTCTTTCGAGATGGTGAATAGTTTTTAGTTGATCGGAGGTTACGGTAAAAGGAAGAAGATCGGAGGTTTGTGTATCTACCTTGTGAGTGATTCTTATGGGAATCGAGGGACCGAGTTTGTCCAACTCCAGACGGTTGTTGATATTTATTCTGAGATGTTCATTGTAGGCCAGACGTTTATCGGCTGACCAGCGCTCACTACTTTCTGAGGGAAAATGAATTTGGATTAACGCTTTGGAGAGAGGAATAAGGCCACTTTTACTTAAGAGTTCCGTTTTCAAAGGATCCTGAAGATCAATATCTTGCAGAATTTCGTAGATCTTTTTTCGAAGCCATCTGGAATTGAGACCTTCGGTTTGTGGGTAGAGAGGAACCAGCCCCTTAGTATTAAGGGTGAATGAGTCCCCTTCTTCAATAATCGGGGAGATAATGGTTAGTCCCTTACCAAAAAAACTAGGTCTGCCGGCGATACTATACGATGCGCCGTCTTTGATCAGTCTCTTTATATATGGGTTGTTAAACCAAGTTAAGGTAATTCTTCCGGACGAATCTTGAGCGACTGATTGGGTAACCAGTTTACCCCCGGATGAGTAGAAAGTCTTGGGACTGTTGATTACCGCCAAAAAAGAACCGGGAATTTTTTCTTTGAGGTCTTTAATCTTATTTTGCTTGGAAAAATCAAGATAATTTCTGGGGAAATGTTTTAGTAAATCTCCTACTGTATATATCTCAAGGCGATTGAGCTTTTCTTCAATGGCGGGACCCACGCCCTTAACCGTGGAGATCGAGTCTCCGGTAGAGTATATACTCATCGGATGAGAAGAGAGGCAAAGGTGGTGAGAACCAAAACCAGAGATCCGATGAAAATAATCGCGGTAAAAATTTTCCTTCTTCTTTTGGTCATAGCTATTTAATTATATATAATAATACAGAGAATAATATGTACAGAAGACAGCGTGCCAGACAAGTCGGAGTTATCTTACCGAGAATCATTTGGGGCAAGGTGATCTTTTTTGGGCTTCTGACCGTAACTGTTTTGGTTGCTTTGGTGTTTCTCTGGTTTGGACGTGACTTGCCTGACCCAACAAAAGTGCAGCGAAAAGCAGGCTTTTCTTCGGAAATATTAGATCGGACCGGTAAAGTGATCCTCTACGATGTTTATACCGATCAAGACCGCAAATTTACCCCCCTGGTTTTGGTTCCCGATTACCTCAAAAAGGCAACAATTGCGATAGAAGATAAGGAATTCTATAAACATCAAGGATTCGATCCAATGTCGGTGTTACGGATCGCCAAAAATTTGATCATCAACAGACGTCTGATTGGTGGATCGACTCTGACTCAACAGTTGGTTAAAATGCTTCTGTTAACCAACGAACGGTCCGTATCGAGAAAAGTTAGAGAATTTATGTTGGCCTTGAGAATCGAAAAGACTTTTAGCAAGGATGAAATACTGCAAATGTATCTGAATGAAGCTCCTTATGGTGGGAATGCCGTGGGGGTGGCAGCGGCTTCACAAATCTATTTTGGCAAAGAACCTAAAGACTTGAGTTTGGCCGAATGTGTGCTGTTGGCGGGACTACCCCAATCCCCTTCCCGTTATTCACCCTACAGCGGTAGTAACAAAAAGGCCTATCTTCCCCGAGCCAAAGAAGTTTCGAGAAGATTGAGAGAAGACGGGATTATTTCCAAAGAAATGGAGACCGAAGTAAATTCACAACTGGATATAATTCAGTTCAGAGGTTTGGGAAGTAATAAGATCAAAGCCCCACATTTCGTAATGTATGTGAAACAGCTCTTGGAAGATAAATATGGATCAAGCATTTTGGATACCGGTGGGTTAAAGGTTACGACCAGTTTGAATTGGGATATTCAGCAAAAGGCGGAGGCTGCCGTCAAAGAAGAGGTAGATAAAGTTACCGGAAGTCTGAATATAAAGAATGGTGCTTCGGTGATATTGGATACTAATAACGGAGAAGTATTAAGTATGGTAGGTTCAAAAAACTTTTTTGACACTTCGATTGATGGTGAGGTAAACGTAACTACCAGATTGCGGCAACCGGGATCTTCGATTAAGCCACTTGTTTATGCCACTGCATTTATGAAAAATTTTGGGCCGGCTTCAGTAATTGCCGATGTGGTAACGGAGTTTCCCGGAAAAGATGACAAAACTCCTTATGCACCAAAAAATTATGATGGTAAGGAACATGGTTTGCTTCATTTAAGAGAGGCTTTAGCCAGTTCAATTAATGTACCGGCGGTAAAACTACTCGCTTTACTGGGCGTAGAAGATGTGCTTCGGCAGGGTTACCGAATGGGTTTGCTTTCGCTTGAACCAACCAAAGAGACTATGGCCCGTGTGGGCCTTTCAATGGCTCTTGGAGGGGCTGAGGTGAGGTTGCTTGACTTGGTGGGTGCGTACAGTGCATTTTCCAACGGAGGTTTCAAGGTAGAACCGGTGGTTATCTTGAAAATCGAGGACGGCAACGGAGGGATTATTTTTGAGAATAAGCCGGTAAAACCGGAAAAGGTCTTGGACGAGAAAGTGTCCTTTTTGATTAATTCCGTGTTATCCGACAACAATGCGCGATTACTGACCTTTGGACCCAATTCATATCTTAATTTAGGAGCCAGAGCTGTGGCGGTGAAAACCGGAACCACCAATGACCTGAGAGATAACTGGACGGTTGGGTGGACGAAGGATTTTATTGTCGGGGTTTGGGTGGGAAATAATGATAATGAAAAAATGAAAAACGTCGCTTCCGGTGTTTCGGGTGCGGCACCGATTTGGAGAAGAGAAACTCTGGATATGCTCTCTATCAAGCCAGACAGACCGTTTGAAGCACCCGAAGGAGTCTCTCAGATCGAAGTGGACAAGATTTCCGGATATCCGGCGCACGACGGGTACGGAAGTTATAAGGAATGGTTTATCAGTGGAAGCGTGCCGACTGGCCCCGATCCAATTCACACCAAAGTTAAACTGTGTAAGAATAACCCGACTAAATTAGCAGATCCGATCTCCATTTCTCAGGGTAATTTTGATGAGAAAGAATTTGTGATTATTAAAGAAAACGATCCGTTAACGGACAAGTCCAGTTGGCAGAAAGCGATTGACGAGTGGATTGCAAAGCAAAATAATCCAATTTACTTGATTCCCACCGAAGTATGCGGCGCCAGTTCGTCGATGGATATTCAAATAGTAACACCGGCTAACAACGGAAGGGTCGATGGAGATGAAATCACTATTCGGTTTTCGGTAGTTTCCGATAAACCGATCGTGGAAGCCAGGATATTTATAGATGGAAATTTGGAACAGACCATTACGGATGGTGTATACCTCAAGAAAATGAAGATTGCTACAGGTCAGCATAGTCTAAGAATCGCGGCTCGAAACAATGAAGGTAAAGAGGAGTCTAAAACGAGTGATTTTGCGGTGAATGTAGACTATCTCTCCCCTACCCCTAGCCCAACTTTATCCCCCACTCCAACTTCAACTCCATAGCTATACCTTGTTCTAGTCTGATATCCTGCAGGGCCTGGCCCTGCAGGTGATTATAATGGTAATATATGCCACAGAAGAATAGTCGTAAAGAATACGGTGCCGGTGGTCACTATCACGTTTATAACCGTGGGGTAAACAAGAGTTCGATATTTTTAGACGAACAGGATTTTAAGGTTTTTCTTGGGTACTTAAAACTGTATCTTGAACCACCTAACCTGCAGGGCCAGGCCCTGCAGGATGAGAATGGAAGAACAATCCCTCCTTCAAAGGAACCTAAGAACTATATGGGTGAGATTGAGTTATTGGCATATTGTCTAATGCCTAACCATTTTCATTTGCTCATTAAACAAAATACCGATAGAGGTATTGCTGAGTTTATGCAGTCTTTAATTCAGAGATATGTGATGTATTTTAATAAAAAATATATGAGAGTGGGAGGACTTTTCCAAAGTAGGTATAAATCGGTTTTAATTGAGGATGAAAACCAATTTGTGTATATCACTAAATATATCCATCGAAATCCGATCGATATTTTACCTGCAAAACTTGGCACTGCAGGATATGAAGTTTATCGATATTCTTCGTATGGGAATTATCTCGGTTTGTTTCAACAGCGATGGGTTCGGCCGGAGCAGATTCTTTCATATTTTTCCAATATGAAAGAAGGAAGTACTTATCAAAGCTTTGTAGAGAATACGGTGTCAGACGATTTAACTAAAGTATATTACGAGATGATGGATAATTGAATGCTTGTTCTAGTTTGATATCCTGCAGGGCCAGGCCCTGCAGGATACTTGATGATGGGATATTAGAACAACTGTGATAGAATTGGATGATATGAAATCTATTGCCCTTTTTGATATTGATGAAACCATTTTTAGCCAGCAGTCGCTATTCCCTGTGATAAAGAAGATGGTAGATCTTGGTCTTTTACAAAGTAGTATCTTAACTGATATAGATATTGAATATAAAAAATATAAGAACCAATTGCAATCCTACTCTGAGGCTGGCAATAATATTCTTAATTTATTCTGCCTTTCGTTAGCTGGCAAAGAATATAGCTTGACCTATAAAGTCGTAAAGGATTTTTTTGTGGAGAACCAAGCCAATTTTTATCACTTTTTTCCTGAGATACTACCAAAGCTAAAGACCACCCATGAAGTATATTTGGTTACTGCAAACTCTCAGATGTTTGGTGAGGCGGTAAATGAAATGTTTGGGCTGGATGGGTATTTGTCCACTAGTTTTGAAGTCGTAGATAAAAAATTTACGGGTAAAATTCTTAACTCGTTAGCTGACGGTAAACATATTGTTGAAGAACTACTGTCTAATTATGAAGGCGCGACAATGGCTTTTGGTGATTCCGAGAACGATATTGGAATGCTGAAGAGGGTTTCAATTCCAATTTGTGTTAATCCGACACCAAAACTACTGATTCACGCCAAAGAGAAAAACTGGACAGTAGTAAGTGACCAAAATGCTTACGAAAAGATTCTTGACTTACTTGAACCATAAATATCTATTCTTGGGATACAAAAATTTTCCCGACAAGCGAGAGATTCTATTTTGGACTCGCAACCCGTGAGAACTTAGACCTTGAAGCGTTTATAGATGATGTCTTTGAGAATGTTTATTGCCGATTGTTCCAGGTTTTTTTCGTCGCAACCGAAAGATATTCTAAAAGTATGTTTATTGTTAAAACTATTCAGAAAATCAACTTGTTTAACTAATGTTGAAGAGTCTTTAATAATATCCATGATGTCGCCAAGTAATTTATCCGATTCGACGGTGATGTCTTCCAGCATCAGAGGGTAATCTGATATTGGTTGATATGAGTACTGAGGATTAATTAAGGCAGAAAGTAAAACAAGATTTATTTCCAAGACAGTGGGATTAGTCTGCAAGCCGATAGATCTAAGTATGGATGGTTTGATTAATCCAAGATGCCCCAATAAATGCTTGCCGGAGTAAATGCCTGCGGTATTTACCGGGTTGAAAAAGGCCGGAGGGTTGAGAGATGGTTTAAAGGAGATGGAGGTGGTTTTTAATTTGCGGAAAAGAGCTTCAACCTGACCTTTGGTTTGACGGTAATCTTGACCGGAGATTAACGCCAGCCGGGAAACCTCCAGGGGTAGTTCCTGACCCTTTATTTTTTGGTAGACGATGGCAATTTCCAAAGTGTTAATTGGCGTGTTAGCCTTGCCTTGATTATGTTTGTGGTTCTCAAGACCCGAAGGTATTAGGCTGGTTCTTAAATATTCATAATCTTGAGAGAGAGTGTTGCGGAGTTTTAGATGATTTTCCGGTACCAACTCGGTCTTCTTTAGTAAATCATGGGAGATGAGTGAGTTATTGTAAATTTCGTGATAGCCGATGGCGGAGAGGTACTTTTTTATTTCGGTTTCTGTTTTGAGTAAAGGGCTTGTTGGCTCTACCGGCAAATTAACGCAGGGTAATGATGGGGGGAGCCGGAAGTAGCCGTAAATACGAGCAACTTCTTCGGCCAGATCTTCTTTGAGATTGACATCGTGGTAGCGCCAACTGGGGACTGAACAGACCAACCGGTTGGCTTGGATCTTTCCTCCAAATCCGAGACTCGCCAAAATAGAAATGACGGTTTCTTTGTTGATGGCCACTCCGACGAAAGTGTTTAACCAATTAAAGTCTAAAGAGATAAGTTTGGGCGGACGGATCGCGGGATAATAATCAAAAAGTGTGGATGAGACAATGCCCCCGGCTCTTTGTTGAAGTAAACGAATAGCTTGAGCCATAACCGGTAGGCAGAGTTCCGGGTCGGGCTGTTTTTCATATAGTTGAGCCGCCAGAGTTCTTTTCTGAAGCCGAAGAGAAGTTTGACGGATCTTTTTCGGATTGTAGACGGGTACAATAAGAAGGATGTTCTTGGTATGCTCGTCGACTTCGGCCACTTGGCCTCCCATGACTCCACAGAGGTCTACTAATCTGCTTGCACCATCTTCGATAACAATGTCACCGTCCAGAAGTGGATGAACTTGATTATCTAAGGTAACAATGCTCTCTCCTTGATGGCTTTCCCGAACGGTCAGACTCTGAGTGGCCAATTTATCGCGGTCAAAGATATGGCTGGGCATGCCGTAGAGCAAGGTCAGTTCGTTGGTAATATCGATACAATTATTTAAGGCACGAAGGCCACTGTTTTCCAGAAACACTTGGGTCTCATGGCCGGAAGGTTTGATGGAGATATTTTCTAGAGCTATGGCAGTGAAGCGAATAACCAAATCTTCCTTAATGTCTAAGTGGAACTGTTTTGATAAATTCTTGGGAAAACTGTAGGGTTCCTGGTAGGGATCATTGATGAATTTAGAGGGTATGTTGAACTGAGAGAGTATGATGGCCGCTTCTCTGGCTACACCCATGGCGCTCGCCGTATCGACCCTGTTGGTAATGGCTTCGATTTCGTAAATATAGTCTCCGCCGATTTTTTTTAGACGATCAAAAGTGGGACCGCACAAACTAATGTTTTGACTGAGTTCTTCTGCGGTAGCAGATGTCTCAAGGAATTTTCTGAGGGAAGAGTCTGTAATAACAATATCCATTTTAAAATTGTTTGAGAAATCTAATATCATCGCTGTAAATCAACCTGAGGTCAGGTAACTTGGACTTCATCATTAAGACACGTTCTACCCCCCAGCCAAAGGCAAAACCGGAACACTCATCAGGGTTTAACCCGCCATTGCGCAGGACGTTTGGATGAACCATGCCTGCTCCTCCGAGTTCTAGCCAGCCGGATTTGCAGACTTTGCAGGGAGAAAGGTTGATCAACCCGGTTCCCTGACAAACTTCACAGGTAATGTCGATTTCGAACGATGGTTCAGTGAATTGGAAATGGTGGGGGCGCAGTCTGGTGCGACGGTCTTGACCGAAATATGATTTGGCAAAATACTCGGTGACTCCCAAGAGATGAGTAATGTTGACATTTTTATCAACCACCAACCCTTCGAACTGATGGAACATGGGGGTGTGGGTAGCATCAATTTGGCGTCGATAAGTTTTACCGATATTTATCATCTTGATGGGAGGTGCTTTCATAAACTCCATTTCCCTCAGTTGGCCATTGCTGGTATGAGCAGTGAGAACCGTGTTGTCTCCCACATAGAAAGTCTCTTGATCGTCCCTTGCGGGGTGGTCTTTGGGAATATTGAGACCTTCGGCGTAATACCAGTCCGATTCAACTTCCGGATAGCGACGGCGAACAAAACCCAGTCGAAGAAAAATGTTTTCGATTTCTTCAATAGCTTGGGTAATAAGGTGCAGACTACCTTCGGGGGTTTCATTACCGGGAATCGTGACGTCAAAAGACGATTTTTCGGCCCGGCTTAGGGTTTCAAGGAGTTTGGCCGCCAATTCTTTTTGGATATAATCCTTGAGCTCGTTGATGGATTTACCGATACCCGGATCTGTTTTAACGGGTAAGGTTTTGAAAAGTAAGTTTATTTGACCTTGTTTACCAAGATATTTGGTATTGAGAGTGTCCACATCACCGGATGACCCGGATTTGCTCAGATCCTTGACGAAATTATGTTTAAGTAGGTCTATCTCGTTTGATTTTGTCCCCATCGACTTTAATGATAACATCATTCGGTAGGCTCAGGATGAAAAAACTCCCCTGAACGGGGAGTTTTTAAATAATGCTTTAAAAACCCCGCTACTTTTTGACACTAAAGGAAACAACATCTTTGAAGGCGTCGGGCAAATTGGTAGCCAAAGCGGCCAAAACCTTTCGGTTCAAAGTAATTTTTTTGTCGGAGAGGGCTTTAATGAACCTGGAATACTTCGGAGCGTCTGTCATGGAAGAGAGTGCTGAGTTAATGCGGGTAATCCAAGTAATACGCATCTGTTGCTTTCTTTCCTTGCGACCATTGTAGGCGTATTGTCCGGCGTGCAAGACTGCTTCGGAAGCGGTTTTATACAGACGATTACGGGTCATGCGGAAACCCTTGGCGAGCTGGAAGACTTTTTTGTGTCCTTTGCGGCGGACGGTACCGGTTTTAACTCTAGGCATGTGTGTTTATGTATTTATAAATGAAGCATGGCCTTAATTTTGGTAGCGATCTTGCCGGTAACTTCTTGGTAGTGTCGATATCTGCGGATGAGCTTTTTGCTTTTTTTGCGACGAAGATGGCGCATGTATGGACTACGACGCAGGACTTTACCCGTACCGGTAATTTTGAATCTTTTCATGACGATTTTTCTCGTCTTTTGCTTTTGTTTGGTCATAGCGGTTATTTTTTTGGTTTGACTTGGGCAATCAGAAGTTTACCCAAAAATTTCGGGGCTTCGACAAGCGTGGAGACTTCGGACAGCAGGCTGATAACCTGGGCCATGACTTTCTCTCCAAATTCTTTCTTGGTGATTTCCCTGCCCTGGAATTTTACCACCAACTTGACGCGATCGCCACCCTTGAGGAATTTTTCAGCCTGGCGAACCTTGACCATCATGTCATTTTCGGCCATAAATGGTTTGAGGCGGATCTCTTTGGTTTCCTGACCTCCCTTAGAACTGCCGGAATGATCTTTCTTTTCCTCCTGGTATTTAAACTTTTGAAAGTCAATAATTTTGACAATGGGCGGGGTGGCCTTTTCGGTTACTTCCACCAAGTCAAGCCCAAGTGTCGCGGCCCTTTCGAGAGCTTCTTTGGTGGCCATAATACCTAGTTGTTTGCCTTCTTCATCGATAACCCGGACTTCGGGATAGCGGATATTTTGATTTATGCGGTAGTATTTACCCAAGTTTTTGTTTTTTGATTGATGATTTGTATAGTTCCCCGCATGCGCGAGGATGACAAGTACGTCAATTTTACTATATTTTCAGCCACAAAAGAGGCGGTGATTGTTGGTAAGAAAAAAAAGACGCCATGTAATGGCGTCTGCGAGATTAGTCTGTGACAATCAGATCGTCGGGAATTTGAAGTGTTCGATTGCGAAGTTGGCACAGCTCCGAGCCTGTGGCGTGGACGGCGCTATCTTGATGTTCATAGAGATAGCCACCATCTAAACCGATCCAACCAACTCCCCGACAGGGATAGCTGTAGCTTGTTGTACCAGCGCGTGAAGCATGGAGTCTTGGGCATCCGGTGCAGCCTTGAGTCTTGATTAACTTGGCTAGGGTTATCGATTCTTGATAACCAGAAGGTTTTGCGTTATGCAACCGAATCATACCCTGAACGTAGCCATAAAATCGTAAAGTAAGCATGGATCCTCCCGCTGGGAATGAGTTTGAGTGTTTAAAGAAACCTTTTCTGAAATATATCACACTAGGCGCGAAAAGTCAAGTTATGGGATAGTCAGCTATACAAAAAAATCACCCTGATGGTGATGTTTTCTTGTGGGCCCGACTGGACTCCCTCGAGTAGCTTCGCTCTCTCGGACCCGTCTCGGCAGGTTCGTTACGAAACTGCCTCCGACATTCGATTCCATTAGCGTAGTAATATAAAAACTCCTCCACAAGGGAGGACCTTTTATATTGTGGGCCCGACTGGACTCGAACCAGTGACCTCTGCAATGTCAATGCAGCGCTCTAGCCAGCTGAGCTACGAGCCCGAAATTTTATTATTTGATGAGCGCTTCTAGCCTCAGCCGTAGGCTGATCCGCCTTTGGAGGAAGCTGAGCTACGAGCCCATGCGCCTGCGGCGCTATTTTAGGCCTTCGGCATAAAATACATATGTATTTTATCATCAGCCAACAGATGTGGCTACGGCGCGTTCATTGGCTTGAGTGTAGGAATTGCCTTTGGACTTGGCCATGCTCCAGTAAACACCTTTTTTGGCGGATCGACCATTGTACATTTCCAGCCAACTATTGGCGTCCTGAACCTTAAGACTAAAAATTTGGATCATTTTCTGGATGTGGGTTAGGAAACTTTCGTGATAGACTCCCGCTTCGGAAACCGGAGACTCCACCGCTTTAAGAAGGTTGGCATCGAGGGTTTTTACCTGTTTGGCTAAATTCCTCAGCTGCTCTCTAATCTCGTCAATTCGCCTTTCAGTTTGTTTTTCTTTTGAAGAGTAGACCTTACTCCATTCTTGCTTTCTGGCTTGGGAAAAGGCTTCGGCACGTCGTTTCTCGCTCTCTTTCTTTTGCTGGAACTCGGCAAAGGGGTTGGTTTTTGATTCTTGATTACCGTTTTCGAACGTTCTGGCTTGAGAATTACGAAGAGCCTCCAAAAAACTCTGAATCTTGGAGTTTCCCTGACTTTGGTTTGATGAGCTGCCCGTATTACTGTTCATAACGTGGCCCTATAATATCAGATGCCCATTAAATAATCAATGGTTTTGCGCCGATTCATGATGGACCGGAGCTGATCCATTTGTTTTGATGAAACATTGGACACCATGGCTAATTCTAACAGTTCCTTGTCTTCGGTGTCTATTTTTTGGTCTTTGGCAATTTCCAGTAGCAGGAGATCAAGGCGGACGGATTTTTCGGCACTATCCGAGTACTCTTTCTTTACCTGCTCAAGGTTTTTTCCGAGAGCCTTGAGATAGTCTTCGAGCGGGAGGTTGAGGGATTTGGACTGGGAAGCTAACCGTTCCAAACTATGATTAACTTCTTCGTTGATGACCAACTCCGAAACATCCACTTTTTCATGGTCCAGGAGAGCTTGGTAAACATCTTCGACCTTCCGGTCTTTTTTGTCTTTGGTTTTGAGATATTTGGTATAGTCGCCAAGCTTAATTTCCGGATAGAGCGGCAGTTGGAGTTTGATTTTCCAACTACCGTCTTTTTCGGCTTTAAGTTCTTCCAAGACAGGCCGCCCCAAAAGCCGGTAGTGGTTTTCTTCGATGGTATGTTCGAGGAGGTGACTCATGACGTGGTTAAGAATGTGATCGCTCAACTTGTCCGGGTCAAGATTTTTTTCGGCGACAGCTTTGGGGGCCTTGCCCTGACGAAAGCCCTTGACGGTGACGGTTTTGATCATTTCGTCGACTACGTGGTTTTTTTCGATATCGACTTCTTCGTGAGAAACCGTGGCTTCCAGATAGGCAGTCCCCTTTTCAATTTTGATTTGTTTGGTGTTCATAGCGTCTTATTTTAACCCATCAAGAGCTGGCGGTGGTAAAATGATTAGACTTGCCGAGGTGGCGAAATGGTAGACGCACTAGCTTTAGGAGCTAGCGGGGCAACCCATGGAGGTTCAAGTCCTCTCCTCGGCACCGAATTACTCCAGATGGTCGAAGAACTGTGAGACGCCGTTGGCCCAAGAACCATCTGAAGGAGGGGTATAGGTCTTCATGACTTCCAGTGGGTCTTTACTGTGTTTACCTTTGAGAAAGATTTTGGTGAATTGGGGTGCAATTCTTCGAAGAGCATCCTCGTAGTTATCGAAACGGGTGACCTTGAGAACTGCCGGGTTTGATGGTTCCGGATATATCCCCCACCCCCAGCAGTTATACGAATTTTCTGGGATCCTTTTACAGAGATTTGATTCTTGCTGGGCAATAGCTACTAGCCAGCGGTAATCAAACTGATACTGATCCGAAAGAGACACAATGAGATTTGAGTACTGCTCTAGAGGTGAGCCGAATTTGTGGAGATATTGACGAATGATCTCCGGTCGGGCGTCGGCGGTGATAATTGAAGTCTTTATTTGCTCGTCAAAGGCCGGTAACGCGGAGAAGATAAATGGTTCTTCCGGGTTGGGAATGGTTTCGGAGTTAAGATTGTCTGTTGTAACGCCTAAAATAAGTTTTGACTCATTTGTGTTTTGAATCAGAGTGGTGTTGATACCAAAGGCAATACGTGAAGTGATTACAAAAAGTGCCAGCAGATACAAAAACTTTTTCGCCATAAGCTAATTTACTGTGGCAGAAATAAGCGACGATGTCAAGAAAAGGTGCACCAAGAGGGAGTCGAAGTCTTCGGTAACATCTGCTGATGTTCCTCAGACCGCGCCTCAGCGCCGGTCGCGCTTCCGGCAGGTTCTCCTCCCGCGAGTTTACAAACAAAAATCTCCCGACAAGCGAGAGATTTTGGTTTGTGCACCAAGAGGGAGTCGAACCCCCAACCGACAGCTTCGAAGGCTGGCGCTCTATCCAGTTGAGCTATTGGTGCATGGGTGTATTTTAGACTAATTCGGAGCGATTGTTATAGATCCCCGCCTACGCGAGGATGACAATAGAGATAACGCGAGAAAATGGGGTAAAATATGTAGGTTCGGGTCAGTAGCTCAGTTGGTTAGAGCACCTGCCTCTTAAGTAGGGTGTCGCGGGTTCGAGTCCCGCCTGACCCACCCCTTATCGTATATATTAGATAGTAGTGAAACTATTGATCTTTACCTATGCCCCCGCAGGACTGGGTCATTTGCGAGTAACTGATGCTTTGGCGGATAGCCGGCCAAAAGACTCTCCTTATGTGCTTTTGGGATCGATAGATAGATTCGTTACCTGGATTCATCGTTTTACCAGTATTAACCCGTTTGGAAAATACGTTTTTTTGAGATCTCAGTATGGAATGCTGGAGGATATTTTTACAAAAACATACCGAACCTTATTGATCATGACTGCGGGTGGAATATTCAATCAGCTTAAAGAGATCGTTTTGCATAATGCGGAGTGTACCGATATTTGGATTGTGGCCACTCATTTTGGAATGGCTCACCAGATCGGCGCAATAAAAGATAGGCTGGTGAAAGAAACCAAGAAAAATATTAAGCTCATTGTTCAAGTGACGGACGACACTTCTCAGCATATTTGGTGCGTTCGAGGAGCAGATTTAACCTTTGTCCCCAGCCGATTTGTGAAGTCAAAATTCGAAAATTACGCCAACAAACAAAAAATTGGGTTTGTTTCTGAAGTGATCCCCTATCCCCTATCGAACATGTTAACAAAACCATTGCCTAAAAATTTAGGCACAAGACAAAAAGTTTTTGCTGATAAGAGTGGGAGGATTAACGTGGCGATCCCCATTTCCGGTGCGGCGGTAGGCCTCATGTATTTTTTAAATTTAGTTAAAGAACTTAACAGGCTTTCGGATAGATTTGTGTTCTGGGTTTTGGTCAAAAAAACTCCGTTTACAGAGATGTTTATTTCGGTCATGACCAACATCCCCAACGTTAATGTTTTAGTAGGAAAAAATGACATCCAGATGATTGAGCTTTACGAATTATTGTACGAAAAAAATCTAATCCATATAGAAATTACCAAGCCCAGTGAACAAGCGTTTAAGTCGATTATTTACCCAACAAATGTCGGTGGAAGTATTTTGCTTTTTACTTCTCCTGTTGGCCGCCAAGAAAAAGAAAACATTAAATTTTTGGAAAGACATAGGCTGATGCCTATCTCCGGATTGCCAATAACTCCCAGAGCGATTAGAGTCTCGCAAAATCCGAAAATTGCAGCCAAGTTCATAAAATGGGGAGTTAACTCCGGACTGTTTAGAAAGATGACCTCTCCTAACCTTAAGTTTTCCAAGAAGTGTTTGTCTTCCGGTGAGGTTGGTCCGGATGGGGCCAGATTGTTTTGGAAAATGGCAGAAAAGAGGTTTGGGAAGTAGTATATCTGGTATATACTGAAGAGAAATCTTACCTCTAATGCGAGCATCAACTATATTGAGAGACAACAGACTTAATCTGGTCGTTTTTTTGGGCGGGGCTGCGGGCATGATTATTGAGCTGGTAGCCTCTAGGGTAGTTTCGCCATATTTGGGAAATTCACTTATTGTTTGGACCAGTCTCATCGGAGTCATACTTGGCTGTCTTTCACTCGGGTATTATTTTGGAGGAAAACTAGCAGATCGTTTTCCTAGTTTCGAACGACTGGGAGAAATTATCTTGTGGGGGGCATTTTTCTTGTCGATGACCGCTTTCTTTAAAGAACCGGTTCTTTGGTTCATTCAATTTACACTTGGATCCGAGTTGCGTGTAGCTTCGTTTGTTTCGGTAATAGTTCTTTTTGGTCCGGTGAGTATTATTTTGGGTATGATTGCTCCATTTGCCGCTAAATTGCAACTTTCTAGCATTTTGGTTACCGGAAAGACGGTAGGAAACCTGTATGCCTTGTCGACCTTTGGTAGTATCTCTGGGACTTTTTTGGCAGGTTTTCTATTGATTCCTCTTTTTGGAAATAGCGATCTTCTTTATGCTCTTTCTTTGGGCTTGGTACTGATTTCTTGTCTGGCTCAGTCTCAATGGAAGTTCCTACATAAATTGGTTATTGGCTTGCTGGTGTTGATGTATGTCTTAAATCGGATTGGTGGTTTCTTTAGACTAAATACTTTGGCTGACTTGGACTCTGTGTATAACCGAATAATAGTGCGGAAGGCAACGGACGAACAGTCAATAAAACTGGTAGTAATGAGTACTGACAATTCCGGAATTCAGTCCGCTATTCAACCCGATTCACCAAACGATCTTTACTTTGGGTACACACAAGCCTACCGATTAGCGGATCTGATCAACAAAAATGTGAAGAGGGCTCTAACTATTGGAGGGGGTGGATTTTCTTACCCAAGAGATTATTTGCTGACCCATCCAAGTGGGGAAATGGATGTGGTGGAGATTGATCCGGAAATGACATTGTTGGCCCAAAAATATTTTTTCCTAGCGGACGATCCACGTCTTCGTATTTTTCATCAAGATGCACGGTTGTTGCTACAGCAGTCAAAAAATCGGTACGATGCAATCTTCTTGGACGCCTTTAATTCATTGACTCCCCCTTTCCATTTAACCACTAAGGAGTTTATGTTAGACATAAACCGGCATCTTGTCGATAATGGTTTCCTAATGATCAACTTGGTTTCGGCGATCACCGGAAAAAAGTCTCAATTCATGCTGGCCGAACGGAGTACATTGCTTTCGGTGTTTCCTTTCGTTGAGGTTTATGCAATAGAAGATCGGTCCGAAGAAGACGTACAAAATTTATTGGTGGTGGCCTATAAATCAAAACCAGAGATAGTTTTACCGCTTGGTAGACAGATAACCGAGTTTACTGACCAAAAGCGAATTTTAACTGACGAATGGTCACCGGTTGAGTATCTCACCAGGAACTTATATGTGAAATAACTTATTGATAGTGCTTGATATCGGCACGGTGTGCGGTTTGTGTAGTAAACTGAAGTGATGGCTGCCCAGAACTTGAGGATCTATGATTTAATGCGAGATGCCCGAATAATCCCGGAGGTGGATTTAGATGAGGCCTCCAAGACTGGAATCCATCTTAACGTTCCTTTGCAAGATGTCTTAATAGGTAGAAGATTAATTTCTAAAGATCGATTGGGGAATCTTATAGCCAATAGTTTGGGGATCGGATATATCAATTTGAAAGATATCACGATCACGAAGGAGGTTTTATCATTTGTTAAAGAAGAACTAGCCCAAGAGAAAAAAGTCGTACCAATTGGCCGTGACGGATTTATCCTTCATCTGGCCATGATGGATCCAATAAATTTGGAAACGATTAACTTTATTAGAAAAATTACTGGGATGAACGTAATCCCTTTTTTTGCTTTTGAAAGTGATATCAAGTTTGGTTTGCATCAGTACAAGTCTAGCCTGACTGAAAACTTTCAACAATTGGTGGATCAGGTCGCTAAACAACATCCTGGCAGAGTCACACCCCAAGAATTGGCAGAGGATGTATCTATTATTCAAGCGGTGGGGAGGATGCTGGAGTTTGCGGTAATTGCGGAAGCTTCCGATATACACATCGAGGCACTTGCTGACAGTGTCTTGGTACGTTACCGCATCGATGGCGTTCTTCACGACATGATTACTTTGCCAAAAAGTCTTCACCCGGCTATTGTAGCCAGAATAAAGATACTGTCTTCTTTAAAGTTAGACGAGACTAGATTGCCTCAAGATGGAAGATTGAAGTTTGAGTCGGACGAAGGAGATGTTGTAAGCCTGCGGGTGTCAATATTGCCGACCGTCGAGGGTGAAAAGATTGTTTTGCGTATATTGGAAAGTGGCGAGCTGTCACTCTCTTTAGAAGATTTGGGTTACGATCAGCGGAGTGTGGTGATAATCAAGAAAGCCCTTTCCAGGCCACATGGAATGATTCTAATCACCGGCCCAACAGGATCGGGCAAGACGACAAACATGTACACCATGCTAAATCTGTTGAACACCGGTGAAGTAAATATCTCAACAGTAGAAGATCCGGTGGAAAATCGAATTAGAAGAATCAATCAAACACAGATCAACGCTCAAATTAATTTTAGCTTCGCCGAGGGATTAAGAGCTTTACTGAGACAAGACCCAGACATTGTGATGGTGGGAGAAATTCGAGATACAGAAACGGTGGGAATGGCTGTTAACGCTGCGATGACCGGACATCTGGTACTCTCGACTTTGCACACAAATGATTCACCCGGTGCTATTCCCCGCCTAATTGATCTGGGAGCCGAACCTTTTTTATTGGCATCCACCTTGGAGCTTGTCATTGCGCAGAGATTGGTCCGAAAAATCTGTCCAAAATGTCAGACGACCCAGCCGGCGAATTCGAAGATCTCTGACTATATCGTGGCCAACATACTTGACACCGTTGAGCAGGAGGAAATTACAAAACTAATCCCCTCTCAAATAAAGGTAGCGCCCGGCTGTGATTTTTGTAAGTATACGGGATATTCCGGGAGGACTGGTTTATTTGAGATGTTTACCATAAATGAAGAAATCCGTCAGTTGATTTTGGATAGGTCCTCCGCCAATAAGATTAAGACCGCGGCTATTAGAAGTGGCATGCAAACGATGTTGGTCGACGGAATAAATAAAATTGCACAAGGCATCACTACCTTTGAAGAAATATTAAGAGTTACTCGAGATTAAATGCCTGAATTTGTCTATACAGGAGTAAGCCGGGATCAGTACAAAAGCGGCAGTTTGTCCGCCGGTTCGGACGCTGAAGCAGAAATGATTTTGTTGGAACAGGGAATAACCGTGGTAAGTCTTGGTATCAAAAGACAGGTGAGTTTCGGAATATTTAGTAGTTATTTTTCGAGAATTTCCAGAGAGGTCAGTGAAAAAATGAGCCCTCAGGAAAAAGTGCTTTTTACGAGTCAACTTTCTTCGATGGTTAAAGCGGGGTTGCCTTTAATAGATGCTTTGGGGACGTTTGTTGATGAAAAAAGTAAAGGTGGGTCTGCGCTTGTTATCAACAAAATAATGCTCGATGTACAGTCCGGAGGGAAGCTGTCGGACGCATTGGCGCGTTTTCCCAAGATCTTTAACGCAACTTATTTGGCGATTGTGCGAACCGGTGAAAATAGCGGCACTCTGGACGGTAGCTTGGGATATTTAGCCGACCTTTTGCGCAGGGAAAATGCTTTACTTACGAGAGTGAGGTCGGCACTAATTTATCCAACTGTGGTAGTAGTGGCAATGATTTCGGTGATGATCTTTATCAGTGTTTCAATTATTCCCAAAATCATCACCTTTGCTGAAAGTTCAGGACAAACATTACCCAGTTACACTTTGTTTTTGGTCTCAGCCGTTTCACTTGGGACGAAGTATTGGTATTTGGTATTGTCAGCGACGGTGGGTGTGCTGTTGGGGCTACTATTTTTCTTACGGAGTAGACGTGGCGGCCGGTGGTTGGGCAAAATTAGTCTCAAGTTGCCCTTGGTCGGCTTAGTGATATCAAGGTACAATCAGGCACGTTTCGCCAGGGTATTGGCCGGTTTCTATAATTACGGGGTGAATGTCGTAACATCCTTTGATATATTAGCGGCCAGCCTGGGGAACCCTTTATATAGTGATGCCTGCATAAGAATCAAAGACCGCTTGACCTTAGGGACTAGTTTGGCTGATGCGATCGCCGTGGAAAATGACCTCTTTCCAAGCATAATGACTAAATTGATTAAGGGTGCTGAAAAAACCGGGGTCATAGGTAACACTTTGGACAAATTGGCTCTCTATTATGAAGACGAACTGGAAAACATATTGGGGAATATTTTGACATTAATCGAGCCGATTATGGTGTTTGTTTTGGGGTTTGGAGTATTGGGTCTTGCATTGGCCGTTATATTACCGATATATAAAATAACCTCGACCTTAAAATGATGATCATGCGTTTGCACACGGGCTTTACTTTATTTGAAGTCATAGCGGTGATGACGGTAGTCATGATAATTTCTACACTGGGAATTATTAACTTATCACGGTTACAGAGTGTATTTGTTCTGAGGAGTTCGGCTGACGAAATCAGAGCGATGATTCAGTACGGACGTGAATTGGCGGTTGCCAACAAGGACATGGCAAGCTACAGCCTTTCCCTTTCCGGGTCTGTTATCAAACTTCAAAAAAACGGGATGGAGTTTTCGCGGTACGTTGTTCCTCAGAAAGTAACAACAAACCCTTCATCTTTCAATTGGATTTTTTCCTCTATTACCGGTATTGTTCAAACATGTGCACCCTGTCAGTTACTGCTGACTTCGAACGGACTAAATGAAATAATAAATATTCAGTCAAATGGCATTGTGGACTAGACAGGATAACGGGTTTACCTTAGTCGAAGCGATGGTTTCGGTGGCGGTCCTGCTGGTATTGGCGGTGGGTAGTGTGGCGGCCAATAGATTAACCACCTCCAGCGTGACAATAAATCAGCTTCGTTCACAAGCAAATACCTTATCTGTTGAAGCGATGGAGGTGCTACAGAGTATGAGGGCTGAGAATTTTTTAGATTTGAGTGTGGGAGTTTTTCACCCCGTTTTTGACGGAAGCAGATGGAGCTTAGCGGCCGGACAGGAGATGATTGGGAGCTTTACCAGATCTATTACCCTTAGTCCGGTGCAGCGAAGCTTGGTTTGCTTTGCCGCCGTATGTGACATTACCGTTCAGGGTGGAATTGACGATCCGGGAAGTTTAAACGCCGACGTAAAGGTAAACTGGATGCAAAGCGGTCAAGACAAAGAAATTCATTTGACCTCATTAATTACATACTGGCGATGAAAGGTTTTACGCTGTTCGAAACACTTCTTGCGATGACCATAGTATCCCTTGTAAGTATTACCTCCGTTTATATTTTGTTTTTAAGTTTAAACTTACGTGACTTAACATTGACTACGACTAAAACGGATGAAAGTGTCAGAGTATTTGAAAGATCTTTTCGAGAAGCCGTACTAGGAGCCCAAAGTATCTCCGGAGATACCCACTCTATTTTTTTACGATCTCAGTCTGAATGCTGGAGCTTTGTCTACGATGACGGAAACAAAAATGTCAGGTATTCGGCTAAAATGCAAAGTGGCTGTACTCCTGATATCAACCCAAGCGATTTCTTTTTTCCTTCCTCAACAAAAATTGAAGATATTTCTTTTATAGTATCTCCTATCTCCACAGGTGGCCGACTGGTGAAAGTGAATGGTACGATCCAAACAATACTCCCCTTTGATGTTTTTCAAAAATCTTTTTCCTTGTCATATGTCAACCTTATTGATTAAATGAACATCTGTAATACTGTAAACGGACAACTTGGTCAGGTCCGTCTGCAACAACGGGGCTGTAAGCACTTCGGGCAGGCCAGTCTGGTTTTGGTCTTGATCTTAGGATTGGTTTCGATTATGAGTGTTCTGGCCAGTAGCTCCTTGTCGATTAGTAATGTCCAAATCGAGGATACCATTACTCAAACAAATCAGGCCTGGTATGCGGCATGGTCCGGAGTGGATGAGATCATGTACCGGCTTCGGTCTCATCAAGACTTCGGCAATTCTTATTCGGTAGGACTCACACTGTCCAATGGGGCAACCGTATCGGCTTCGGTGATCGGAGATGGTAACCAAAAGATAGTGAGGTCTTCCGGGTACGATGGTGGTGTCATAAAAAACTTAGAAGTGACAATTGCGTCGTCTTCGAGTAAAGCCAGTTTTGTATTTGCCGCACAATCAGGAGAAGGTGGTTTTGAGTTGGAAGGAAACACGACGGTAACCGGAAGCAATGGTGCACCCGGAAATGTTTATTCAAACGGCCCGGTCTTGGGAATTAGAGCAAATTCAGGTAATGCGGGTTCGAAAATATTAGGAAGTGTCTGGGCGGTTGGAGCCATTGGAGGCTTGAACTCTCCGAATAGCGGAGGTGTGTATATTCAAAAAAACGCTTGGGCGAGTACCATGACGGCCTGTCTAATTGGAGGGAGTGTCAGAGCCAGCTCACCACCCACAAACTGTCCTTATAGCGGCAGTTTTGAAATTACTTCACCACCTCTGCCGGCCACCCTGTCCAGTGTTGATGCGGCTTATTGGAAAAATAAAGCCCTTGAGGGAGGAATTTGGGATGGTGATTGTAACATCGCAAGTTCGGATGGAACCGATTGCTCGAACGGGACGAAAATTATAGGTAACAAAGAAATATTAGGAAACTTGAATGTTCCCAGCGGTGTAAACTTAACGATTAATGGTCCATTGTGGATTAAAGGTGATGTAAATATTTCCCAGAATAATATTCTCAGTACCAGTGAAGACACTAACAAAAACTCGATTATGATAGTTGCGTCGGATCCGGACAACCCCACGCTTAAGGGAAGGGTGGTAACCAGTAGCAATGTGCAGTTTAACCGTAATTCACAGGGGGCAGGGATAATTTTTATTTCTGAGAATCAAAGCATGGACTGTGCAAATTTACCGGCTATTGATATGACGAGCAACACAGCCACGGTCGTGTTTGTGGCAATCAACGGTTGTATCAACGTTGGGTCAAATTCGCAGATAAACGGAATATTGGGTAAGAAAATTCACATAAAGAACAATTCGACAATTCAATATGACCCCAGCTTAGCGAGAGCGATCGTAGTGCCTGATAGTGGCGGATGGAATGTTGTGAATATCCGCGAGTATTAGTAAGATGATATATAGATGCCTGCCAAACCATCATTAGGACTCTATTTTAACGACAACTTCATTGAATTGTCTCAGGTGTCTTCCGATGGTGAAAGGCTGGAAAGATTTAATCAATTGGTTTTACCCCCGGGCTTGGTGGTGAATAGTGAAATAAAGAATCGCGGTGGTTTTATCCAAATCCTTCAATTACTATTTGGTACGGCTAAGCCTAAACCAATTAGTTTAAATAGCGATGTAGTAATTGGGGTAAACGATAATCGAGTATTTTTAAGTGAATTTTCGGTTCCCAACGTACCGGGTAAAAATCTTAGCGACGCTATAGATTATCAGATACGTTCATTATTACCGGTATTGCCAAGCGGAGTGGAAACAGATTCGGTTATCCTCGGTAAGACGGTTGAAGGTCTGATCGAAGTGTTGCTGGCGGCTATTCCAAGAACGATTATCGAAAACTGTGTTTCAATCTGCACTCACTTGGGATTGCGAGTTTTGGCTGTTGAACCGGCAGTTTTTGCGAATATTAGAATTATTGAACCGAACCAGCTTCTGGGTAAAAATTTACTGCTGGTTTATCTAGGCGATACTTTTGGTGTGTTTTCTTTTGTAACCGGTGGCAACCCACGATTTTCGGATTTTTTGCCTCAGTCGGAGATCGATAAAAATGGAGGAATTTCTAAGACGATTACCTCGTATGTCAACTTTGCTAATTCAAAACATCCCAACCGGCCTGTAACGGAGCTGCTTGTTTCAGGATCCAGACAAGATATCAATGACGTGGCGCTAGATCTCAAAACCCAAAATATCATTGCGACTAAAGCGGTCAGTCGTTTGGAGGGTACCAAGGTAATAAACCATACACTGTTACACACCTCCCACGGCTTGGGCCTTAAAACATTTGACTCACAGCCTTCGTTAAATCTTCTACCGGTCGATTTTCGGCTGGCCATTGTTAAGAACCGCCTGATGCGTTATTGGAGGGTTGCGATGGATATAGTAATAGCATTTTCTCTGGTGGGTGTCTTGGCTTTGTATTACATTGACGCGCAGGCAGTTACAGACAAAAATGAACTATCTATGCTTTCCGATCGGTATCAACAGCGACTACAACTCCCACAAAGTCAGACACTTATATCTCAAGCCGAACATTTAAATCAGGTCACGGGTCAGCTGATGACCCTAAGAGAGAGTACAGGTGGTGAGGAAAATATCTTGAAGGAACTTTCTGCAGTAACTCCGGAAGGAATTGTTTTGACCAGTTTGGTGATTAGCAGAAACCCTGGAGTAAAGAAGTTGTACGAACAGGGAAACTCTTGGGTGATCACAGGATCGGCCAATTCAAGGCCGTTGGTACTAAGTTTTTATAACGATTTGCTCTCGAATACCACCTTTTCCGATGGTAAGCTTTATTTTGGGAGTTTGGAAAAAGAGGTTGGGATTACCTTTCGCATAGCTAACATACCCACCAAATGAAAGTTCAGCCACCAATAATCCAATTACTTTTATTATTTATGATTGCGTTGGCGTCTGGGTTTTATTTTGTCAAGACGGTCAGGGATATAGAGAGTGTCAATAAATTGAAAGTGGAAGTGGCTAGACAGGAAACCAATATGATTAAATTGGATGAGCTGTCGCAAGAAATGCCCCGTTTGTCAAACGAAGCTTTAAGGTTTAACAACACCTTGCCTGCGGATGAAAACGAGGTTGCAAATTTTACAGGCGTGGTGGAACAATTTGCGAAAGAGTTGGGCCTGACAATTTCGAATCATTTTGACGACTTTCCGAAGCAAGTGGACATAGCAGGAAAAAACATGTTGGGTTTGGGCATGGAAATTACACTGGAAGGAAGTCTTCAGAGTCTAACCGGCTTTTTTTCCAGGCTGTCCTCCATGCAGTATTTTTTCAAGGTTGACAAGATTACCTTATTGAAACATGAGACAAAAAGTGGAATCAAAGCGATTGTTAATGGCTCACTAATTATGGAAGTTGAGAAAAAAAAGAAATGACCATCAAAGAGCAGGAGAATCAACTGGTTCTTAAAATTAATCTGGAGATGGCGGTAACCATAGTGCTTTGGATAATGTTTTGGGGTTTTTTATTGATTCAAGTCTGGCAGGCAGGGTTATCTCGCGAAAGTTCTATATCGATTTCCGAAAATGTACCGATTATCAAGCAAGAGACCTTAGATATTTTAAGAGTTTCAATTAGGTCAATTATTTCCTCCAACTTGCCGGTAGTGCGAATGGAGCCATTTGACTAACTTACGGAATTATTAATTAGATTTGAAAGGTGGTGAATAATGAATGAATAAAATACTAAAAGGGTTTACTTTGATTGAGTTGCTGGTGGTGATTGCAATTTTAAGTATTTTGGCCACTCTGGTGGTTCTGGCAATTAATCCTGCTGAGGCTCAAAGAAAAAGCCGTGATACAACTAGGTTGTCCGATCTGGCAACAATGCGTAAAGCTATTGATTTGGCAATTGCGGAGGGTGATTCGTTACCTGGTACTGTGGCGGTTCCTTTTACCGGTACATCGGCCGGAAGTCGTGACACAACCAGTACGAGTAACTATTTGGGAATGGATGTTTCCAAATACCTGTCTGTGCTGCCAATTGATCCACGTCAATCTGCAACGGTCGCTACTACGCTTTCGGACGGAACAACTCAGATTGCCGCCGGAGCGATGGTTTATAGTTTCAAGAGTAATGGTTCCACGTATGAGTTAGACGCCTATTTGGAATCGACCTCCAACACGGCAGTGGCCCAGAATGATGGCGGAACTTCAGCAACGGTTTATGAAGTCGGTACCAATCCAGGTTTGACTTTGATCAGTCCATAGTGATTTTGGACGTTTGAAGTACAAAGTCCCGACGAAGGTCGGGACTTTGTGGTATTAAAAAGAGAAAATTTTGGCAATTTCTTTGCCGGCGGAGAAGAAATGGCCAACTTTCAAAAGATCGGTAAGACCGATCGGATTTTTTTCATACAAAGCGGCCCGGATATTTGCTTCCATTTCATCCATCATAGTCCAAATTTGACCGGGAGTGGTCTCCAGACAATACCAGTAAGTCTCCGATGTGCCCAGTGTCATATCTATTTCTTGTGGAGGTGAAGTGAAATCAAAATAGGTGACCTTTCCCATGTCCAGCAGCAAGGCGATCGTGGCGATGACATGGCCATATTCGGGTAACGTGTTTTGTCTGTTGGTAAGCGAGGTTTGTTTCCAGATACCGGTGGTGGTCTCCGGGACTGTGTAAGGATATAAGTCAAAGAGCTCGTTTGAGGAGATTTGCTCGGCTTTCATGGCGAGTGCAAAACCTTCTTTGGCGCGGGGAATTAACTCTTCAATGTGGACAGCCTCCTCTTCGGAACAGAGCGGGAGGTTAATTAGTCTGAGATTCAATTTTTCCAAATTTAATCTTTCGGTAACCATTCTGGAAGCACTATCGGAAACGTGGAGAAGATGTTTGCCCCTTTTCTCTCTCCATGTATTCTGGTTTTCAGTCATCTCTGGATTCTAACACTTGGAGACAATAACTCAAGATATCCTACCCTACCATTTGTTAGGTAAAGGTAGCTGAGGCTAAACTGGGAGATCTGTGGTGTGGTACAATATAGGATATGACATTTTCAAATCGAGGTAACAATTTTAGTGGAGGCCAAAATTTCATCAGACGAGACTTTAACGATCGAGGATCCGACCGACCGGCAATGTTCGACGCTATTTGCGCTCAATGTGGGGCGGCCTGTAAAGTCCCCTTTAAACCAAACGGCCGTAAAGAGGTCTTTTGTAGTAAGTGTTTTGAAAATAATGGTGGTGGCTCGAGAGAGTCGAATTTTGGGGATTCGAGAAGGCCTCAAATGTATGACAAACGAGGAGGATCCAGTTACACGGATCGACAGATGTTTCGAGCAACCTGTGATCAATGTGGTCAGAGTTGTGAGGTACCCTTCCGTCCGACAAATGGTAAGCCGGTTCTTTGTAGTAACTGCTTTGCGGAGACCAAATCCGATTCGGGAAGGTCATTTGGTTCAGGCGATAGTTCTTTTTCCAAACCGGTCCAGATGGTTAAGGAAAATAGTGTTGAGTTACAGGCAATCAATGCCAAGCTGGACAAGATACTCAAGCTTTTGCAGCCATCGATCGTCAAAGAAGCTTCTACCGAGATAACAGCCAAAATACTGGAGGATATCGAAACTAATTTGGAAAAAACACCATCTTTGGGGAAAAAGAGAGTAAAAAGAGCAGTCAAGAAGTCTATCTAATGGCATCACTGCCTGTGGTAAAGTAAGAACATGCTGGATGAGGTAAAAAAGAATATCGGTTTGTTGCGAGTACTATTGTTCCTTTTGATAATTGCCGTGGGCAGTTATGTTTTGGGTTTAATTGGATCGGTATTAAGCAGATTCACCGACACCTTAGTAATTGTTTTGGTTTCCTGGCTCTTGAGTTTCCTGCTTGATCCGGTGGTGGATCTAATTCAAAAATACCTGAAATTTTCCAAAGTAATCTCGACAACAATCACCTATCTTCTTTTGACCATTTTCATCGTCACGATTGGTTTTGTCTATATCCCACTAATTACCACGCAAATTGTCGCGCTGGTGAGCATGATATCCGAATATATTAGCCATGCACCAAAATTTCTCAACAATCTGGATGGACCGTTACTGACCCAGATAGAAAATTCGATTACCCTGATTCCTTCTATTGCCCAGTTCTTTTTTTCCGCTTTTATTGTGTTGACACTCTCTTTTTACTTCATCATTGACCAAAACAAGATCAATAAGGAATTTTTTAATTTGGTGCCTAACACTTGGCACGAAACGCTAATTTTCATAGAGAAAGTGATTGGCGATACCTTTGTTTCTTTTTTCAGGGTGCAATTTTTCTACGGTGTTTTGATAGCACTGGTGACATGGGTGGTAATGTACCTGTTTGGCACCGGGTTCGCTCTTTCGGTAGCCTTCCTCGCCGGGTTATTTGCGATTGTTCCCCTCATCGGTCCCCTTTTGGCTATAGTTTTACCGGTGATGGTGGCGCTTCTGGCCGATTCGGTTAAAGCCTTGTTCGTCGGATTGATTTTGTTTTTAGCTCAACAAATAATCTTTAACGTGATTGGACCAAAGTTATTAGGGAAAGCCTTTAGTCTTCACCCGGCGATAATTCTCATCTCTCTCTTAATTGGCTTAAAGTTTGGTGGGGCCTTAGGCGCGGTATTTGCAATCCCGGTTCTAGGTATTGGGGTGGTGATGATCAGAACTTTTGGTATGAGGGTAGCTAAGGTTTTGAGTAAAACACGATCGAGGTAACAAAAAAGCCCCACCCGGTGGTGGAGCCTTTTTGTTACTTAGCAAAGATTATTCGGCAATCTTGGCAAGTTTGACATTTTTTGCCGCGGGTCCTTTGGGACCTTGCTCAATGTCGAATTCAACAACGGCACCTACTTGAAGCTCGTCAAAGGAAATTCCGCTGAGATCGTTGGAGTGAAAAAAGAGATCTTTCGTCTCTCCTTCACGAGCGATAAAGCCAAAGCCTTTGTCTGTTTTTGTTTTAACTGTTCCTGTCATAGTATTTTTTGATAGAAGTGGTTGATTAATATTTACTCTATCGCCTTTACTATGGTCATTTTACCATCTCTGACGAAAGTTTGCTCACTAAGGTAACCTATATATTTGACCAAAGCCGGCAAAAGTGATAAACTTGTGTCTGTAAGGTAGTTGCCCCTTAAGTCAATCTGAATAGTGAAGGAGATGCCAATGTCTGAAATTAGCTTGATTGGTTTGGATAAGGCGGCCGTACTGGCGGCCCTGTACAATGCTTCGAAACCGGTGGGCATGGGTTTTGCCCGCTATGACCCGACACCGATGACCCTTGAAGAAGCGAGAGCTTTGCTGGAACGGGATACCTACTTTGACTATCTGAAGGGTAGGGTGATGAAGGTCGACCTCGTTGGCGAGTCGTTTGACCCGTGTGGTTACGACCGTGATCATGGCGGTGATGGCGCGGCTGCGGCCATTATTGCCTCATTGCAGGCCACAGGGGACGCCAACAACGAGGCTATTGCCAAGACTCATGCAGATGCTACTTTCTTGGCGGCCTTGACTGCCAAAGCGTATTTGGAAGAAGAAAGTTCGGCCGAATATCTTGCAGATGGCACCTTTGTGGTGACACTGGGTATTGGGGACCACAAAGACAAACTCGAACCGGTGATCAAGAAGGCGCTGGAAGATAATAAGGATAAGTAGATAAAAATAAAACCTGGTGCTTGCGCATCAGGTTTTTTGTTGAAACCTATTACCTTACCGGAGGTTGATCATGGAACGGAGCATGGATCCGTCCTGCAGAAGCATGGCGGCGGAACGGGGATCGTCGTAGACGACGATGTAGATGTCCATTGCACGCTCTCCCTCTTTCCAGAAGCGGGCGATGCCGGCCTTCATCTGCTGAATAACGGCGGCCACATCCGGTTCAACTTCTCCGAGCATAACGCCGGTGCGCATGAGGGGGAAGCCCACCGATTTGTATCCCTGTTGTTCGGCCGCACTGAGGGCGGCGTAAACCAGGTCGCCGAGTGGTGATTCGAGGTCATCAACCACGAAGATCACATCTTCGAACCTTCCGCGCGAGAGACCCTTCTTCTTGGCGACAACGACCTGACCGTTATGAAGGTCAACAGCTTGTGCTTGGTTGTGATACTGGGTACCGGCGACTCGTGAGATTGCGTTGTCGAGGCCTCCGAACCACATTCCACCGGAATTGATCAGGGTGACGATGGCGTCCACTTTCAGCTTGGTAAGGTCGCCCTCACAAACATAAACACTTGGATTGGACATCTTATCTCCTTTTATACGTGAATGTACGTGCCTAGTTACTTGGGAATTGTAGCACCAAATAGTGTTACTGTCAACTATAGGGTAACTGATATAGAAAAACCGGACTAATTAGTCCGGTTTGTTTGTATTAAGGCATTTTTCCGTTGAGGAACTCTTCGTAGGTAACTTCTCCCCCAGTCGGTCCAACACCGGTTCCAATAAAGGAACCTCTGGATTGACGGACCGTCCGAATGTCCTCGCGAAGCTTTCTGACGGTGAATGGAGTGATAAACACCGTCTTGGCGCCTTTGCCTTTGCATGTAAGGCAAACCACACCCACGAAGGGAGGTTCCGCAAAGCCATGATAAACGCCTGAGCCTCCACAGTCGGGGCAGTCGATTTCAATAGCAATTTTTTCGGCCATTTTGTCTCCTGTTGTTGAGCTATTCGAGCGGGAAGGCTTAATGTTTGAAGCCGTCGATCATGACTAAACCAAGCCCGGCCACTTCATCAGCCTCAGGCCCCGTAATTCCGAGAGATTTGGGAGTGACAACATTCCAAAACCCGAGAACTTGTCCGAGCGCAAAGAGCAGGAAGGCTGAACCCTGATCGCCAAGAACACCCCCGACGACGATATAGGAAGGTCCTTCTTCGAGTTTGGAAACCGCTTGACCCCAGGATTCCGACGGCCAATCCTTGAGAATATCAAGAACCTCGTCGCGATACTTTTTGGCGGTTGGTTTATCGACAACCACAACTACAAAGTGACAGTCGACCTTGATTCCGGGCTCCACTTGGGATTTGTGGGGGAAATTTTCGATCTGGACTACCTTCACGCCAGCCACGACGTTCTCGGTGACAGGCTCTCCCTTGCGCAGTAAATAGGTGGTTTCTTCGAGAATTTCAAGCAAGCGATGAACGTTCATGTGAGGATCTCCTTATAGGGAACGTTTTGGGATATGTGAGAGTACTCGTGAATTATAGCTTTGGTACCTACGGCTGTCAAGCTATAGGATGTTAGAGGCTTGCTTGGCCGGATAGAGGGTCCAGGAGCACTTTTATGGCAATCTGCATCTCTGGGGTTATTTCAGTGGCTTGAGGGTAGTTATCTTTAATATATTTCATTATTTGACCACCTTTATTCCTTGTGGTACACCAAAAGTTTTGATAACAAGTTCCCCGTTGATGGCTTTTTTAAAGGCTAGTGTCTCTTCAAGTTGTTTAACGTGCTCCAAATAGTCTCGGTGCCTTTCCGGATGTTGTTCCTTAAAAAATAGATTAGGGTCTGAAATGGACGCGTGTTTGTCCAGAGCGTGTAAGTGATACACCATATGTTTCTGAGATTGGTTTTTAGAAATTGATTCTCTGTCACGAGTGGCAAGTTCTCTAAGTCCATAATATTCGCTATCGAACAGGGGTGAGGAGCCAAGCCAGGCAATTAGCTCATCCATGTTGTGACACTCGGCATAGGCTTCCGCTGAAAGTCCAAGTATCTCTAACCCTTCTCGCAAATTTGGGGTAATTTCTATGTCGTGCCAGTTCCCTCTTGAATCTTTGTATCTTTTAAAAAATCCTTCAGTACCGTACTTATAATTAAGTTTTTTTGCTAAAATGCCGATCATGGCCGAACTGTGTCCCTTTGAGTAATACATAAGTTTCCGATCGAAGTCTGTTTCGTCATCCGCTTCGATAAAATCTACGTGGACAGTTTTCCCCATTGCAAGCTTTAACAACAAGGAATTGATGTTACTGTTTTGACTATATCCCTTAAGTTGTTCTTTAAAGATTTCGGTAAATCTGGCCTTAGTCCCCTTCTCGACAATCAAAGTAACCAAATCAACATCTCCAAAGGTTTCCTTGTCATTTAATTGTTCGGCCGGCTCAATTTTTTTAAAATATTCCTTTGAAAGACGTAAAACCTCTTCAACCACTTGATCAAACTCCGTGCGAGTGACTCTTTCGGCCATTGTGCCAAACAACTTTAGTTTGGCGGCATACTTGGCTAGTTCAGTTTCGGGATTATTGACATCTTCAGAAGGTTTGGATGTTGCTAAGTGTTCTTGAGAAATTTCGTTGGATGTTTCGTCTGCCACATTCACAGTATAACAAAGAAGAGAAATCGTGCGTAATAGACCCTCGTGCGTTCGTGTACTCTACAATTCGTTCGAAAAATTTATTAACGGCTGATAGTTGGGTGCTAATATCAGAGCCCTATCGATTTCCTCTTTGGCTTTTTCCAGATTACCCATCCCTTTATAGGCAATAGCAGATTCCAGGTGTAATTCGGCAAATGGTTCGTATGTTGATAATCCAATCTTGGCTAACTCCGAAGCTTTTTGATATTCCCCTAGTTTGTTGTACGTTTGAACCGGTTGGATTTGATACCACAACATTCTCTTGGGCCAACCGATGGCTTGTGACCTTTCAAATGCACTTTTGGCATTCCGATAATCTCCTAAACCGTAATAACTGGTTCCAAGATTAAACCAGGCGTACATATCGTCTTTGTTTTTCTCCAGCTCGGCTTTGGCTACTTCCACGGCTCTTTGGTACATGGTTTTTTCATCCCAGTCGTTACCGACAATTGCCATGACCAATGGCTCCAGGTCTTTTTGATAAACCGGCATATATTCACGATTAAACGGTTTCCATTGTCCTTGCTCAAAAATATCGTATTTGTACTTAATTCCTACTCCAAAGTATGGATCATCCGCAATAAACACTCCTTCATTATCATCAAAGCCACGAATTATCATATTGTGTCCAATATCTTCATAGGGATGAAGCCAGTCTTCAATTACCAAATATATTCCGTTGGCCAGCAAGGCTTTTAATCGTTGAATACTGCCGTTATAAAGCAGTTTTCCTTCAATATCGTAAGTGTTTTTTAAATAATCTCGTATTTCGTAAGTAAAGACATTACTGTCTGACTCATTGGTTCGTAAGTCTTTTTTTGTTTCTACCTGAGACACGGTATAGCCGAAATATTGTAGGACCATTGACGTAGTTGCGGGCCCACAGTTGTTAAATGTCTGGGGTACCCATTTGGCCTGAGGTAAAACTGCACCCATATCCGGTTGCTTATACAAAGGGAGTGGTTGCGACACTTTTTTGTTGAGAATGGGAATGTCCACAAGCGAGGCCACTGTCGGTTGGGAGCGACCCTGGCGATTTGTTTGAGCATTCCTCCAACCGGTAATGGTCAGATATCCCGAGAGACATAAGACAAGAACGATTAATGCTACATAGAGCTTTGTCTTTGAGTTTTTTCTTTTGTACATATAGCAAAATCTGAGGATGACATCTCTAATGATATAACAAATTATGTATCAAATATTGCTGAACAAGCCCAAATACTATGATTTTTCTATTCTCCAAGCCTTGATATAGTTTCCCGGAGCAACGGCACCAAAATTGGATTCAACTTTAAGTTTCTGGTCATCGAGAAATGATTGGAATCCTTCAATTGTTTCGTTTAGCGGTCGCTTTCTTCAGCCACTAAGTCCAGAACCTCTTGATTTGTAAGTTCTTTTGGCCAAATCAGATCACCGTAATAATTAAAGATGGGGACCTTGAATTGTGTCCCAAGTTTATCAACGGCTTGACGGAACAGGCCCTTTTCAACTTCGTTGGAAATCTCATTGGTTCTGCCTTCCATGAGAAATATGGCGGCGATATGTTTTGGGGAAATTCGCAATGGTTCTAATGCCTCTGCAAAGGCTACAGTGCGATCGTTCACTATTTGGCTAAATTCACTATCCGGTTGTTCTTTGCCTAGCTCCTCGCAGTTTTTATCGATTATTTTTTTGCTTTCAGATTCATCCAAAACTATACTGACATTTCCTAATTCAAGTTGACCTTCTGGATTGGTGAAATGACCTGCCTCTGTATTCAGTTTGTCTTTGTCGACCCCTCTTGTGTTCCACCAGGGGATAAAGGTTAAGGAGATGTATTTGTAGTTATATTCATTTCCCATGGACCTGTCCGCCATATCCATTTGATATTCTTGAGCAAGCAGTTCTTCCCACATTCTTTCTTCGTCATACGGTTCTTCTTCTATTTGTTCTTCTCCTTTTTTGTCAATAGGTGGTTTTTGAGGAGGAAATATGTTTTCTGCTCTTTGACGAAAGTTAACTGTCGTGAGCCCTTGATGGGCAATTTCCCGGAGTCTCTTCTTACCTCCAGTACCATGAAATAACACAGGAGAGTTTCTGAAGTGTTCAATTATTTCGTTTTTGCTCAATACGGTTTGAGCACCATTCATATTAATATATAGTGATCTGGTTTGGCCGTAATACAGGAGAGTTTTTTTGAGCTTTGGTAACTTCTCCAGAGCTTCTTGCTTGGCTTTTGATGATTCTGTTTCGTTGACCTCTATAAATTGATGTTCCGTGGAATCTCCCATACAGGTAGTTTACAACCTGGTAATCAAATTGAATAAATGAGACCGGTTCCAGCGATAGATAAATAGAAATCTCCCAAAAAGCGAGAGATTTTTGTTTGGGTTCTTGATGATGAGTTCTTAGAACCGATATATGCGCAGATAGAGAAATTGAGGGAGCTATTTATTCCAGCACTAACGATTAAACAATGTCAGTGGGGTATTTGAGAGCTTGGAATCTATTATTAATCGCCGCCTTGAGCTTTGGCTGTAAAGACTCAAGTTCTGTGATACTTTTTGCGTTACTAACAATACTTTTCCATATTTTTCCAATCTCAGGAATATTACCGTGTTCACTGATTGGTCCTCCGGGACTATATCCCGCAAGGAGAACTGCAACTATTTGTTCATCGTTCAAACCGTTTGATTTTAGTATCTCCAGTGTTTTAACAGCTACACCAACTGCTATGTCTTCAACTGACTCGGCACCTTTGATTACTTCATCGTAGTTAAGCCAGGGAATTTTATATGTAATTTTTGGTGTCTCGCCGACTTTACACTTTTGTAATTCAGACTCTGAGGCCTTACCAAGTCTAATACTTTCCAGATATCTCATTAGCTGCGCCGGCCAATACCTTTCAACTTTACCAATGCCGTGAATCTTTGAGTTGTCTACTTCATCGGGATATTTTGTTATATCCTTTGACCCTTCAATACTTCTATGACTCTTTCCATACCAGTCGTTTCCAATCTCCGACCCTAAAGACAATTTTCCATCTCTAGATAATGTTTTTTGAACATACCGGTCAAATTGATTCTTTGCTGTATAAGCCCAGACTGTATCTGGAAGTGCGGTTAACCCCCTTTCTTCGTGTAACTTTTCAGCAACAACACAGGCGTGATTCACTGCTGTTTCTGCAAGATCGGATTCTGAAAGGTCTTTAAGCTGTGGCCATCCATCGTTGATGACACTTTCGGAAACGGCCTCTCTAACTTGTGCTCTTTGTTCCGAAGTTAGTGAATCTCCCCCATACATTTGATCTCTAAGTGATGCATATAAATCCCTCAGCGCTACAAATTCAGCCTTTGACATTTCAGCTGAACCATACTGCTCAGGTGGAAATTGGTTAATTAGTTTACCTAGTTCAGATTCATTTTTTATCATTTGTATTAGTATGCCATTTAATGAACTTGATACTTGTAGTTTTTCGTAATGATTCCGGTAATGGCTTCTACCCATTTCTGCAGAGATAAAGTTTCTGCCTCTTTTGTGTAATAGGCATAACTTCCAGGAATAAATATATTGCTGTCGCTCTTAATTTCTGGAAGCTTATAATTTTTTTCGTGTTCACCTTCAACAGCGAAACCTCCCAGATTACCACTGTTAACCGCCTCGATTAAGTAGTTATCATCTTCTTGTCCGTATCCCATACCGCCCAGAACACTGATAAAGCAAGCTGACTTTTTCATATGGGACAGTTTTTCTATATCAAATAGATTTTGGGTATCCTGATATGTTTCCACACAATTAAAAATATAATCTGATTCTTTAAGTAATTGAGTGAACTCTTTGTATGGATATTCGTCATTTCTGGATTTTGGGCTCCAATATACGACATTCATCCCAAGGCCTTTTCCCATTTTGGCAATTCTATCTCCAATATTTCCCAGCCCCACTATTCCCATTGTCTTTCCTAGTATTTCCGACTGATGGTGGTTCTCATCGTCGTTAGTTTTAAATTTTTCAACTATTTGTTGAGGAAGTTTCCTTGCAAGAGAGAACATCATCCAGATGGCGTATTCTGCCACTGACTGTGAATTTGCCCCAGGAGTGTTTGTTACTGCGATACTGTTTAGTTTGCAATATTCCAAATCAATCCATTGTGCCCAAGCCGAAAGAGTGCAAATTCCTTTAATATTTTTAATCTTCTCCAATTCTTCCTTCGGGAGTTTCCATTCTACTTCACCCGGTGCCACACCGATCACTTTTTCTTCCGGATCATTGAATGCAGTTATCTCTTCAAGTCGCTGGACAACTACCACTTTCCCTAGCGTAGAAAGCTCATTTTCTACCCTATCCGTTCTCGTATTGTCTGCGATTAGGTAAATTTTCATTCTTTGTTTAGGAAGTTAATAATTTTTTCATATAATTCAGTAGATATTTCGGTGGCATTATTGTCGGTAGATTGCTTTGAGATACTATATCCTCGTTCCCCGGGAAATTGAAGGTCGCTAAAACCTACAGCCTTTTCACTTTCCTTTATTTCTTTTATCATTGTTTCAACTCTTTCGATAAATGTGTTTTTATCTCCAAATGCTTCTGGATTGATGGCAATTATTAAACTTCCATACTGACACTGGTTATAGTCTTTTGAATAGATACTTCCTACGAGTGGGCCTGCTAGTATCTGAATCATTAAGGCAAGCCCTGAGCTTTTGTAGGATTTATCAAAGGTGGTTACCCACCCATCCATAGCACTTTTCGGATCCGTCGTTGGGTTCCCTACGCTGTCAAAGGCCAATCCATCCGGTAAAGGCTTGGATTCGTTATCGTATTTAACTAAATCACCCCAGGTCAATGCCGCCGTGCTCATATCCAGTAATATTGGGTCATCAATCGTGGGCACTGCAATTGATATTGGATTGGTACCAAAAACTGGTGTTTTTCCTCCATACGCCACCACTCCTGGATCTGCCGCAGACATCATAATTCCTACAAGCCCTTTTCCGGCGAGTTGCTCGGTGTAATATCCAAGTGCTCCAGCAGAGTTGTCTGTATTTTTTACTCCGATTAAGAATATTGACTTATCTTTGATTTGGTCAACAGTTTCTTTAATGGCAAAGTCACAAGCGACTATATGGTTTCCCAATTTGGCATTGATAAGTATTGAACTATCGGTTATTTTTTCTACTGATGGTTCTTTTGCTTCAGTTCTCTTCTTGATTCTCCACCCAAAAAGTTTATTTAAGCCCTGAGAAGATCCTCTTTTTTGCGCCCAAATTAGTGAATTAGTTATTACCTCAGATTCACCTGGGGTATAGCCATATTTGGCGAGAACCTTTAGGGATAGTTCTCTTGCTTCTACAATCTTTATTACCATACACCAATTCTACCAATCTGTGAACTAAGTATCACTGTAAGATTGTGTTCTAGTATATACGGATATATCAATCTATATCAGATTATTGGGTGGATTACGGGACTCGAACCCGCGGTCTCCTCCTCCACAGGGAGGCGCTTTACCAACTAAGCTAAACCCACCATCTGACAGTTTGTAACCGTCAGGATATATTTTACCTCAAAATAGGCTTTGAATGGTAAAATTACTCCATCGGGGTGTAGCTCAGATGGCTAGAGCGCTGCGTTTGGGACGCAGAGGTCGGAGGTTCGAGTCCTCTCACCCCGACAGATATTGAGCTTTCTAGTGATAAGTTCTTGACAGGTTTGACAGTCAATTTCTTTGGCATTTTCTATGGCAGCCAAGACAGCTTCATTGACACGTTCAAATCTTTTTCCTGAGAATTCGACCAAGCCTCTAATGGCTTCCGGTGTTTGT